>JAXGRO010000001.1:0-142477 GCA_040765825.1 Methanomassiliicoccales archaeon
GATCATCCTCCGCCGCGGGCATCACCATGGTCCAGGCGGTGAACAAGCTGGCCATGCACAAGTTCGGTCCCCTCACCCCCATGGTCCGGGGCCTGTCGAAGCGCCTGCGCATGCATATTGATCCCAAGATATCGTGGAAGCACTTCTCCAGCGAGACATCCAGCCATCTGATCGACCGGTTCGGGGACATGTATATGGAATGCGCCCTCAACGGCTCCAAACCGGAGGAGACCTCCCTGTTCATCAGCAACAACATGTTCAAGATACTGTCCATTAGAAGGAAGAGGAACCTTATCGCCTCCAACTTCTTCGGGGTGTTGTATGGGGTCATGATCTCCCTGGCGTTCACCCTCTGGATCACCATAGGGATAACCCAATACATGGGAGAGGTCATAGAGAGCGTGCAGATAAGCGATGACGGAGGGATCACCAGCGGATTTCTTGACACCGTGCTCAACGCCAACTTCGACGTGGAGCCCCTGCGTTTGATGGCCTTCGGGGTGGTGCTGGTGCACGCCTTCTTCTCATCGCTGATGTTGCCCCTGATGCGCGGGGGGCACGTTATGGGGGCGGCCATCCACCTCATAAGCCTGCTGTGGGTGGCCTCGCTGGCAGAATACGCCGTGCGTTTGATGTTGAGCGGCCTTTTGGGGATCTGATCGGTTAGAGCTGCAATATTGGTGTTAGAGCACCATATAGGCCCCAGAACTGAGGAGGGCCAGTTGCTCTCCCTTCTGCGATCCCACCGGCACCTCCTTTCCCCGGTCCCGGGAGGAGCGGAGGAGCCTGGCAGTATCCAGGAGCGGGGCCTTGATGAAGCAGTCCAGCACGCCGTCGCAGATGAAGGGATGGAAGGGGTCCGCTACGCAGCCCATATCAGGCAGGAAATCCCGGGGGCCCAACACCTCGGACACCAAGAGGCAGGCCCGATCGCCGTTCATGCTCAGGATCAGACCCTTGGCCGCCCCCTCCTCAGGTTCGTTGAGGCGTACCAGTGGGACCCTGGAGCCTTGGAACAGCACCTCCCGGTCATGAACCACGGAGGCGGGCACTCCTATCACCCACAGGATGTCCCGCACAGGCACCGCGAACATCCTCCCTGCGTCCAATGCCACCATGACCAGCATGTTCCTCGTCCCCGGACCCAGCCTGAGCACCGCCCTTTCTATCCCATCGGTGCCCTCCGGGAATGATAGCCGCCACCCATTGGCCATGGACATTCGTTCGACGGCCGCTAGATGGTGGGAGCGATGCCCCTTACTCGCTGCCATGGAGGGCCCTAGTGCGGACACCTCCATCATCACCCTGGTGGCCGAGCGCCTGGCCAAGATGGCCACCCCGGCCCCCGGATCCCCCTCCCCTCCCGGACCCTGCACGGACATGGATAGGTGCTGAACCAGATGGAAGAGGGTGAGCCCCAGCTCGGTCGGTTCTGCCCCCTCTAGCGGAATGGATCCGCCGTCCAATATCAGATTGGTACTGATGCCCGAGGACCTGTCCAGCTCGCGGACGAGATCATGAAGCACCTCGAACGCGGAATCTACACAGCGAGAGCCGGCATGGTCATCTGGAATGATGGGCGGCGAGGCGGCAGCGACATCCCTTGACCAGGGTTCGATGGTCACCTGCTCTACCCCCTCTATGGCCAGGACCAAGGCCGCGACCTCCTGCACGGAGAGCGATGTCTCGATGATGAAACGGGTCGACTCCAGGTCATGGGTCTCCCTTTTCAGATGCCCGCAGGACAGGAAGACAACTACCGAGCCCAGAGAACACTCTAATTGGGCCATGACCCCTTCGGCATATGGGGCTTCCATGAATATCTGCATGTCCATTATGCACAGCGATGCCTTCCCGGGGCATGACCTCCCCGCCATCGGCGGACCGATCATATCTGGACCGTCGTATCCTGCTGAGCTCGCATCATCCATAGACCTTCACTCCCGGCCAAGACGGGACCACGCCTGCGCCGGCACCTACTTCCCTACCGGGATGGTCAATGTCCTTCGGGCAATTAATGGTTTTGAGGTTCTCGCTCAATATCAACTGAGCGAACAAACGGATAAAACTATAAATACGGAGCTGTCCCCTTTTTAAGATGCGTATCCTATCTCCCAAGATTAGTACGCCCGCGGGCTTGCCCGCGGTTACATTCATTACCAATGACCCGTTCGGCAGCTGGTTTTTCTATTGGAGCACATCTCCCAAATAGTATGATGTCCATCACCTGGACGGTGGTGGGGGGGGTTGTTCGTTCGAGGTTCAGTGCCAGCTGTTATGGTGTTGGTCCTGCTTATTTCGGTGGCCGTGCTGCAAGCCCCGGTGTTGGCCGTAGGGTCGTTGGAACCACCACGGGACCTGGCGGCCTCCTCCGGGAATGGATTCGTGCGCCTCTCCTGGTCACCCGCGAACGGTACGGTCGATGAATATTGGATCTACCGGGCCACGGGTACGGAGCTGGAACTTTGGACCACGCTGGGAAATATCACCGTCTTCATCGACCAGGGACTGGTCAACGGCCAGACCTACAGGTACGCTGTGCGGGCCTTAGGGCCGGGGGGCAGCAGCGAGCTGAGCGAGGAGGTGGAGGCCACGCCATGCACGGTTCCCTTGGCCCCGGAGCACCCTAAGGCCACCCCGGGGAACCAGTACCTTTTGCTGACCTGGGACCCTCCCGGCTTCGACGGCGGCACTCCCGTCACCGAATACAGAGTATACGAGGACGGGTCGCTGTTGGGTAACACCAGTGAAAGGATGTTCGTGCACTCGCTGCTATCGCCGGGAGAGATGCACACCTATCAGGTCCATGCTATAAACCTGGCGGGAGAGGGTGCGGGCAGCACCCCTTCTCTGGCGCCGCGGACATACCCCGGCCCCCCGTCGAACCTGAGCCTGAGGGCGGGAGTGAACAACGCCACGCTGAGCTGGGAGAGGCCCCTCGACAATGGAGGTTCCGATCCCTGCGGATACATCATCTATCGGGCGGAGGGGGACGGGGAGATGAAGCCGGTCATTTCGCTGGACGCTGCGGTCCTGGGTCATGTGGATTATGGACTGAACCGCAGCACCTCCTACAGGTACCGGGTGAGCTCCTTCAATCTGGCGGGAGAGGGCGAGCCGAGCGGGGTGATGACCGTCAGTATAATGGACACCGGCAGGGTGAGGGTCACCACCATCATTGAGGACGATGGACAGGTGGGACTGTTCTGGGAGGGGCAAGGTGAGGGTGCGCTAAGATACTGGATATACCGCGGCCTGAGCAATGATTCGTTGGAACTGCTGCGTTCGGACGTAATGGAGGAGATGTTCTGGGATCGGGGGCTGGTGAACGGAGTGGAATACCACTATAGGATCGCAGTGGAATCCCCGGCCGGATTGAACCTGTCGGAGATCGTGGCCGCAGTGCCCCATACCACCCCCGGCAGCCCGAATGACCTGGTGGTCCAAGGTCGTCTAGGTCATATCCAGCTGTCCTGGACCGCTCCGTCCAATGATGGAGGTGCGCAGGTACTGGGGTACAAGGTGTACATGTCCTCCGGAGGTCTTGCCCCCGGCTATCTGGCGGATGTTCGGGACACGGAGTACATATGCAGCGCCTTGAACGAGGGGGTGCGGTACTCCTTCCAGGTTAGCGCGGTGAACAGGGCCGGTGAGGGCACCAGGACGGAAGTGGTAACCGAGACCTGCGGGGTCACGCCTTCCGTCCCCACCGATGTCTCGGCGATGGCCGGAGACGGGTATGTGCAACTGAGCTGGTCCTCGCCACAACTGGAGGGGACCGGCGGCATCTCGGGCTACGAGGTCCTTAGGTCAGGAGGAGCCGGGGAGGTGATATTGACCAGCAGCTCCCTGGGGCTCAACGACACCTCGGTCAGCAACGGTGCGGGCTATGTGTACCGCGTGCGGGCCATGAACATGGTGGGCCCGGGGGACTGGAGCGAGGAGGCCGATGCGAACCCCATTTGGAGCGGGGACCGCCCAGGGAAGGTGATGAACCTCACGGCGCTACCGGGGAGGGACCACATCATGCTCACTTGGAACGTTCCCGAGGACGGGGGTCAGTCCATAGTTAGGTTCGATCTCTACCGCGGGCTGGGACCGGACATGGTGGTCTACATGACCGCGGTGCAGGGCAATTGGTACAACGATACGGGGCTTCCCTCCCAGGTCACCTACTACTACCGCGTGGTGGCGGTCAATGTCCTGGGCGCGGGAGAGGGTTCGGACCTGGTCAACGCCACCACGACGCTACAGGAAAAGGAAGGGCATGACCCGTGGGGCGCTTACCTGGGGGGCGCCATGCCAGTGGTCCTCACCGTGCTCATAATCGCCTTGGCCGCCACTTATTTCTTGGGCAGGAGGATGTTCTTCAGGGACAGGGGCAAGGGCCCCAAGAAGGGGGGCAAGGCAGCACCGCCCTCGAGGCCGCATCCGCCCCAGAAAGGTAGGGGGAGCAGGTGAGCCGGCGCCCATCGATATCCTTTTAAACTCCGATCAGGTTTTTTAGTCCTCATGACCGTGAGGGGGCAGAGGTACACCGGCATCTTCCTGACCACCTCCATAATGCTTTCGCTGCTCTCGCTGATCGTCATCTCGGTCATGGCCCTCTTCCAGCTTCTGCTCGATGTGCGCTCGGAGAACACCTACCCGGTACTCTTCGCCTTCACCTTCCTGCCCTCCACCGTATTGGCCTGGTCCTCATTCGTTGGGAGATTGCTATTCCTTGAGGAATATGCGGATAAGAGGGATGCCGGGATGAAGCTGGTGACCACCCTGGTCCTTTCGGTCATTTTGACCCTGTTTTGCTATTTCCTGCTCCTGAACATCATCTGATCCTGCGGTGTACATCGTTCAGCACATGCTCCAGGAGACCCTCATCGGCAATACGGAACAGGTGGGAGCGGCAGGAACAATCGGAGCAGCCGAATCCGTTGATCGGGCAGAGGATTGCCTCGTGCTCGGCCAATAGATCGGCCATGCGGCACTCCAGCCTTTCCTCGCTCAGGATTACCAGCGCCCCCACCGCCTCGCCCGAGGCCAACAGGCGATCGATGTGCCAGTGCAGGCGCTTATCCCTGCGCAAATGCCTGGCCACCCGCGCCTCCACCCCATTAAGGGCTGAGCCGCAGTAAAGGTACAGACCTGCAGGGAACGATATGCGCCCCAGCCTTCCCACCTCCAGCTCTTCCGCCCTTTCTAGTGCCAGGATCAAAAGGTAGCTGCCCTTGCGCATGTTCCCCTTCTGCGGATGTCGGACTCAGCCCCTGACCTTGCCCTCGACCTCGGCCTTGGTCTTGATCTTGATGATGGTGCTGTCCCCCAGACGGCAGTCGGAGATGACCGCGATGTCCTTCAGCTTGCGGCCGTAGACCTCCAGCTCCTCCAGCTCATGGAGGTGCTTCTTGTAGGGGATCTTGACCCTCAGGCCGTCCACGTGCAGCACCACCGGGGCCGGGCGCAGGCACACCTGCACCGCCTCCATGTCGTCCAGGGCGTCCTTTACCTCGGACGGGTGCACGAACAGGGGGTCCTCCTCGATCTCCTGCCGGCGCTTGTCGATGACCTCCTTGACCCGGTCGGCGATCTCCTCCAGCTTGGCGATCTCCTCCGAGCGGCGCATCCTCTCCACCTTGCGGCCGACCCCGCAGACCAGGGCCTCGCAGTGCGGCAGGGACTCCAGCTCCGGACCGACCACGGTAACCACCGGGATCTGGATATCCTTGTACAGGTCGATCTTCTCGTGGGTCACGCACTCCTTGAAGTTGCCCAGCATGAATATCGCGGCGTCGTACTCCTCGATGATGGCCTTCTCCGCCGCGGATATCTGGCAGGTCTTGCGGCCTCTTCCGCGGGCCAGGCCCATGACGATGGTGATCGCCCCGTACCTGCGCAGGTGCTCTGCGATGTCGCATATGGGATGGGGCATGTGATGGCGGCCCAGGGTCGGTCCAATGACCGCTATCTCCGTTCCGGCCAGCGGCACCTCCACGATCTTGCCCCCCAGCTCGGCGGTCTTCTTCTCGATGAGCGGGCGGTCCTCCGCGGGAATGGCTATGGTCAGGGTTATCATCACCTGGACCTGGGTCCGCTGGAGCACGAAGCCGCCGACGTCCTCTATAAGGTCGAGCAGCTCGTCCACCTTGTGCACCCCGCCGTCGAACATCAGAACCTCGTACATCAGTCCTCCTCCCCCTTTATCATGCTGGTGTGCACCTTCTGCGCCTCGGCGATGAAATCCACGGTCATGCCGTGCTCGGTGGCCACGATGGTCATCACATTGTCGTTGAAGTACTCGTTGCGGATCTTGAGGCCCTCGGGCAGCAGGCGCCACATGGCGTCCAGCAGCTGCGAGCGCACCCCCTCCTCGGGATCCAGCTTGAGGTCCTCCAGCTCGCGGACGGGAACGCCCTCCACGAATATCTCCAGACGGGTCAGCTGCTGCACCCGCTCCCTGCCGTACAGCCTCCAAAGGCTGGCCAGCAGCCGGGGGGCGTAGGACTCGTCCTTGATGGTGATGAACGTGCCCCCCTCCTGCTGCTCCATCTCCGCGATGTCGTGCACCGGGCGCTTGCCCCCGGCCTGCTTGACCTTCAGGGAGATTATGAACAGGGTCTGGTCCGGGCGGATGACGAACTTCACCCGCTCGATCATGTTGGTGATGCCCATGTCGATCAGGATGCGCTCCAGCAGCCACTGGTAAGACTCGAGCGCGTACTGCTCGGTCCCCTCCAGCTCGAATTCAACCAACGTCTCACCCCAGCAGCCCGGAGGAGAGCAGGGCCGCGCCCACCGCCCCGATGTACTGGGAGTCCTTGGGCACTATCGGGCGCTGCCCGAGGGTGTGCTCCATGGCCGTCACCAGGCCGGATATCAGGGAGGTGCCCCCGACCTGGATGATGGGGTGGCGCACCTCGATCTCCTGCAATTGCTGTTCGTATATCTGCTCGGCCACGCTGTGGCAGGCCGCGGAGGCCACGTCGGCCAGCGTGTTGCCGGCGGCCAGGGACGTCACCAGGTCCTGTATGCCGAAGACGGAGCAGTAGGAGTTCATCTTGACCTTGCCGTGGTCGCCCTGGTCCGCCAGGGCGCCGAGCTCGGTGATCTCCACCTTGAGCCTCTTGGCGGTCATCTCCAGGAAACGGCCGGAAGCGCCGGCGCATATCCCTCCCATGGTGAAGTTGTCCGGGATGCCGTCGCGCACGGTGATGGCCTTGTTGTCCATTCCGCCGATGTCGATGATGGTGGCCTCGCCCTTCTGCCTTCCGGCCAGCCATACGGCGCCTTTTGAGTTGACGGTGAGCTCCTCCTGCACCAGCTTGGCCTTGAACTTCTTGCCCAGGGTGAATCGCCCGTATCCGGTCGTCCCGATGCCCTCCAGCTCCTCCAGCTTCACCCCGGCCTCGGCCAGGGCGTTGGTGAGCGCGGTCTCCGCGGAGGAATAGACGTCCGCGGTGGGAAGCCAGTACTTCCCTATGATCTCGTTGTCCCGCATGATGACCGCCTTGGTGGTCGACGATCCGGAATCCAGCCCGGCGGTGAGGCCGACCTGCCTCTCCCTGGCCAGAAGCTCCTTGCGCTCCACTATGGTCACCAGGGCCTCCATCCTGGTAAGCAGCTGCGCGGACTTGGTCCTCTCCGTGAAGGAGTAGGTGACCACCGGCAGCCGCACCCGTTCCTGCACGAACTTCCTCAGCTCGGTGCGCACCAGGGCGGCCTCGGCGCAGCGGAAGCAGGTGGCGATGAATATGGCGTCGGCGTCGTAGTTATCGTTGGCCAGCTCCATGGCCCTGGCGATCATCAGCTTGAGCTGGGGGCTGGCGGGGTTGAAGCCGAACTCCTCCACGGCCTTGTCGATCTTCTCCATGTCCACGTCCGGGTAGACCATCTTGGCCCCCACGGTCTCCGCGGCATTCTCGATCTCCCCCTGCACCGCGCTGTACTCCGTCCCGCAGGACAACTGGGCGATCTTGATCATTTCAAACCCTCCAGGAACTGCTTCACCTTGTAGACCATGTCCTTGGCCTCCTCCTCGTTGGACGGATACTCCAGGGAAAGGATGGGCACCTTACGCTTGCGCACCAGCAGCTTGGCCAGCTCGTTCGTGCGCTGGCATCCCACGCATCCGAAGCTGTACGGGGCGTCCTCCATGAATATGGCCGCCTCGGCCTGCTCGATGAGCGGACCGTACACCGCCAGCCTGCCGCGGATCCCGGAAGGGACCTCTATGCCGGCGTACTTGAGCCCGAGCTTGACGTCGTCCAGGGTCACGTTCAGCGGCGGCGCCTCTATCTCGTTGGAGGTCACGCGGTCCCTCAGCGCCTTCATCAGGCTGAGGGGCTCGTGGCCGAACCTCTCTATCAGGTCGTACAATATCAGGCTGTTCGGCGGCATCATGAATATCTTCATTGCGGCACCTCGTCGATGAGCTTCTTGAGTTCCTTGACCGGGAGCTTGCCCCGCCTCTTGGGCTCGGGGGGCACCTCTCCGCGTTCCAGGCAGACCAGGCCGGACTCCACCAGGCACAGGTCCTTCCACTCCTTCTCCAGCTGGGCGAATCCCGGTCTGGAACCGTGATGGGCCCGGCAGCGCCGGATGTCCCCGGCGGGGAAGGCCCTTATCTTTGAGAATATGCGGTTGGGGTCCATCTTGCGGACCTCGGTGAGCGTCCTCAGCACGGCCTCCCTGGGCCCCTGGAGCACCACCCCGTAGCAGGTCTCCTTGGCCGTGACCTCGTTGCCCAGGTTATGGACGAACCTGGCGATGCGGTCGGGGGTGAGGTCCGAGCTGGGGGCGATGAATATCAGTCTGGTCTCTGTGTCCTTGTCCATTTCAATCCCCCTTGGGCTTCTTGGCGCCCTTTTTTGCCGGAGCCTTCTTGGCAGCGGCCTTGGGCTTCTTAACTGCAGCCTTCTCCTTGACCTCGGCCTTGGGCTTCTTGGCCGCAGACGACTTGACCGGTTTGGCCTCGGCCTCCTCGGCGGTGGCCCTGCGCACGTATATGATCTGCCCCTCCTCCACCCCGGACATCATGGCGCCCAGGTCGCCCACGAACCGGCCGAGCATGTTGGCCCCGTGCGGCTCCTCGCCGGTGGGCCCGAACTCCTCGCTCTCCTCCAGGCGTATGCCGATCAGTCCGCGCTGCGGCCGGGACATGTTGGTGATGGCCACCTCCCCCCGCACGGACCGCCCCTTGAACTGCTCCTCGGGGTACAGGTCGGCGGCCAGCTTGGGGTTGCCCTCGAAGGTGATCATGGGCATGCCCTCGAAGGTGAAGTGCACCTTCATGGTGCCCACGGGCTTGTGGTCCAGCCCGGTGACCTTGCGGAAGTAGCGCACCGTCCACGGGGATGACTCGGGGTCCATGGTCAGCGGGAACACCTTGTCCTTGGGTACCCCCATGGTCTCAACGGCCTTCTCCTTCATGGCGAATATGGTCATCTCCGGCTCCTGCTCCACCACGATGGCCTCGTCGGATACGTCGCCGCGCCTCTTCTGCTCCTTCCCCAGCCCCTCGAGGAACTCCTGGGCCTGGGCCTGGGTCATGCCAATGGTCATTATGCGGACCGGATCGGGACGCACCAGCACCCTGCCCTTGGCCGGGACCAGGTGCACCAGGTTCTGACCGTTGGTCACCTTTCCCACCAGGTTGTGGGAGCGGTTGAGCTGGCGGACCTGGTTGTAGAAGAATATCTTCCCGGTCTGGTAGCCCTTGTGGCGCACGGTGACATCGTCGGGATGACGGACCTCGCTGAACTCCTGCCCCAGCTCGGTGTCCATGTCGGCCTCGCTGGCGGAATAGCTGAAGCACTTCTCGTCGATCGGCAGGCTGCCCTCGCCGGTGACCACCAGGAAGTGCTCGCAGCAGAGGGGCGAGCGCTCGTCGAGCTTGACCCCCACGAAGGTCTCGATGACCATCCCCTCCTCCAGGGGCTGGTCCAGGTCAGAGGTGGCGAAGGCGTCCTGGGAGGTCATGCGCAGCACCACCGGTTCGATGTGCTCGATGACATCCCCCTCCTTCAGCAGGTCCAGTATGTGCCTGCCCCGGGTCACCCTTCCGAAGACGGCGTCCTGCAGCCCCAGGTCGTCGCTGAGGTCGGTGCGGGCGATCATGAAGTAGGTGGTGTTGACGTCGTAGCCGCCCAAAGCGAAGAAGCAGTCGTAGCGCTTGTAATGGCTGGTCCCCCTGGACTTGTCGAACTCGGTGGGGAAGGCCCCGAAGGCGTGCAGGCGGCTGGTCTGCCAGCGGAGGTTCCGGCCCACCACGTCGTGGTACAGCCTCTTCCACCCCTCCGCGTACTTGCTCCCGTTGAGCTGGATGATGAAGCAGCCCCTGGCCGTCTTGACCATGTACTCGTTGGTCAGCTTGCGTTGGGCGTCCATAGGGCGGATCAATGCCACGGAGCTGCCAGGAACGTATGGCTCGCCCTCGATGGCCTGTGCCAAGGTGGCCCCATCCGGCAGTTCCTTTTCCTTGCCGTTGACAACTGCTCTCATCATGTCCCCCACATGGATGCAGTGTACGATAGATAAGGGTATGCCCGAAAATTTCATGCTGGCTAATGGATCTTTTTTGCCCCGTTCCAAGGTCCTTTTTTGATCTGAGATGGACCGTGAAACCTTATGAATAGGCGAAAGGCGTTGCTGTAGGGCGTGGAAAGGGAGGACGTGCGCAGGGCGATAAGGGAGAGGGTGATGGCCGTTGAGGGGGTGGACCACCTGGAGTTCCTGGACCAGGACTTCCGCCAGGAACTGGAACGGCGAGAGCGCGACGCCGAGGGCAACGGCGCGGTCGGCGGGCTGATGGCCTTCGTGAACACCGGGGTGTGGGACGTCCTTACCAGGCAGGAGGTGTTCGTGGTGGTGGTCCGTCCGGACGTGGACATACTGGAACCCCAGGACCACATGGTGCACATCGTGGACCAGAAGGGTCAGGTCATAGGGGAGTACCTGCCGGAGGGCAGGCGGGAGAAGGTGAAGCTTCGGGAGAACGCCTACCTGCTGAGCGAGGACTTCGTGCTCTACGGCGATGTGGACATCGTGGGCGAACCGTACTTCAAGATACCGCCCATGAAGTTCCACATCCTGGAGGGGATGACCGGCATCAAGGAGCTGGTCAGCGCCAGCATATCAACCGTATCGGATGATTACATCCGCAACCGGCTCGGCTATCAGAACACCAAGCACTGGACGCATCTGGTGGGGTACGACCTCTAAGGCATGGTCCTCTTGACCTTGGCTATTATCTCGTCCAGCTTGACCTGACTGATGGTGGTCCCGCGCACCACTCCGGTGACGATCTCCATGATGGTCCCCTTGGTGCCGACGTCGTCCTCATGGGGCATGACCAGCCGGGTCTTGCAGCCTATGCGCGCGAAGTCCTCGAAGTCCACCGGGGCCTGGCAGCAGATTACCGCCGGCAGGTCCACGTTCCTCAGGATCAAACGGGCCTTGTAGATGATGTGGTTCCGCACGTTCCCCAGGTGGATTAGGGCCACCTTGAACTGCTGGATGCGCGCCACCTCCACCGGGTCCAGCCCGAAGAGCGAGCTTGTGGAAACGTCCGGGGCGTCGGATGGAACGCCAGAACCGGCGGTGACGACGATGACCGAGGTGTCGATGCCCTCCTCACGGAGGCCGTAGGTGATCTCGCACACCGGCTTGGTGATGTGACGTTTTCCGGGGCCCATGGCCACCGCCACCACGTCGCGGCCGCTGTCGGAGATGGTGGCCCTCTGGGCCAGGCTACCTCCCACCCCCATTCCGCGAGCCTCCCGGCATTCCACGAAACGGGTCTTGCGACCTATGGAATCCTTCAAGATCAGACCTCGCAGACCTTGGACTCGTCGCCCTCCAGGTCCTCCTGGGTCATGCCGGCCAGGACCTCCTGCGGCGGCCCCAGGGCCACCATCTTGCCGCCCTTCATCAGGGCTATGCGGTCGCAGCAGGCCAGGACGAAGTCCATGTCGTGGCTGACGATCAGGAAGGTCTCGTTCAGCTCCTTGCGGGCGTGCAGCACGGACTTGGCCACCGCCTGCCTGGTGATGGGGTCCATGGTGCCCGTCGGCTCATCCAGCACCACGAAGCGGGGCTCGATGATCATCGTTCTGGCGAGAGCGATGCGCTGCTTCTCGCCCACGCTCAAGGAGTCCGGATATGCATATAGGATGCGCTCCACCTCCTTGGCGGTGAAGCCCACACCGCGCATGACTTGAATGGCCTTCATCTTGGCCAGCTCCTGCGGGAGCTTCATGCCCAGGCAGACCGTGAGGTTCTGCAGAACGGTGTTGAACGGGTAAAGGGCATTCTCCTGATGCATTATGCCAATATACTGGGTGGCCCGGCCCTTCCCCTCCTCTCCGGGATCGGACATGTTGATCCAATCATCGCCTATGCGCACCATCACCTCGCCGTGCGTGGCCGGGGTGATGCCGGAGATCATGCGAGAAAGGGTGGTCTTCCCCGCGCCGCTCAGGCCGATGAGGCCGAATATCTCCTTGTCCCCAACCTCAAAGCTGACGTCGTCCACGGCCTTGACCACGCCGCGAACGATGGAATAGAAGTACTTCTTGGCCCCCTCGACACGAATGACCGGCTGGCCGATCTGCACGTCCATGCTCTTGTCCTTGACGAAGGTGACGTCGAAGGCCTTGGTGATCTCCTCGGGGGTGCCCTCCGCCTTGATCTTGCCCTCGTCCAGCCATATGGCGCGGTGGGACAGCAGGGCGATGGCCTTGGGCCAGTGGGAGGTGACGATCATGGACATCCCGGTGTCCTGCACGGCCTTGATGAGCGCCTTGTGCACGGTGTCCGCGGTCTCGGGGTCCAGGGTGCCGGTGGGCTCATCGGCCAGGAACAGCAGCGGGTCCCGGGCCAGCTGCCTCGCCAGGACCACCCTCTGCTTCTCGCCGCCGGACAGGTCGCGGGCGATGTGCATGGTGCGGTAGGTCATCTTCACCGTCTCCAACAGCTGGATGGCCCTCTCCACCTTCTTCTCGTCGCTCTTGTCCTTCATGGCCTCGAAGACGTTCTCTATGACGCTCAGGTCGCCGTACAGGGCGAAGGTCCTCTGCAGCATGATGGCGATGCGCCCGCGCATGGTCATGCGCATGGGGTCCCTCTCCCCCAGCGCCCAGTAGTCCACCTCGGTGATCTTGGTGCCCTTCCCGCACTTGCTGCACTTGGCGCCAGGGGATGGCATCTCTATCCATCCGCAGGACTCGCAGTAGTTCACCCGGTAGATGATCCTTCCAGAATCGGGCTTGTATTCCTGGTTGCCGCGCAGGGCGTTAATGAGCACGGACTTTCCGCTTCCGCTCCTTCCGATCAGACCAAGAACCTCGCCGGTATGCACTGTGGTGCTGACGTCACTCAGCACCAGGTTCCCGTTGAAGCTTTTGGAGACCTTATCCAATATTATGAAGACCTCTGAACCCTCAGGCATACGCCTTTGCCAACGATTATGGCCATTATAATACTTTCCCCGTTCGTGATACTGGCTTTAACAATAGGATGATGTAACATATTTATGGATGGATTATATATCCATCCCATAATGCCAATGTCCTTCAATTCATATTTCGCAGGAGGGCCAACACCAAAGTTCAACGCCTACCATATTTGGAAGGCGCATCAGGTCATCTCCAAGGAGGGGCCCATCGGACGTAAGGCCCTTGCGGAGGTTCTGCAGATAGGCGAGGGCAGCACGCGCACCATATTGGACAAGATGATGCGCGAGGGGTCCATCGAGAGCTCCCGTTTGGGCATAACCATCACCGAGCGGGGGCGCAGGAAGCTGGAGAACTCGGGCATCGAGGTGAGGCAGATCGACCTTTCCGACCTTACCCTGGGCAAGTTCAACTGCGCCGTTCTCATCAAGGGGGTGGCCGAGAGGGTGCGCCTGGGATGCGAGCAGAGGGACGAAGCGGTGCGCGCCGGCGCGGTGGGGGCCACCACCCTGGTGGTGGAGGAGGGCAGGATAGTCTTCCCGGGCGACGAGGAGTTCCCCGACCAATCCCTGGTCGCCCCGCTCCGCAACTACTTCCGCATGGACGATGGCGATGTCATCGTCATAGGCTCGGCCTTCAACTACGAGGGCGCGGAGAAGGGGGCGGTCACCGCCGCCCTGTCCCTGGGCAACCTTTCCAAGCGCTGCTGGAACGAGGGTACCAACATCCTGAGCCAGGACACCGAGGCCGATGAGCTGCGCTGCCTGGCCCTGGCCATACACGAGCTGATGGGCCGGCTCCCGGTGACCATGCGCAGCAAGAACCATCCCGGCGTGCGCTGCGAGGACGGGGAGGTCATAGACACCCACTTCACCGGCCCCATGCTGGAGGAGTCCATGAAGAAGGGCTCCATCATCAGGCGCATCTCCACCAGCGGCCCTTACCGCGGGATGCCCATCATCGCCGTCCCCATCATGCGCAAGCGGGAGGCCATAGCGGTGATCGCCACCATGGACCTGGGCAAGGGAACGCTCTCCGAGCTGCTGACCAGGCTGGCCCAGGCCCGGCCCTAGAAGTAGTACCAGATGCTGCCGTACCGGCTGGCGTCCTCGCCCCTGGCCTCCAGCGCCTTAAGGAAATCGTATATGGGCACGTCCGTATGCACATACACCGGGGCCACGGCGATGTTCTTCTCCCAGGGATGGAACTCATAGACCCTCTCGCCCCGCGGGGTCAGGGAGATCAGGTCGTGATGCTGCCAGGCCCGCAGATGGTTCTTCCCCAGGGCGGGGATGTTGAACACCGGCTCGTCGGTCCTGCTCAACCCGGGCAGCAGCCGTGCCTCCTCCTTGCGCTCCTGGAGCAGGCGGGCGATGGGCACCCGGTAGCTGGAGGTCTCCTCCTTCCCCTTGGCGTTGAAGGTGTAGTAGGGGTCCACGCCGATGCTCTTGAGCGCCGTGCGCAGGGCCACCGTCTCGAAGCGGCGGCAGTTCTCCATGGTGAACACCTGCTGGTTGTACACCGATATGCCCATGGAGCGCAATGACGATATGCACTCCGAGGATTCGGGGGTCACCTCGTAGGGATGCTCGAAGTGGGTGACCAGGGCGAACTCCCTGTGCGGGGGGTCGTGCACCTCGGATACGGCGTCCAGGAATCCCTGGTCCATGCGCATCGGCAGCACCACCGGGGTCCTGGTGCCCATGCGTATGCGCTTGACGTGGTCCATCTCCGCGAAGCGCCTGAACAGCTTTCTCAGGTGACCGTTGGATAGGATGGCGGGGTCCCCGCCGGTGATCAGCACCTCGCTCACCGCAGGATGGGACTGGAACCATTCCAGTGCGGCCTCGATCTTCTCCTCCGGGGCCATGGCGTCCGGGGAGAGCACCCCGTCGATCTCCCAGTTCCGCTGGCAGTAGACGCAGATCTGGGCGCAGGTGTTGTAGGGCTTGAATATGGCGATCATGGGGTAGCGCCTGGTCACCAGCTCCACCGGGGAGGTCTGGCCCTCCTTCATGAAGTCCAGGGAAGCGGAGCCTGAGCTCCTGCTCTCCACGATGGCCCGCACATAGTCCAAGGGAGGAATGACCTGGGCCCTCACCGCGTGGTCGAAGCGCCTCGACGGCTCGCGGTCCATAAGTGTCAGGTAGAAGGGTGTGATGCCGAAGGGGATGTTGTGCTTGCCGCACATCTCGATGGCCTGGCGTTCCTCCTGAGTCAGCTGCACCAGGTCCCCAATGACCTTGGCGTCCAGCAGTACATGCCGCATCTGCCAGGCGTAATCGTTCCAATCGTCAGGAGAGGCGCTGAAGTACTCCATCAGCCGTTCCCGGTTCTCCTCCCGCCTCCTGACCACATCCGCCTGGAGGCCGCTGACGTAGCGTTCGGTCCAGGACTCTATGGAACGCACCATTCCGTCCAGATGGTCGGAGCGGACCCGGCCCCCCTCCCGGTCGTCCAGGGAGGTGAAGTCAGGGGCGTCGTCCAGGTCCAGTACCTGGTCCCCTATGGTCCCGTGAAGTATGCTGGCCATATCGCTTATGAAGGCGGGGTGGGCCTCTGCGCCCCGGGAGACCTCGAAGAGATGGGCGATGACCGAGATGCCGCATACCCGCTCGTTGCGTTGGGAGAGGAAATTGCGCATGACCCTGATGCAGTGCAGGGAATTGGAACGCTCCAAGGCGTGGATGGCGCAGTCCCGATGGTGCAGGGCCTCCTCGCGCTGCAGCGTCAGCGCCTGCAGGGCCTTCCGGGCCGCCTCGACATCGCATGAGCTGAGAAGGGCCTGATGCAGCTCGGGGTCCACGGACCACAGGGCCTCGGCGTTCGTTGGCATCTCTCGACCTCCCTCCCTCTTCTGCGGGAAAGGCTGCGCTGAGTAAACTTTACCATCCATCTTCATCACTGTTCCGATCACGCCGAGAATCTGAAAAGCATTGACCTTAGGCGCTACGCTCGTTATTATGGGCTTATCGTACTTATCGTTTGCCCGAGAGATATGGTTTTATTCCAGCGACGGTTATGCGATTCGGATGTCTGACGAGGAACTACCACTTCAGGCCACGGTCCTGGTCGAACCGGGAGTGTGCCGCTTGCCGAGCACCATAATGGCCCGCTCCGACGGGGTCAACGTAGAGTTCGAGGTCCTGCACAGCGACTGCCCCCAGGTGCGCAACCTGAACAAGGTGCTCAAGCGGATGGAGATATGGGACGTGATGCGCATGCCCTTCAGCGAGAACGGCGTCTACCTGGTATGCGGCGAGGTCCTCAAGCATTCATCCTGCCCGGTGCCCATGGCCATGGTCAAGGCCGCCGAGGTGGCCTCGGAGATGGCCATCAAGAAGCCGGTCTCGGTGACCTTCACCGACTGATGATCATTTCAAGAGCTCGTCTATCGAGGGCATGCCCACCACCGCGCTGGGACCGGCCAGGTACATGGCCACCAGCAGCGATTCCCGCACCTCGTCCCTGGTGGCGCCCGCCTCCGCGGCCTTGTTGGCGTGCAGGCGGAAGCACTCGTCGCACTTGAGCACGGCGGTGACGGCCACGGCGATGAGCTCCTTGTCCTTGAAGGAGAGCTTGTTGTCCCTGAACACCTCGTTCTTGAAACGGTACATGGCGCGGATGACCTCAGGCTGCTGCTCGGCGAGCTGTTCCAGGCTCATGCATACAGAATCCGTCGGGGGGATAATAATCCCATCTGAGCTGAAAACAACCTTTTTCTAAGCCTAGCACGATGACCCCGGCGTGGAACCAGTCGAGAGGGCCGTGGATATCATCAAGGGCATGACCGGGACGCGCCTGGCGTTCCCCCTCAGCGAGGAGACCGTGGAGGCGGTGAAGAGGATCGAGGACTGCATCAAGTCGCAGATCGGCCTGGACGTGGTGAACGAGGGCGTCAGGCAGTGCCTGCGCCGGCAGCACGTCATCTGCGTGATCAAGGACACCCGCTTCCGCCCCCCTCCGGAACCCACCGTGCTGATGATGGGGGACACGGACATGGTCATCGGAACGGAGATACTCCCGGGGCAGCATTCCCGATACCGGGAGATGGACAACATCTGCTGGCTGGGGGACGATTTCGTGGTCTTCACCGACAAGGCCCCCAAGAGCAAGGAGTTCTTCCTGATGCCTCCGGTGTCCTTCCCCGAGCTGGAGCAGGTGCCAGGGGCTTCCAACATCGTCTCCTGCAGCCCCTCCCCGCTCAGCGACATGATCATAAAGAACCACTACGGCCTGGAGGACGACCCAAAGCTGGCCAGCATCCTGGTGGGCTTCGATATGTCCTAACACATTTATGTATCTTCATAATTTTTTATTGTGAACCATACATCCATTATTAATTATGCCCAATGCCATCTGTGGCCAGGTCGGAAGAGATAGGGATTTTTTAATACCTTACATGTCGTGTTCGACCGGGGAGCGAACGACAAGTCGAATTTGGACCGTATTGAACTGGATGGTAAGGATTATCTCACGGCAAAGAAGCTGAACGTCTCCGACGACGCGGTGTTCCAGGCGTTCTCCAAGGACGACTGGGAGTGCATAGACTCCGAGAGCGGCGTCTATGCTTTGAAACGAGTGTTTCCCAGCCGCGTTAACTATTACTTTTTCTCGGAGAAGCTGAAGAACGGCCATCTCAAGTCGCGCCGCCGCAAGGCGGAGCGACTTCTTGTCGAGGCGGTCGCCATCCAGAACAGCTTGGATCGCGGTAAGAAGCTTCCAAAGCGGTTCCGCATCAATAACCCATTGGTGGACGTGAGGTACGATTATCAAACGAAGCTTGTCGGCATGGATGAGGAGGCGGCGCTCCGCCTCCTCCTTGCGGACGTTATAGACGGCCGTGCGGGCTGTTTCTGCCTCACCTCCAGCGCGAGGACATGGATTCGTCGGATGCGCTGCGCATCTACCGCAGCAAGGACGCCATCGAGAAGCTGTTCCATTCACTGAAGAGCGAGGTGGAGATCAAGCCTGTTCGCGTATGGACGGAGGACGCCGTTTTCGGCGTCCTCCTCATCGGCTTCATCGCTCAGCTGATGATCAGTTTGACACGTTATTTCGCGAAGCCAGTGAAACGCATGTCAACGAAATTCATCATCGCCTCGTTACAAAATTTGACAGAAACGGTGGTTTCGATGGGTAACGGGCTGAAAAAGCGGTTCTACTCGAACTTCAACGAGGTCAACAAGGCCATTTTGGCCGATTTCATCTCCGAAACCTAGTAGAAAACGCCCGAGAACGGGCATTTTCGATGAGGTTCGAGACCTCGTGGATCAACTGTCAAATCCTAAAACCAGTGAAATTTCGCTCGGTCAACTGTCGAAGTCAGGTTTTAACAGGTTTTAATAATCTTGGAGGATATGAAAGTGATCGTAGCCCGATTCTTCGTCAAATGTACTAAAAAATTGACGTTCATCAGGTCCTAGATGACCAGATTATTGGGACGAATTAGCGTTGATAGTAGGGTTCAAAATTTTATTTATAGTAGGTTGAGAAGATGCCTAAGGTTGAATCTCGTTAAAAGACTGGTTAAAAAGGATTATATCCCCCCGGATTAGAGGGGTAATAAATTAAAATGGTCAAGCCAATATAAAAGGCATATGGATGTATGTGTGTTCGCTCTTCACATACCAGCCCCATAATCCATGGTAACCAAATGCATTAGCATAAGATTCATATGGTTGTATAGACCCCCCCTGATTTACTCTTATTGAAGCCCCTGGATAGACATCTAACGTACATCTTGACGCGGCGCATCCGTTTTCTATCTCATGTTTCCAATTTCCTGTTTCTAAACTCAGATCTCCTGTTTCCTCGACAGCCACATCACTGATTGCATATGACCAGCTATATCCACAGGTAACTCCCGCCCCTTGTTGATTCAGAGTTACTCCAATATTAACAGTCGCCGTTGTCGTTCCTGATGTTGTTGTCGGGCCCCTTTTTACCAACTCATCGGAAGCATGAGGGCCATAATCAGCATCTATGAACGTATGCATGTGCATTGTATAGTATCCCCTATCATAAGCAACCTTGCCGGGTACTGCCTCCTGACAAAAGTGTACAGAGTACCAATCGTATATATCTGTGTTATCATTATATAAATATACATATTCATTTTGTATGTTTGTTCTTCCATATGGTTCTAGTGAATCGAGGGAATTAAATTCCCAATCGTGCACCCATCCCCAATACGCCCCAGATAACAAGCAAGGATTCGATAAAGGTCCTGTTAAACTCGATACTCTACATTCAGGTATAGTATTCGATATCCATTTTAATGCCCACGAATATGCGGCGGACAGTGCCTCCCCCACCTCATCAACATCATCAATATTCCCAGCACCAGTGTAAACAGCTGTTTGTCCACCTTCGAAGACCTTTATACCCTGTACTATGAGGTCACATCCACCAACATAATCCATTGAATATCCCGTTTGTTTAATAATATCTGACATCTCCCCAATGCATATGAGGGGCGTTCCCTTATCAAGCGAAATTTTCAATGAATTACTGACTTCGGAAGAATCTTGCGTTTTTATCCATGCTGCATCCATTAAAATTACCGAATTATTACTCGTGGCTTTTATTGACAGATCGTCAAGAGAGGCCGAAAAAATATCTGATGAGACTTCTCCCATTTTATTGATAATTATATCAATATAATTACTACTTCCAAGAAGGATGAGCGGAATATTTGAAACAATATTTACTTCATCATCATTTTCTTCATATAGAATATTCGGAGATACCGATAATGCAATTACATTCGTTGTAACCAATACTGCTACAACGAGCAATGCAACTATCAGATTACACAATTTGTTCATTAATCAATCACTTCCCCACTTATTACCCGATCATTTCTAACCGAGCGAATTATCATCTTTTTTTTCAGTATTTATAGGTATTATTATTTTTTCTGATACGTTAATTTCCTTTAGTGTTTTAATCATTTATATATATTTTTTTATATTTTATATTACCACGTCTCGATACTGTCCGGTCCCATTTAATCGGACAATATCCTTAAGACCCAAAATTGGCCCGGAAATATGACTTCAAGGTGTCGAGATATTGAGTTTTATTGAATGATGAATACCCTATCTCGGGTGGCGATGGGGTTCGTTTTACCAAATGACATTAGAAAGGCTCGTCGAGCTCGGTCAAAGTTTTCTGGGATTATACATTCTACCAGATAGACCTCCTTCGGGGTTCTGAGGCCAGTGACCCAGAAGAGCCCCTCGGCATTGAAGAACTTCAGACTGCCTGAATAGACCATGCCAGCAGTCCAAGGTCCTCCCCGACGAAGTTCGAGACCCCCTCGTAAAACGAGTAATGCTAAAGTCGATCTTGCCACGGGTTATCGGTTTGTGCAAACAGGCAGGTGTGTACCGGATGCGTTCGTTTTACATTCATTACGGCATCGGCGAATCAATGACACTGGGCGTGCACCTATTTGGATGCGCCAGACTTAGAGCGCGGGACGTCCCAACTCCTTGCACCCTTCCAGATATTCCGCTATTTGTTCACGAAGCATAGGGAGACGCTAACCCAGCAAGCGATCTTCACCTGATTGGCCCTTTTTACATTTGGAGAAACATACTTGCGGACCTTGAATCGCTCCCAGAGATTCTGTTAATCCCTTGCCTCTCCTTTTGTACCTCTAGACATCTTATCGAACAGGATTTGTTTTTCTAACTAATATTCACGAGGTACCTATTTTCAAACCTCACGAATAGCCAGAGAACATTCTTCATGGACCTTGTATGATATTAGTTGATAGACCATGATCCCAGGACTGCGTAAATGATCAATTTTTATTCTAGTACGTTGGGGGGTGGCCTGAAGTTTATGGATAAAGTGTTGGAGATCATCAAGTGAATGACCGACACCACCTGATCTTCCCCCCAACGATATCATAATCCAGAACTGCTATGTTAAAAGATCTACCCAAAGCTGGCCAGCATACTGGTGGGCTTCGATTTGGCCTAAACTTTATTCTTGATTTTAAAAAATGACCTTCGTCCCAGGATAAAAAAAGAAGAGAAAAGTAAAGGGTTTGTATTTCGGGGCTATCAGCCGCCGCCGCTGGGGGTGAGCTCCGAGATGTCGGCCTCGATCTCCTGACCGAGACCGTGCATCTCGTTCAACACCACCGTACGGGTCTTCTCCTTGTAGGAGGTCCGCTTGTACTCGGTCTCCTTGGCGGGGTCCAGGAGACTGGTGACGTACCAGAGGTTGTAGGTGTCGAGCAGAGCCCATTCCACCCCATCGCGCTCTCGCACTTCCAGTATCTTTCCCACCGTCCCGGTGACCCTGTATTTCGCGAACTCTCCTGCTTGCATCAGACACCTTACTTAGCGGGGATGATAGCGGACCTCTCGCCCATCGGCATGAACTCCCTGAGGCAACCGCGGCCGAACTCCTTGGTGATGTTGGCCCAGTCGAACGGGAGGTTCTTGTCGGCGAAGGCGATCTTGACCAGCGGGTTGGCCACGTAGGCGTCTCCGCGAGCGGCGTGGGGAGCCAGGGCGATACCGGTGTATCCGCTCAGGTGACCCACGTTCATCGCGTAGTTCGGGAAGTTCGGACCGCGCAGCTCGTGCGGCAGACCCTCGTCGCTCCTGTAGGAGAACGAGTTGGACGCACCGCAGTTGTCCTGCAGGTCGTATCCGTAGAACCCGAGCCTTCCGAGCCTCTCACGGTGCTGGTACATAGAGGGTACCAACCGTTGACACCCGCGTTGGCGTTACCAGTGGCGAAGGCGCAACCGATACCGGTGGCGGCTGCGGCGACGGTCGCCCTCTGGGAACCACCGAAGTGGGCTTCCATGGCGGCCGGGTAGCGCTCGTACATCTCCGGGGCGTAGGAGTTGATCTCGGACCCGAGCTTCTCGATCGAAGCGCTGGAGGGCTTGCTCTTGCAGAGCCCGCCGTACTTGTCCTTGATGTAGTCCGGCCCAGTAGGTGTAGTCCTCCAGGATGTTGTCGGTGAGCGCGGCGGTGGCGTACTGGTGAACCCGACTCCCCGGACATGTAGGATCAGCGAGGTATATCTGGTCCAGAACCACTGCGCCCCCAGGGCGACAGCTTCCCAGAGGGCGCGGGCAGGGTCGTCGGCTTGGTCCTGGTGGACTGCACGCAGTCAGCCGGCGCGAGCAGGATACCGCCGGGCTCGTTATTTACCCTGGCCCTCTGGCGGGCAATCATAGTGCCATCACACCATCATGGCGTGCTTGGCGGCGAAGGCGAAGTCGGCGATTGCCGCCTCACCAGCAGCAGTCTGTACCGCGGTAGTATGAAGGCCATGGAGATCATCGCAGAGTGCCTGGAGATCGTACCGCCCATCGCGCACGTCCGACCACGATGAACAGGACGCGCGACGAACTGCCACAGCTTCTTGCCGACAGCGGCCTTCGAAATGCCTTGGCCTGGTCCGCGGGGAACTCCTTGATGTCAATGACGAAGCACTTGTCGATCTCGTCGATCGGCTCGTCGTCGCCAGAGAACACCTTGACGTAGAGTCCTTCACGATCTCGGGGCAAAGCTCGGCCATGCGCCCTGAACCACTGCGCCGCCCGGCATGGTGTGGTTGACCTTGGCCTCCAGGTGACCAGCAGTTGCTGATGGTCTCGGGTGACCTCCTTCGACAGCCTCTTCTCTATAACGTTGGCCGAGCGACGTCCAGACCGACGATGACGGTCCTGCGGATGTCGTCCCGGCGCGCTGCATCCGCGGCGTTGTTGACCAGTTGCAAGGTCATCGGCGCCGCCATGAGCCATCCCGTGTAGGACAGCTGGTAGGGCATCAAGACACGCTGGCCGAGAGAGCCGCACCCAACATCCTGGTTCATCCTTAGAGTTCCCACGGGCCTTGGCAATCTTGTTGGACTGCTCCCACTCCCGCTTCCTCACGGACTGTCTCCAACCCCATGCAGGAATAGTGGAGCGGACCTCGTGGGGTCCTCCTTGAACTACTTGTGCATGGCGGCATTGAACGTTTTTCTCCTTTTCCTTCGCCATATTTAGTCCTCCTTAACATCGAAGGCCTTGAAACCACACTTGGTCCTGAGGGTGTGGATCCTGAGGAGTTCTGTCTCATGACCTCCTCCACGTCGTCCCTCATGTCGACACCGTCGGCGCGGAACATCGTGGTGTGGTCCTTCAACCACTTCTCGGGCATGGGCTTTCCGACCGGGACCGGCTTGTCCGGCGGGACCTGAACTGGTCCTTCGCGTACTCAACCTCGCCCTTCTTCGCGTTCCACCCGGGAGCACCGCGCCACCCGTTTCGTCGAACATCAGACCGTTCTCGTCCGGCCTGACGGCGTGTCCGTGCACGGTCGCACCCTGATATTACCGGTCCTTGCGGTATCGAAGGTCTCGTTGTCGATGAGTTCCTTGGCCGCGCTTTTCGACGTCCCTCTCCTCATCTCGATGATCTGCCTTCCGGACAGGGTACCAGTGTCGGTCCCTGAACCTCCACATGTACATCTGCGCCCTCACGCTGGATGATGGGGGGCCCGGTATACGAAGATTGATGAACTGAACGTACCTGATCCTGTCTCCTTCTTGCCCTCGATGGGCTCGACCAATGCCCTGATCGGGCAGTCGGGCTCGCTACCCTCGGCCAGCGGCGGGTGGATGGTGGCGTAGTCGGAACCGGGGACCCTGTGTCCCAAGATCTTGACCACATCGTCCATCGGAACGTCGCGCAGCTTCTCCAGCTTTACGCTGGGGTCCAAGAAGCGTCTGCGGTTCTTGGCGGGCAGGGTGTTGCCAGGATAGAATTGTGCCTTGTACTTTGTCTTAGCCATGTTATTTCACCAATCCTTTCTTAAAGTCTGAAGTAGTGGGCTTGAACTTGTTGTAGCGACCTACCTCCAGAGTGAAACTGAAGGGTAGCACTTCCTTGCATACCTCCTCAATGTCCTTCAGGGCCTGCGGAACAAGGTCAATGTCGCTTATCTCAACGAATATGCGACCGACCTGGACCGTGAGCTCTATGTCCTCCCCTCTGACCCTGATCTTCTTGCGCTCCGGGTGATTCACCGGACCGCCAGTCCCGGGACCGGCCTTCATTACAGCAGGCAGCCCCTCGCCCTGGATGTTGATCTGCCGGACGTTCTTCACCTCGTACAGCTTGTTCAGCAGCACTTCGGTGGTGGTCGCCAGCAGCAGCCTCTCAGGGAAGATCTGGACCTCAGGAAGTGGGACCTCTTCAGAGGCAGGCGTACTCATGTTCAGACCAGCTCCTTCAGCTTCTTGGCCTCCTTGCCGACCATCTTCATCGGGCTCTTGAACACGTCAATCTCACCGAACACTTCCTTCATCATCAGGGAGGTGTTCTCGGCGCTGAAGTACTGAGTACCAGCGTCCAGAGCGCATCCGGCTGCGATGACGGGTATGACGGTTCCCTTGGCGTGCCTGGTAACGACGTGGTTCCCGTGGAACAGTCCCGGGCCTCCGCCACCGTAGATAGAGTGGCTGAAGAAGGACATACCGACGGAAGTACCCATGGCCCTACCATAGTCTACACCGGGCAGGCTGGTCTCGTGCTCCACCAGGTCGTTGTAGTACAGAATGGTGGACGGGATACCCTGCGCGGCCCTCGCGGCGCCGATGTTCACGCATATAGCGGCGAGCATACCGGCGGACACGTAGGCGTTCCACAGCGGGAAGTCGTTGGTGGTGTACTCAACGAATCCGGAGGGGAACTTCTTTCCCTTCTTTATGACCTTGTCCTCAAGGGCGCGGCCAACCATGGAAGCGACGACATCACCGACGGTGCCGGTCTTGCCGTTCTCCTTTACCCAGCTGTAGACCAGGTTGTTGGCGTTCAGGCCCTGGTAGGCCAGGGACAACAGGTGCTGCCTCTCGAAGTTACCGACGGCGTCACCCATCTCGTAGGCGGCCACGGTCTCATATATGGAAGACAGCGCGGCGGCGTTCATGGCGTTCCTGCCGGTCAGCATGACGATGTGGTTGGCCATGATGTTCCTGAGCGCGTAGCCAGTACCCTCGTTCAGCTGCGGGACATCCAGGATGGTCTTCAGGTTGGAACCGACCATGTTGATGGTCTGCGGATATCTTCCCCAGACGGCAGCCTTGACCATCGAGGCCTCGAACATGTTCACGTCGAACTGGTCGATGATGGCCTCAGTGACCGCAGCAGCCACCGCGGTGTATCCAGTGGTGTACTCGGCTCCGGTGTCGATCCTGGTGCTGGGGCAGGTCACGACCATCCTCTTTCCGTCCGCCATGGTCTTGACTTCGGTGTCATCGTCCTTAGCGACCTTCAGAGTGTCCTTGATCTTCTTGGCCAGCTTGTCTGCGTTCGCCACAACGGCGAGCTCCAAAACCCTGCCGGGGACGTTCAATCCACCAACCGCTCCGGTCTTGAGACCCTTCTCAATACCCTCGAGGTTGACGGCGATCGTCCTCTTCGTCAGAGAGATGGTTCGCTTAATGGCGGCGTTGTTTAACGGACTTATAGCGTCCAGAGGCACGTCCTTTTCGATCAGTTTGCCTCTGTCGTCATACAAGTCCACCTTGTCCTTGTACTTTGCCATTTTTTACCTCCTTTTCAATAACTCGGTCCCCTCAAGCAGATTTGCATCAATCCTGAGAAAACCGGTACCCCTTGCGGACTCGAGAATGTTAAGTTAGAATATAAGCTTGATGATGGATGGACAATCCATCCATGTTAAACAATAGCTTAATTTTTTAGTGGTCCCAGACGAAAAGAGGTCATTTTTAACGTTGTAAAATTTTTTAATATTTAACAAATGAAATATATTGTTAGGTGCGTAAATTAAATTTTTTTGAAATGCTCTTATAATAAAAAAATCCTCCCTTAGATCATGTTCTTTATATGATTTACAACGGAAATTGCATCCTCCTTCTTAATATCATGGTAGATAACCACAAAAAGTTCGCGGAACTCATTCCCCCTTTTAGGCCCTAGCACCGTGTCCGCGATGGACAGGAACCCGGGTATGTTGCGTCTCGGATAGTAGGTCGAGCGCAGACGGTCGATCAGCTCCCCCCGCTCGATATCATCGATCTCCCCGAGCTCCAGGGCCCTGTCGAGCATGAACCGCAGGTTCACCATGGGCTCGGAGAGGGGCTCCATGCTCTCCGGGTCGAAGACCAGGGCCACCTCGTCGTCCCCCTCTATCCTCCCGGAGGCGTACATCTCGAATATCCTGCCCACGCCCTTCATGCCGTATTGCCGCATCTCCGCGGCCCGCAGGGCCCCCATGCTGCCCCCGCCGACCACCCGGACCCCCCGCTGAAGAAGGGCCAGTATCTCCCGGTGGCCCACAGAGCAGTTCTGCAGGAAAACCCCGTCGATGATGCCGACCAGCTCGGCGTCCTGCAGGGCGCCCAGGTCACCCCTCTTCACCGGGGGGCGGTAGTCCGCCCCGAGGATGGCGCGCGCCTCGGCCAGGGGAAGGCTCGGGCCCAGGTAGATGATAGGCCGGCTCATGCCCCCAGCCTCGGACCCTCGCGGTCCATGTCCATGGCGTATATCTCCATCCCGGGGATGATCATGCGCACCACCGGTATGCCCAGCTCCGGACGGGTGAGGTCCACGGCCACCACCCGGTCGAAGCCCAGGGAGTCCAACCGTTCCAGGATCACCTCGATGTCCTCCAGCAGGTCCTTGGTGTCGCGCTCCTCGTAGTCGGAGATGCGCCTCCCGTCCGATGAGGAGGAGAAGTACATGGAGTTCAGCCGCTTCATGCGCTCATAGCCCACGGTGCGGTTGAGGTCGGCCTTGGTGGTGTCCTCCCTGGCCCCGTGGATCTGCGTGCAGCGGCTCTGGGCCACCTCGGTGAGCGCCCGAATGGCCGCCACCCTGGGGCTGAGATGGGTTCCCACGCCCAGGTTGAGCAGGGCGGGGTCCTTCATGCGCACGTCGTCGGCGGCCGCGGCGATGGTGGGGACCCCCACATCGCTGGTCAGGTCCTTCAGGTGCACCTCCACGCCCTGGGAGCGGAACTTCTCCAGGAGCTCCGATACCACCGGGCAGTCCTCCTCCACGATGATGTCGCCGCGAGGGCGCCTCTGGGCCTCGCATATCGACCATCCATCCCGCTCGATGACCTCGCACATGGCGTGCAGCACCGCCTCCTCCATGTTGTTGCCGGAGGCCAGGCCGTTGGTGTTGGTGCGGAACAGCTGCAGGTCCTTGGTCGATTGGTAAGGATGGAACACCGCGGACGCCGGCACCCAGACCTCCTCGCCCTCCATTAGGTCGAAGCCCTTTACCCAGGCTATGGGCTGGTAGTGCACGTGCATGTTGATCATCTGGGGAAGTATGAGCGATCGTGGGTCCACCGCGTTCTCCGAGGACAGCATGTTCTCCAAGAGGTCCCGGCGCACCTTGTCGTCCCGGTACTCCGCGGAATAGCGCTCCATGGCCTCCATTATGGCCGAGACCTTGGCCTGCTCCCGGCTGGCGCCCTTGCCGTTGTATATTGATATGGCGCCCTCCTTGGCCCCGGGGCGTATGCTGGAGAAGACCGGTATCCCTATGCGGTCCAGGTCGGTGATGTCCGCTACCCTGGTTATCCCCGCCGTGGCGAGCAGCGGTTCAACCTTCTTCAGGGTGGCCGCGGGACTGATGGCCCGGTGGCCGTCCTTGGTGTAGGTCTTGGGAGCGGGTCTGAGTTCCATGGACCGGAAACTCCACTAGCGTTGATTAAGGTTTTGCGTTCCGGCCTCAGTGGGAATCGTCGCTCTCGGCCATGGGCAAGGCCAGGTCGAACATGGCATCCTCGTTGATGGGGATGCGCTCGATGAGGATGTCCACCTCAACCCTCTGCACACTGGGGATGTTGACGATCTTGTCCTGGATCAGGTCATAGAGGCTGTCCACGCTGGTGGAGTAGACCTCGCAGATAAGGGAATGGTCGCCGAAAACCTTGTACACGTACTGGATACCGGGGAACTTCTTCAGCTCGTCGATGACCGTGGTGAGCGGGGAGCCGACCACCTGAAGTCCGATGAGGGCCCGCATCAATCCGATCTTGGCGGTGTTCACCTGCATCGTGTACGCGTTCACGTAACCGGCCTCCTCGAGCCGGGAGATGCGCCTGCTGACCGTGGCCTTGGAGACCCCGAGTTGATCGGCGATCACGCCCAGCCCCTCCCGGGCGTTCTTCCTCAGCATCCTGAGGACCTCTAGGTCAATCAGATCCATGGTCGCACCTGCAAATTGTTTGCGAAATGACCATTAATTTTAGGTCTATTTGAACTTTTATTTCATGAAAATGGCAAAAAGAAGAAAAAATTTAAAAAAAGTGGTTTTTCAGCCGGTCTTGATCTTGCCCTTGTCCCGGGGGGCCTTGAGCCTCTCCAGGGCCTGGACCATGGCCTCCAGCTTGCTGGCCGGAATGCCCACCAGCATCTCCGAGGGCTCCAGGTCCGTGGACTTGCGGCATCCGTAGCAGCCGATGGACATGCTCACGGTGTCCTTCATGTAGGGGAAGACCGTGGAGTAGGCGCAGCTGGCCTGGAACGGTTCAAGCTCCACCAGCATCTTTCCGCCCTCATAGAACTTGGCGGCCACCGGGAGCAGCCAGTACATCTGCTCCGGGGTGCCTGTGACTATGACCACATCCGGCGGGATCTCGGTCTTGCTCAGGGGGGAGACCGCCGTGGCCAGGATGCTCCCGCATTCCAGCTCGGGTCTCTCCTCGATCATCTTCTTGGCCGCGGCCACGGAGTCGAACATGCCGATGTTGTAGTGGAACTCCCCGGTCTTGACCTTCTCAGGGATGGGAACAATGCCCAGGGCCGAAGCGCCCACGTGACAGGCGTGCTTCTCCCCGGTGAGCAGCAGTTTCTCCCCTCTCCTAGCCCTCATTATCGATTGGCAGTGGCGGATGTTCTTCTCCGGGACCTGATAGCCCTCGGGAAGGGATTGGCCCTTCTTGACCAAGGTGACCGCCACCGGCTCACTCTTCAGCTCCAGGACCTCCTTCAGGACCTGGGAGCATTTGGCGTAGTCGGTCAATTTAACACCTGGTAGAAAAGACCCTGACAGCTAGATAAAATATTGGTACGGTCAACCGATGGAGCACACCCACCGGTCGTAGAAGGCGTCCCTCTCGTTCTCGAACACCCGGCAGGGACGGCCGACAGCCTCCGCCCAGGCCCTGAGCCTCTGGGCCTCCTCCTCGCTCCCAACGGTGACCATGACCTTGTCGCCGAGCATCAGCACCTGTTCGAAGATCCTCTTCCACAGCCATTCGTTCACCGGGTTGATGTCACCGGCCATGAGCATCAGGGCGTACGGCGCCCTCCGGAGGTACTGCGAGACCTTGGTGGCGTCCAGATGCGCGGTGCTGTAGGTCTGCAGCCTCCCGGAGGCCAGTCCGCGGCTGAGAAGCCCCCTGTCCAGGTCGAAGGCGAAGGAGCGCATGCCGACCTTGGAGAGGGCCATGCTGCCCGCCCCGCTCCCGCAGCAGCAGTCGTAGCACAGGTCGCCGGGTCTGAAGTTCCACTCCTTCCAGACCAGGTCGGAGACCTTCTTGACCCGGTCCTCGGGCAGGTCCTCCAGGGCCGGCTCTACCTCGGCCAGCAGCCTGCGGCTGAAGTGATCGCAGACCGCCTCGCGATAGGTCTCGGCGTCGCAGGTGAAGACCTTGATGTCCAGCCCGGGAATGACCTCGATGAGCTCCTCGGAGGGCTCCTTCCACAGGAAGCTGACCGCCTTCCAGCCGTGGTCCTCCCTGGCCATGGCCAGGGGTATCTCGTCATGGTCTATGAGCAGCCGAACCTCGCTGGAGCCCCTCAGCATATGGACCAGCAGGGATTCGTTGGTGAGGTCTTCGAAGGAGCTTTCCAACAGCTCTATCTCCTCGAGGTCGAACAGCTCGCAGAGCGCCATGTGCTTGCGGGAATGATGCTCGAATTATTAATAAATGGTCAGGAAGGGGGAGGAGGTCGAAAACCGATAAATACCCTGATGAACTCCATGATGCTCATGAAGCTTCGGCCCAGGCGGGATTGGGACCTTTGGACGATAATCATCATGTCCCTCCTGCTGATCCTGGTGATCTACGCCCTTCCGGAAAGCGTGGTCCGGGTGGTGGTGGGGCTGCCCTTCATACTTTTCTTCCCGGGATACGCGGCGCTGTCCGTGCTGTTCCCCGAAGCCAAGGACCTGGAGATCATCGAACGGGTGGCGCTCTCCTTCGGACTGAGCATCGCCATATCCCCACTGGTGGGATTCGGGCTGAACTACACCCCGTTCGGGATACGCCTGGCGCCCATACTGTTCTCCCTGGCCGCCTTGAACGTCGCACTGAGCGCCGGCGGCCTGTACCGAAGGGAGCTGGCCGAGGCACCCTACCTGCCCTTCGACCCCCAGGCCACCTGGGACAGGTACCTGGCCCAGTTCAGGGCGGAGAAGGGGCTGGATCGCGTGCTCACCGTTATCCTGGTCATATCCATCCTTTCCTCCGTCATAGCTCTGGTGTACGTGGTGGCCGTCCCCCGGCAAGGGGAGAGCTTCACCGAGTTCTACATATTGGGGCCGGGAGGGAACGCCACCGGGTACCCCCGGAACCTGACCGTGGGGGAGGAGGCCTCGGTGATCATCGGCATCGCCAATCACGAACATCGCACCGTGGAGTACACCGTGGAGCTCTGGCTGGTGAACATGAGCTTCGTGGACAATGTCACACAGGTGCACCAGATGCTCTACTTCGACGCCTTCACCGTCACCCTGGACCACACCGACGTGGACCTGGAGGGCGAGTGGCGGCCGCAGTGGGAGCTTCCTTACGACTTCAATGTGAGCGTGGAAGGGGAGTTCAAGCTCTGGTTCCTGCTTTACAAGGACGAATCGCCCTCGCTGCCCTTCTCCCCCTCCCACCTGATCGATTACACCGGTACCTCCGCTGAGGACCGGATCATCGGAGCGGTCGAGAACGAGGTCCAGAGCCTCAACCTGAACCTGAGGGTCACCTGATCACATAATGGACAGGTAGCGGCGGTCGTACTCGTCCATGAGGGCGTCCCGGTACTGGCGTTCGGCCTCCTGGGGGATATCGTTCCGTACCTTGGCCAAGGCCAGAAGCTCATCGGCCACCTGCCTCCGCTGGGCCAGCTTCATCTTCCTGACCCCCTCCATCAGCTCCTCGAGGCCGCTGAGCTCCACCAGCTGGCCGTTGACCAGGAGCTTCTCGCCCTCGCTGAAGGAGAGACCGGTGTCGCAGCCCACGCAATTAAGCTTGGAATCCTTGTCGCTCATCGGGAACCCGTCGCGACTATGGACGTAAAAGTAAGAAAAGGGTTTCGGTGGGGCCTTGCGGCCTCAGAGGAAGTAGAAGCGGGTACCGTAGGTGACGCAGACGTTCCCCATCTTCTCCAGGCGGTCAAGCACGCCCGAGTACCGGCGGACCATGACCTTCCCCTCGTCCGGAAGCTTCTCGCGCAGGATCCTGACCTCCTCCAGGAGCTTGGCGGCGTCCTCCACGGTGAAAAGCTTCCTGTTCTGGACGGATGAGGGGACACTGGCCACTATGGCGCACCCGTGCTTCTGGGCGATGCCGGGCAGCGCGCTGTTCTCAGGACCGAAGGTGCCCATGCAGCCCCGGCCCTCGTCCCAGGAGAGCGGGCACTTGCCGCAGGTGGCCCCCATCTCGTCGAAGGAGAGCATGTCCCAGCCGGTCAGCCTGTCGTCCGCTCCGGCCTTCTCCATCAGCGCGGCCTTGCGCTCCGCCGGAACCTTGTCCAGGGAGACCCACCCGGTGTAGAGCTTCTGGCTCTCCGCGGTGAGCAGCTGCCTGTCCGCCTCGTTCTTGACCTTGTCCAGGTACAGGGTCTCCATCTCGGGGTCCAACCGGTTGCGCTTCAGGAACGCCTCCCAGTCCGCCCCCAGGACCAGCTTGGCCTGGGATATGGGTACCACCAGATCGAACTCCGCCAGGTCCTCGAACCCGGTGACGTCCCTGAGGTTGACCTTCAGCAGGGTGGTCTTGCCCACCTTGCACAAGGCGCTGTCGCTGTCAAGCTCGCATACGGCTATAGATACTCCCATTTTACATCCCTTCCTGCCGCGTATTACCAGAGCCTCGGTATTTAGGCATTGTCCCCATAGCGCCGAAATTGACGGTTGGCCGCATGATGACCTTAACGGCGGATAGCTGGCCAGGGATGTTTTATATATTGTTGAAATTGAATGCAGGAGGGGGAATGGATTCGGTCGGAAATGGAACCTGGCCATTGGCCAGCGGTGATTATACATTGGGGAACGAAGCTTCGGCCGTGGCCGTGCTCATAGTCGGCCGCGGAGCGGTGGAGGTACCCGGAGAGCTGTTCTGTATAAAGGGCATCCTAAAGACCGAGAACATAGGGCTGGAGAAGGTCATCGTCAACGTCATCTCCAACCCCGGGATCAGGGTTCTGGTGCTCTGCGGTAAGGAGGAATTCGGCCATTTCCCGGGGGAGGCCATAAGGGCCTTGATGAAGAACGGGGTGGATGAGAGGAAGCGCATCGTGGGCACCTCCTCGGCCATCCCCTTCCTCTGCGACCTGCCGTTGGAGGCGGTGGAGAGGTTCCGGCGGCAGGTGGAGGTGGTGGACATCATGGACGAAACCCCGGCCCAGGAGCTGCAGGCCTATGACCCCATCTACGAGTTCGAGGATGGCAGCCGGGAAAGGCTGGTCCAGGAGCTGCGGCGGATCCACGCCATGTCGTTCGAGCCGTTCCCCGGCGGCGCCATGATGGTGACCTCGAAGGCCCTGTCCGGGGAGGGGGCGAACATAGCCAAGCAGCTGCACCTGGCCTCGGACGACTTCATCACCCCCATGCTCAGGCTGCCCTCCGACGGGCTGAACACCGGCATGGGCCTGGTGATGGTGTCCGAGGAGTTCGGGGTGGTGCTGGAGCCGCTACAAGGGCGGGTGATCAGCGTTCCCTCCGTGGAACTGGCCCTGCGCCTGCGTTCCTATCTAATGGGGGTGTGACATGTTCAAGTTCCAGACGGACCAGAGGCATATTAGCATTGGCGGGATGAGCGTGGGCGGACAGCCGGGCAGGCGCCGGACCATGATGATAGGTTCGGTCTTCTATCCCCGGCACACGGTGGTCCTTGACCCTCGGGAGGGACGGATCGACCGGGAGAGGCTGCGGGAACGGCTGGATGCGTACCTGCGGACCACGCAGGGCTGCGGCTGTCCCACCGGGCTGATGATATACGCCGAGAGCGGGAAGGCCGCGCGCGCCTACCTGGAGGAAGTGGCCGACCGGGTGCCCGGGCCCCTATTCGCCGATTCCGGCAGCTCGGAGGTGCGCCTGTCCTTCCTGAAGCACGCGGAGGAGATGGGCCTGCGGGACCGGCTGGTCTACAACACCGTCAACGCCGGCCTCGCCGACCGGGAGATGGAAGCGCTGCGGGAACGCCCCCCGGTCAACGCGGTGGTGCTGGCCTTCAACCCACGGGGGGACGACGTGAAGGGTCGCATCTACATGCTGGACAGCGGGGACGACCTGATACCCCAGGGGCTGGTTGCCACCGCCGAAGAGCTGGGCATCAGTAACATCCTGCTGGATACCGCGGTCACCTCCCCGGAGATGAGCGCGGGGGCGGCGCTACGGGCCATCCTGGTGGCCAAGGCCAAGTGGGGATACCCGACCGGATGCGCATTGCACAACGCCGTGGAATGCCTGGACCTTGGAGGGCTGGAGGACCCCAGGGAGGCCAGGAGGCACGTGGACAGCTCGGCGGTGGCCCTGAGCATCATGGCCGGGGCCGATTACGTGGTGTACGGCCCGATGGAGTACGCGAAGAGGGCCATGCCGGTGGCCGCCTTCGCGGACATGATGATGGAGCAGTCCGTTCGGGACCTTTAGAGGTCAATGTAGCAGCCGGTGCCGAAGTAGACAAAGCCGGGGAAGCTGTCCGCGAACAGCTTGGTGGCCGGGAAGCCCGTGCAGTGCATGGGCGCGACGTTCTCCACGCCCAGCCGGTGCAGGCCCTCCACGGTCCTCTGCAGCACCTCCGGGGAAGACCCCATGAGATGGAAGCCGCCCATCACCATGCGTATGGCCTCATCGCCCTGCGACCGGACCTGCGATACGATGTTCACGATCCCGGCGTGTCCGCAGCCGGTCAGCACCGCAGTGCCTTGGGCGGTGGACACGCACAACCCCTGTTCCTCCATGATAAGGTCCGGCGAGGCCTTCCCGTCGCGCTCGATGACGAAATGCTGCGGGACCTCGAAGCTGGTGCTGCGCAGCACCTCCCCGGTGGTGCGCACCCCCGGGACCAGCTCATGAGGCTGGGAACTGCAAATGGGGGGGTGATCCTCCAGCATCCTGAGCAGCTCCTTGGAGGCCCCGATGAACCGGAGGTGGCCGGACGAACTGTGGTATCGGTCCCCCTTGAAGGTGAGCGGGTGGGTGTGGCAGGTGACGCCCTCCCTGATGAGCAGGGGCAGAGCCCCCAGGTGGTCGTAGTGCCCGTGGGATATGAACACCGCGTCCATATCGGAGGGCTTCAGGCCAAGGCATTGGAGGTTGTTGGCGAAGGCCCTCTCTGTGGATCCGGTGTCCAGCAGCACCTTCCTACCCGCGTCGGTCTCGATCAGCAGCGAGAGGCCGTGCTCGGAGAGCAGGCTGCCCCTGGCCTTATGCACCGCGCGTGCCGGATCGGGGCTCCCGGTGTTGTTGTCGACCACGCAGGTGATGCGCACTTAAGCACTCGTCCCCTTCTTCACGATCTTCAGGGCGCTGAAGTCGTAGACGTTCTCCGGGCAGACGGCCTGGCAGTTCTTGCATGCCGTGCCCAGGCAGTGCTCGGTGTTCACCCGGATCAGGAACTTCTTGTTGCCTATGGAGGACACCTGCAGGGCGCACTCGGGGCACTCCTTCTGGCACTTCTTGCAGCCGATGCAGCCCTCGAAGGAACCTTCCAGGTACACCCCCACGTCGTCCAGGGTCCTCAGGCCGCCGGCGCCGATGATGGGTATATCCGAGAGCACCAGGCGGATGGTCTCCTTGGGGCGCTTGATGTCCGGGAGGGGGCGCAGGCCGGCATGCTTGACCATCTCGTTGTACATGTCCATGGTCATGCCCTCGGTCCAGTAGGCGATCTCGTTGACGTATATGTCCTCGAACACCTTGCTGGTGGCGAACATGATGTGCTTGCTGGATATGGCGTTGGCCACGTCCTGCATCTTGTCCAGGCCGTCGTCGTCCACCAGGATGTCGTAGGACATCATCAGGGAGGTGTTCCCGGCCTGCACGGTCTTATCCAGCACACGGGGGATCAGACCCACGGTCTGGGCCTTTATGGGGTCCACGTAGGTTCCGGAGGCCCCGGCCATGTACATGGTCTTGATCTCGTCGTCATCCACGCCCACCTCTTCGATGAGGGTGCGATGGCCGGCGCGTATGGCCCCGGTGGCCTTGCCCGCCTCACGAACGTCCTCCTCGCCGAAGTAGATGCCGTTGGTCATGTGTATCTTGCGGTCCGGGGTGTCCACGTAGGGCAGCTTGATGACCCCGGTCTCCAGACCTATGGCCATGGCCGCCACGGTGCCGGTTCCGGTTATTCCCCTGGCCACGACCCCGTCCAGGCGCTGCTCCTCCCCGGTGCGGGGGTCCACCAGCGCGGACCTGGTGGGGTGAAGCTTCTCGTTCAGCACCACGTTGTACCATCTCCCGTTCTCACCCAGGATGATATCGGAAATGGCCTGGGGTGCGGCCAGCATGCCGAAGTCGATGGACTGGCCCTCCATGGCCGGCCCGGCCGCGGCCGATCCGGTGTAGAGCTCGCCCTTGTAGAACAGCCCCATCTCGGCATTCGTGCCGTAGTCGGTGACCATGCAGGTCTCCTTCTTGTCCATCAGCCCGGTCTTCATGATCATGGCCAGGGCGTCCGCCCCGATCTCGTGGCGGATGGAGGGGGGTATGCGCACCTCGGCGGTGCGGCGCACAGAGCTCATGCCCAGCTCATCGGCCTTTATCGAATGCGCCTTCCTCTCCGGGACCTTGACGTTCAGCCTCTTCAGTATGGACTGCCCTGCGAAGGCCAGGTCGCGGATCTCGATCTTCTCGAACATGGACATCTGGGCCGGGTTCCCGCACACGGACACCCTGGAGATCTCCTCGGGCTTGGCGCCCAAGGTGGCGATGAGCTTGTCCACGGTCTCGATGACGATGCGATGGCCTACCTCGGGACCGTTCTCCATCCAGAAGTGCAGATGGTCCATGATGTTGGCCCCCGGCAGGGGGTGCCTCATGGTGATGGCCGTAGCCAGGATCTTTCCCTTCTTGTCCAAATCGACCAGGTGTCCCCGGTAGCCGCTCGTTCCCAGGTCCAGCGCAACTCCCAATGCCATGGTTAACCTCGGAGGGAGAATGCTTCCTTTCCATTTATAATACTGTCCCCGGAAGTTCATACCTTCGAAAGCACCCACCAGTGCCCCGCGATCAGGGGGATTTCCGGGGCGCTTCCGGGACAACGGAATTATAGTCGGAAGTCGCTTAACGGCGCTAGTGTGATGGCATGAGGATAGCCCAAGTGACAGGATTCTTGGGGAGCGGCAAGACCACCTTCCTCATAGAGGTGGCCAAGGAGCTGAACTCCCGGGGGCTCAAGGTGGCCACCATCGTCAACGACGTAGGCCACATCAACGTAGACCGCAAGTGTATGGAGGTGCACGGGATTAACACCCGGGAGATCGCCGGGGGATGCATATGCTGCGAGGTGCAGGGCACCCTCACCACCACGGTGACCAACATCTACATGAGCTACAAGCCGGACGTCATCCTGGTGGAGCCCACCGGGGTGGCCATACCCCTGGGCCTCAAGCAGGCCGCGGCGGAGACGGTTAAGAGGATGCCCAAGGTGCTGGAGCAGTCCCCGATCGTCACCTTCGTGGATGCCATGCGCATCGACAAGCTCATGAACAACGTCCGCCGGCTGGTGGAGACCCAGATCATTGAGGCCGACGCGGTGCTCATCAACAAGGTGGACGCGGTGAACGAGGACCGCCTCAGGTTGGTCACGGACATGGTGCGGGGCATGAACCCGGAGGTGCAGCTGTTCTACGGCTCGGCGCGCACCAGGCAGGGAGTGAAGGATATCGCCGACCTCATGGTCCACGGCAAGGTCGTTACGTACGACCTCTCCGACGCCGAGGACCGCTTCGACAAGAAGTATGGGGAGTGACAGGATGGACCTCAAGGAAAGACAGCTTCTGACCCACCGGGCCTCGGATGAGCTGGGAAAGTTCTCCATGTGGCTCCGCCTATACATCAAGGACCCATTGGATGCCGAGCAGTCCGAGAGGATGGTGCTGGACCTGCTGGACGACATAACCGAGGAATGCTTCAGGCAGGGCGCGGACATGATAGGGCATATCAAGTCGTTCCTCACCGCGGAGGGAGGTTCGACCATCAGCGTCAGCCTCATAGATGTGGATATCCCCCCGACGGTGCAGGTGCGCTTCGACGGCACCAAGATGATGCGCGGCGAGCTCATTGTGCACGTCATTGTGCACGGCATGTGGGACCCCCAGGTCCGGGAGACATCCCTGAACGTCACCAAGGGCTTCATGGCCCAGCGCTCTATCGATTACGAGGTAATCAACGACTTCTACGAGAAGGAGAAGCGCATAAAGGATTGAGGCGGTAAAGCCTTTTACCCAGCATCTCCCTTCAGGGAATATGTTGCCCCGGGAGAGGTTCGACGCCACCTTCGAGTTCGAACATGTGGACCGTCCGCCGATAATGTACCAGCATTTCGGCGCGAACCGGAGCGTGCTTCCCGCCCTGGGCATGACCATCCGCGACGGCTTCCATGATCCGGAATCATTCGCCCGCATCTGCATCATGGCCCAGCGGATAACCGGTTTCGATAACGTCATGGCCGGCTGGGGGGACATCCTGGTGGAGGCCCACGCCCATGGCACCCGTTGGAAGTGGCCCGAGAGGGACTATTATCCCCGCTCGGATGGTTACGCCATCTCCTCCCTGAGCGAGCTGGACCGCGTGAGGCCGGTCGACCCCCTTCGGGACGAGTTCTGGTCGGTGCCCTTGAGGGCCGCGGGCATCATGCAGAAGCGGGTGGGGCACGAGGTGGCGGTCCTGGGCTGCATCAACGGCCCGATGATGATGGCCGGGGAGGTCATGGGCTACGAGGCCCTGCTAATGGCCACCTTCGCCGAGCCGGACCTGGCCCAACAGCTCATGGATGTGATGCTGGAATCATGTAAGGCCTATGGGGAGCACCTGGCGGGCATGGGGGTCGGCTACGTCTTCATAGAGGACGGCACCTGCAGCCTGGACGTGAACTCCCGCGAGGGGCTGGAGAGGTTCGACCTGGGCACCCTGGGCACCATGATGTCGTCGTTCCATTCCAAGGGATTGCGAACCATCGTCCACAACTGCGCCAACGATCCGTTCATCGAGGGATACCTGCCCCTGAGGCCTTCTGCGGTGCACCTCACCCCCAAGCCCGATAAGAGGGCCGAGGTCTATGGCATGTTCAAGGGCAGGACGGTCATGATCGGCGGCATTGACCAGATGTTCCTGCTGTTCAAGGGCACCCCGGCCCAGGTGGCCGGCGAGGTGGAGGCCGCACGCCGCGATTGGGGGGACGGGAAGGGGTTCATGTTCGCCCCTGGCTGCGAGATGCCCTTCAAGACCCCCATCGACAACATAATCGCCCTGCGGGAGGCCGTGGCAAGGACCGGAGAACTCTGAGCCCATTGGTTGAACATTTGTTAATAATTTTACAATCGTTTCGTGGCCTTCAGTTTTAGCCAGATGTCAGTTTTTAACCCTTGTTAAAGGATGGTTCTTTTCACCAGCATCCCGATAGATTAATGTACGGTAAAAATGATACTCGGGACAGGTCAGAATCCTACTGGATTATAGGGGGAATAAAATTGTCTGAAAAGTTGACTCCAAGGGACAGAGTATTGGATGCGTTGAAGGGCAAGCAGCACGACCGGCCTCCGGTCGCGGTCTTCACCCAGAGCGCAACCATAGGACAGATGGACAAGCTAGGCGTTTCCTGGCCGGAAGCCCACTACGACGTCGACAAGATGGTCAAGTTGGGATCTGGACAGGCCAAGGTGTTCGGGTTCGAGGCCGTCAGGGCCCCGTTCTGCCTGACCGCCGAGATCGACAGCCTGAAGGTCACCACCGTCGAGCAGGGGAGGAAGGACAGGACCCCGATGGTGAAGGGACACCCCTTCGCCCTTGAGGACGACCCCGCCCTGATGCCGGTCGACGAGTTCCTGAAGAGCGGCCGCGCGGCCATCTGCCAGGAGGCCATAAAGAAGATGAAGGCCCAGTTCGGCGCCGAGTACCCGGTCATCGCCGGCAACACCGGACCGTTCACCCTGGCCGGTCACCTGGTCAGCACCGAGAACCTCGTGCTGTACATCATGGTGGACCCGGACCTGGTGCACAAGTGGACCAAGGCCGCCAACGTGATATGCAAGGGATACAGCCAGGCCCTGGCCGACGCCGGAGCCGACGTGGTTCAGATGTCCGAGCCGTCCGCCAGCACCGACCTGCTGTCCCCGGACATGTTCAACGAGTACGCGGGTGCCTACCTGGCCGAGTCGCTGGCCCCGATAAAGGGCGCCACCGGTGTACTTCACATCTGCGGCAACACCACCGACATCCTGGACAACATGATCAAGACCGGATGCAAGGCCCTGTCCATCGAGGAGAAGGTCGTTCCGGAAGAGGGCGTCAAGATCGTCAACAAGCGCGCCGCCCTGATCGGTAACGTCGGTGTGGTCAACCCGCTGCTGCAGGGAACCCCCGCGGACTGCATGGCCCATGCCAAGCGCTGCGTGGCTGCTGGCTTCGATGTGGTGTCCCCGGGATGCGGGCTGTCCGCCCTCATAGCCGACGACAACCTGGCCGCCATCGTCAAGGCCGTAAAGGGCTAAAAGCCCTCAAAACTCCTTTTTTCCTTTTCCTTTCTCTTTTTTCTTTACCTTGCCATCATGATCGAAGTAACGTTGCTTGAACCAAAGCGATAGGTTCACCAAGCCAATGAGCACGGGGACCTCGACCAGCGGACCGACCACCGCCGCGAAGGCCACCCCCGAACCGATGCCGAACACGCCTATGGCCACAGCGATGGCCAGCTCGAAGTTGTTGGAGGAGGCGGTGAAGGACTGTGCGGCCGCATGCGCATAGTCGAAGCGAAGCCTGATGGACAGGTAGAAGGATACCAGGAACATCAGCAGGAAGTATGCCAGTAACGGGATGGCTATGCGCACCACGTCGAACGGAAGCTGAACGATGTATTCCCCCTTCAAGGAGAACATCACCACGATGGTGAAGAGAAGGGCCATTAGGGAGACCTTGCCCATAACCGGCATGAACCTTTGATCGTACCAATCCGCCCCCTTGCTCGGGCGAAGCAGACGCCTGGTGAGCATACCTCCGAAGAAGGGTATGCCCAGGTAGATCAGCACAGTGATCGCCACCTCGACCACTGTTATCTCCACCGCTACCCCGGACCCTGGGACCAGGACCTCGGAGAGCACGAAGGCCAGGAAGTAGGCGTAGAAGGCGTAAAGAGCGATCTGGAACAGCGAGTTTAAGGCCACCAGTACTGCGGCGAACTCGGTGTCGCCCTTGGCCAGCTGGTTCCACACCAGTACCATGGCGATGCAACGGGCGATGCCGGTCAGGATGAGGCCCACCCGATACTCGGGGATGTCCGGCAGGAATATCCATGCTAAAATGAACATCAGCATGGGCCCCACCAGGAAGTTCAAGAACAGGGATGTGGCGAACATGCGCCTGGTCTCCGGTCGACGCCCCATGCTCGGAAGGTCCTCGTAGCGCACCTTGGCCAGCGGTGGATACATCATCAGGATGAGACCTATGGCGATGGGGACGGAGGTGGTTCCCAAGCTGAGGGAGTCCAGAGCCTCGGCGACCCCGGGTATAACGGTGCCGAACGCCACCCCCAGGGCCATGGCGGCGAAGATCCAGAGGGTGAGGTATCGGTTGAGAAAGGAAAGCTTGGCGGGGGGCTCGTTCAAGGTGGGCACCTGTCTCTGACAGCGAGTAATTCAAAATATATTGAAATACTTTGCTCTGCATAGACCCTGCAAGCGAGTGATCGGATGACCTACAAAGTGCTTTTCATATGCACCCACAACTCCGCGCGCAGCCAGATGGCCGAGGGCCTGGTGAACGCACTGTTTCCGGGCAGGGTTCAGGCCTTCAGCGCAGGGACCGCCCCCTCGTCCGTGCACCCTCTGGCCATCGCGGCCATGGCCGAGATTGGACTGGACATATCTGGACACCGTTCAAAGCACCTGCGGGAGTTCGAGGAAGAGCGTTTCGACCTGGTGGTGACGGTCTGCGACGGGGCCAACGAGGTCTGCCCCTTTTTCCCCGGAGCCAAAGAACGGGAGCATGTCGGCTTTCCGGACCCTTCCGCGGTCCAGAGAACAGAGGATGATCGGTTGAACGCCTTCCGCCAGGTTCGGGACCAGCTGTCCGGCTTCGTTAGGGAGCGCTTCGCTCTTTCAACCTGAGGTCGAGAGCTGAGGAGATGGTTTCGAGCCGCCCCCGGTGAACCTGCCACCCAAGGCCTTGCTCAGACCCAGGTAGAGGCTGATGAGCATGGGTTCATCAGGACAGGGACCTCCTCGCACGCGAACTGTGTACCGGTCGACTCACTCACCATTGAACAGCTTGATGAGCTCCCCTACCGAGGGAACCTTGCCCATAAGCTTCACGTCCCCGTCAATGGCCAGGGCAGGCGTGACCATGATCCCATGGTCCATGATGGCGCCCATGTCCTCGACCTTGATCACCTCTGCCTGCACGTGGGCAGCGGTCAGGGCCTCCCTGACGTTCCTTTCCAGCCTCTTGCACTTGACGCATCCCGTCCCGAACACCTCGACCTTCATCATCTCATAGCCTCCGTTTGTGTGGACCCTTGTTCCGATCGATATAAATCGTTTCCATGATCCATCCTCACCCCGCCAGTGCCCCGAAGATCATGCCCGCCAAGGTGGACATCATGACCACCAGCAGGGCGTAGACCAGGGTCTTCCTGCCCCCCATGATCCTCCATAGCACCACCAGGGAAGGGGCGCTGATGGTGGGTCCGGAGAGCAGCAGGGCCAGTGCCGGTCCGGCGCCCATGGCCCCAGATGAGTAGCCGAAGGTGGTGCCGATTATGGGAACCTCCAACAGGGTCGGCATGTAGAGGATGGAACCCATCAACGACGCCAACAAGTTGGCGCCCAGGGAATTGTCTCCTAGATAGGGGGCGAAGGTCTCCGGGGGAAGGAAGAAAGCCAGCACACCCACGAAGAAGGTGCCCACGAGCAGTATGGGAAATATCTTCTTGGTGAGGTCCCAGGTCTCCAACCCCCAATCGGTTATCTCATCCCTATCGAAGTGATAGATGGCCAGGTATGCGACCAGAAGAGTGAGCATGTACACGATGGGCAGTTTGATTAGCCAATCAAGGGCCGAGGCGCCTATCACCAGTATCAGGATCAGGAGGGTGAAGAAGCCCAGTATCACCCATCTTGGCTTGGGCTCGCCGCTGGAGAGCAGTTTGAACTCCCCTTTTGGCTGGTCATTGCGGAAGATCAAGGCCATGCTGAGACCGACCACGATCGAAAGCCCTATGGCCGCCAGAGCCCTGGCCAGCCCAAGATCGTAACCTAGGACCTGCGCCGTGTAGATTATGGCCAGGATATTGATTCCAGGTCCGGCGAAGAGGAAGGTTGTGGCTGGACCTAGCCCGCTGCCCTTCTTGTATATGCCAGTGAACAGGGGGAGGATGGTGCAGCTGCACACCGCCAGAACGATCCCGGAGATCGAGGCCACAGGATAGGATATGTACTTCTTGGTCTGCGGACCGAAGTACCTCAGGATGGCCTCCTTCTTGACGAAGGCGGCTATGGCCCCGGCGATGAAGAAGGCGGGGATGAGGCAGGTGAGAGTGTGCTCCGATATGTACTCAATAAGACCGTCGATACCGCCCTGCAGCGCACCAAAAAGTGTCTCTATCGTGCCCTCACCTTCTATTTCAATAATAATTGAAACTGTAACATAGCCCCGTTATAATAAACTTTCCGACGGGAGAAAAACGGGAGGCCTTCCAGGACCCCGGTGAAGGAAATGGGACCGATCGCAATCCTTGCGTCCCATGGCCACCCGGGAAGGCGACCGGTCCCCGGAAAGCGCTCAACCTTCCTTCTTGCGCTTGTGCTGGGCTACAGGGTCGCCGGTGGCCCGGGCCACGATGTCCACCCAGGCGGTCTGCTCCCCTTCCACGTTGTCCCCGCCGAAGAACTTGTTCTCGTACACATCGCTGCGCACCCGAATGTTCTCCGCACCGGCCTCCACCACCTTGTTGCGCACATACTCCTCGGCCTGGCGCCGGGCACTGCTCACCGCCTGCTCCACATGGCCGTAGGTGACCGGCGTACCGAACGGCCCCAGCACGAAGAACAGGTTATCCATGTTCGGATAGACCTGGGCGGTAACCGTCTCGGATATCTGGCTGCAGACCGCGCCCACCGCGTTGCCCACGTCGTGGTCCCTGGGGATGATGGCCTTGACCCCCATCCTGTTCTCCAGCGGTGGGAGGTAAAGGTGGGTGGGCGCCCCGATGCCCACCAGGGGCCGGTCCATCTGGGAGGTGAACTTGACGCTGCAGCCCCGGTTGCCGTTGATGGTGGACCTCAGCAGGTAGTTGAAGCCAGGGCTTTCCGGCATATCCCCGGATTCGTCGAGCACCACCTTGCGCATGACCTCCTCCCCCACCCGGGTGACCATCTCGTCCTGGAAGGCCTGCACGTAATCGTCGAAGGTCATGTGGCCCCAGGTGGCCATGAACTGCACCCCTATGCGCGCGGCCTCGATGTCGAAGGATGTGAAGTGGCCCTGCACGTGCATGAAGTCGGTGGCGGTCAGCCCGGTCATCTGCAGGAAGCCGCGGTCCTTGAGATGCTTGACCACGTCCCGGTAGGTGTAGACCTCCGGGGCCCCCACCCTGATCTCCTCTAGGGTGCAGAGGGGATGTCCTCTCACGAACTCATAGACCTGCCTCTCCTTGGGGGACAGCTTCGCGGCCGACCTCTCCACATGCAGATAGTAATTGGTTTCGCTGGTGGAGAGCATCTTCTCCCTGATCGTCGGATAGCCCTTCGCGGCCACGCTGAGGGGGACCACCCGCTCCGGACCGATCTTGAACTTGCCGCGCTGGTCGGAGACCACATGGGAATCCCCTCCCAGACCCACGGTCCATATGTCAATGGCCCGGACCCTGGTGCGCCAGTGCCCGACCGTGGCCCCCTCCTTGGAGACCCGGGGGAAGCCGTCGTCAAGGTAGGCGATGTCGGTGGAGGTGCCTCCGATGTCCACCACTATGAAGTTCTCCTCCTTGCACAGCAGCTTTCCGCCCATGAGGCTTGCTGCCGGACCGGAGAGTATGGTCTCCACCGGCCTCTCCCTGGCCTTCTCGATGTTCATGAGGGTCCCGTCCCCCTTGAAGACCAGTATGGTGGCCTCGATCCCGCGCTCCTGCAGGGATTTCTCCACCCCGTCCAGGAAGTCAGATATTATCGGCAACAGTCGTGCGTTCAGCACCGCGGTGACGCTGCGCTCCGGAACGCCGAGCTGCGAGGAGAGATGATGCCCCTGGACCACGGGTAGGCCGGTCTTGTCGCGTATCATCCGGGCCGCCTCCCGCTCGTGGGCGGGGTTGTAAACGCTGAAATGGCTGGAGACCACGAAGGAGTCCACCTCCTTCTTCATGGACCCTATGGCCTCCTCCAGGGCCTTGGTGTCCAAGGGGGCCAGCTGTTGGGCCCATACCCCGTGCCCTCCCTGGATGTAGGCGTCCATATCCGCCCCGGAGCGGAAGTCCGGCTGTGGCGTCCAGCCGATACCGATGTGGCCCACCTTGCCGCCCTTGCCGGTCAGAATGGAGTTGGTGGCCAGGGTGGTGGAGAGCCCTACGAACTGAATGTCGTTGCGGTCGAACGAATGGCTCTTCAGTGCCTCGTCGATGGCCTCCAGCATGCCAATGGAGAGGTCATGATAAGTGGTTGGCGATTTTCCCTTGGAAAGAACCTCGTGGGTATCCATGTCCACCACCGCGGCGTCCGTGTACGTACCGCCAGTGTCCAATCCCAATCCGAGTTTTCTCGATGCGGTCATCATTATCCCTAAGCAGAGGGAAGAATCCGCTAGATAAAACCTGCTATCCCTGTCTCATAGCAGGATGGCCAGCGGGAGCATCAGAATGAAGAATCCGGCCGCCCCGGTGCCGGCCATGAGCAGGCGGCGGGAGGAGCCCCTGCCCCGGGGAAGGCAGGCCAGGGACAGCAGGGCCAAGATGACCATCTGCGCCCCCACTATCAGGATGTACGTCTCGCGGACGCTGCTGAAGCCCTCCACGAGCAGGTTGGTGGCCAATATGGTCACCGCCAATCCCTCCAGGGCGATCAGGGCCATCGCCCCTATGGACATCCATGAGAACACTGAGCGCAGGCGCGGACCCAGGCGGGATATGCCCTTCAGCAGCCAGGCGGAAAGGCCGGCCAGTGATACGGCAGCCAGCTGGGCTCCGGCCAGCCAGAAGGTGGATTGCATTATCCATCCCACCCCGTCAATGCGGGTGTTCGCGGACAGGGCCATGGCGAAGACCCCCTCCGCGGCCAGCATAACCATGGCCGCAGGGGCCAGGAAGGAGGGGATGAAGTGGCGGTCCAGTCGTTCGTTCCGTAGTGCCCACATGACCGGAAGGAGCGCGCCCAGGGCGAACAGCTGTGCGATGCCGGCCACGACCACTATCTTGATCACGCTTCCCGCGCCCTCCACGGCCACGGGACCGGCCATGGTGGTGGCCAGGGCCGTTCCGGCCATGATCAGGGCGCTTATGATCGACATAAGGAGCAGGGTGATGTTATCCGAGAGGTACCTCTTGGTCCTGGGACCGAGCCAGGGGTCCTGGTTCAGCCACCAGGGCAGGAACGCCATGGCGCCCAGGGCGAAGAGCAGCCAGCCCCCGGTGGATATGGTGCTCCCCTGGAAGCCGGTCACCCCTATCACCCGGGTGGTCCCGGCGATGCCCACCGCGGTGAGCCCCTCCAGCATGATCAGGGTGGCGACGGACGACCCCAGGAGCTCGACCACCCAATTATCGGAGCTGGTGTTGCGCAGGCGCCACATACGCAGGGACATGATCCCTACGGCAAAGAGCTGGGCACCCACCAGGACTATCCATTTCTTGCCCACGCCCCCGAAGCCCTCCACACTGACATCACCGGCCAGGAGCGCCACGGCGATCCCCTCGGCCATCACCGTGGCCATGGCCAGATAGGTCATTGCGTTCATAATGCGCACGGCCATGGGCCTTTCCAGCCGGGGAAAGGCCAGCTTCAAGGCCCAGGAGGCGGATATGAACAGGCCGAGCAGGATGAGCTGGATGGCCGCCAGTTCAAAGGTGGAGGCCTTGATCCCCCCAATGCCCTCCACGGTTGCCGAGCTGGAGATGGAGAGGGCGAAGAAACCCTCGAAAATGATCAACCAGCCCAACAGCATCCCTATCAGGCTTCGGTCTGTGACCTTCATCCGGACCCCCACTTTTTGAAGATGACCGCCTTCATGATTTATAGTCATTCCGTCATGGAAACGTGAGTTGGCATGGTCAAGGGACCGCCCTCTCCTCTATAGAGGCCTCGCCGTCCCCCGCCAAGGTACGCTGATAGAGGTCATTGACCATCTCCAATGCGGTCAGGCCCCTGGGGGTGAGGGAATAGTCGCCCCTCCCGCCGTTCTGGGCGATCATGCCCGAACCGCTCAACCTTTGAAGGTGGAAGAGAAGGTTCCCCCCGCGCAGCCGGGTGAGCTCTGAGAGCTCGGAGAATGATCGCGCGGACCGGTTCAGCGATTTCATTATGGCCATGCGTTGAGGGTTCGACAGGGGGTCCAGGAGGTCCTTGACCACCCTCTCCTCCGGAAGGACGTCTATGTTCTCCCGGGCCTCCTCCCGGCTGCGGTACAGGTTCAGCTGCCGCATGAGCTCGGTCTGCTGTTTGAAGAGGGTGCCCACCTCCTCGAAGCACCCGTCGCAGCGACCGGGGACCGCCTTTGAGCGCAGGGTCTCGAGCTTGTCCGACTGCCTTTTCACATCCTCCTCGGAGATGCGGGGCCGGTCGAGCAGCGAGAGGTTCTCATCCAGCAGCTCCATGAACCGCTGGCGGCATTCCGGGCGCATGTCGCATCGCTTGGCCATCCCCGCGTCCAGGCGGGTCTCCGCCTTCTGCCGGGCCTCGCCCCTCAGGAGCTCGAAGAACTGAAACCGGCCGAGCTGTTCGGCCTCGTATCCCTTGAGCATGGAGGTGATGGACTTCAGCTCGCAGCTGATCTCGTCCACCCTCTCCCGCAGATGGCCCAGCTCCCTCTCCAAGGCATGCTTATCGCTCTTGTCAGGCACGGGTATCGGAATGACCTATGGGTATATTACAATGCCCCTATATCAATATAAGATTTCTCTGATAATAGTAAGGTTGAATAAAAAAAGGAATTGGGGGCGATGCCCCTTTAGTGCTTCAGCAGGCCAGCGGCAACACGAACGGCCTCGTTCGCGTCGTAGCCCCAGCCGTCGGCACCGATGCTCTTGGCAAAGTCCTGAGAGGTAGCGCCGCCACCTATCATGGTCTTTATCTTGCCCTTCAGGCCGCCCTCGGCCAGCATCTTCTCGATCTCCTTCATGCCCGCCAGGGTGGGGGTCATCAGGGTGGAGGTCGCGATGATCTGGGCGCCCTCGGTCTTGGCCTTCTCCACGATGTCCTTCAGGGGCACGTCGCGGCCCAGGTCGTACATGGTGTTGCCAGCGCCGGTCAGCAGGGCCTTGCAGATGTTCTTTCCGATGTCGTGAACGTCTCCCTCGACCACGCAGATGACGATCTTACCGGCAGCGTCAGCGGAAGCGGTGTCCAGCTTCGGCAGGGCCAGGTTCAATCCCTGGTACAGGGTCTGAGCGGACAGAAGAACCTGGGGCAGGAAGTACTCCTTCTTCTCGTACTTCTCACCAACGATCTCCATAGCCTTGCTCAATCCGTCGAAGATGATCTCACGGGCAGTGACTCCGGCGTCCAGGAGCTTCTGGGTCTCTCCCTTGGCGTCCTTTATCCTTCCCTTAACAACGATCTCGATCAATGCGTCCATGTTTGCCATTTCTATTTTCCTCCAAAGAAGTTTTCTGCGTCCAAATTTCAATTTAAAGTAATAAACCCTTGGATGGATGGATGAGATATCCATGCCGTTTTTATTGGATGGATAATACATCCATACAGCAATGCCATGCACTATCGTTAAGGCCGTTTAACCCTCAGATAATCATCGAACGCGGCAGATAATATGACCGCAGGCCCTGCACCTTCCCTCGTTGGTTAGGTCCGTCACATCGGAATAGGAAGGGCAGAACTTGCTCAGACCCCTGCCCTCGTATACGATCCTCTCCGCCTCCTCCTTCGCCTCCCGGGTGATCGCCACCGACCTGCATGAAGGGCAGACGGTCGTATGATCGTCGCCCACCATCCCGCTGACGTATACGAACTCGAGACCTCGCTCCATCGCCAATGACCTGGCCTCCCTCATGGCAAACAGGTCGGTGGGCTTCAGATGGGAAAGGCGATGGGCGGGCATGAACCTGTACAGGTGGACTGGGACCTGGGGCCCCAGGCCGGCCACCGCCCATGAGAAGAACCTGTCCAGCTCGTCCTTGGAATCGTTCAGCCCGGGGATGATAAGATAGGCCAGTTCCAGATGGTTCCCGTTCCTGTAGAGGTGCTCGCAGGTCCTGAGCACGGGGGCCAGCGAACCGCCGCAATGCCTGGAATAGAACGCCTCCGTGAAGCCCTTCACGTCCACCTTGAAGACGTCGACCATCGACGCGAGCTCATGGAGCGGCCCAGGTTCTATGAAACCGTTGGTGTTCATCATGGTATAAAGGCCAGCATCCCTGGCCAAATGAGCTGTATCCAGCACGAACTCGCTCCAGACCACCGGCTCGTTGAAGGTGAACGCCATCCCCTGAGCGCCCTTCTCCAGGGCCAGACCGACCATGTCCTCAGGCGTCTCCTCCGGCACCTTCACCTCATCGAGGCCGGAACGGGCCACCGCGGCGTTCTGGCAGCAATCGCAGTCCAGGTTGCAGCCGAAGGTGCCCAGGGAGAGGAGCTTGGACCCCGGACGGAAATGGTATATGGGCTTCTTCTCGATCTGGTCCACCATCCTGGCGCATACCCGCCCGTAGTTCAATGAGACCAGGGCGCCGTCGCGCACCCCGCGGGCCCGGCACATGCCGTCCTTCCCTTCATCGATCAGGCACCGGTGCGGACAGAGCGCGCATTCCACCGGCGGTCCCCCTGGAACGCCCCACCTTGCCGGATGCAGCATACCAGATACCTTCCTAGTAATCGTCATCCTCGGACTGGGAAGCGCCGCACACTGGGCATTTGTCTTGGTTCTTCTTCAGAATACATCCGCAGACAATGCACTCGACCAAATCCACCCTCTTGGACCGGTAGGGGTTTGAAAAGCAATAATGTTTCGGTTCGAAGCCCGATGGGAGTTAGAAGTGACCTGCTCAGCGGAAACCCCTGATAGTCTCCGAGAGGCCCTCCCCGATGCCGTATCTTGGTTGGAAACCAAGGTCACGCCGGACCTTCCCTATGTCCGCCATGGAATGCTTGACGTCCCCCTTCCTGGCCTCCCTGTGCACCAGGTTCCCATCGGCCTCCCTGCCGAACTCCTTCAGCACCAGCAGCGCCAGCTCGTTGACCGAGACCCTCTGCTGCCTCCCTATGTTGTAGACCTCGCCGTGATGCGTCTCGTCCATGGCCGCCAGGATGTTGGCCTGTACCACGTCCTTGACGAATACGAAGTCCCGGGTCTGTTCCCCGTCGCCGTAGACGGTCAGGGGCCGGCCCTCCCTGGCCGCCTGGATGAAGCGGGGGATCACCGCCGCGTAATCGGAGGCAGGGTCCTGCCGGGGTCCGTAAATGTTGAAGTACCGCAGGCTGCAGGTGGGAAGCCCGTAGTTCAGCCAGAAGTTGCGGCAGTACATCTCCCCGGTCAGCTTGGTGACCGCATAGGGGGAGATGGGAGAGGGGACCTCGCCCTCGTTCTTCATCTCGGTGGTCGATTCCCCGTAGATCGCCGAGGAGGAGGCGAACACCACCTTGCGCACCTTGGCCTCCCGGGCTTCGGTGAGTATGCGCAGGGTGCCGCACACGTTCACCTGGTTGCTGGAGATGGGATCGTCCACGCTGCGCGGGACCGAGGCGATCGCCGCATGGTGGAACACGTAGTCCACTCCCTCCATGACCTCCCGGACCCGGTCGGCGTCCCTGATGCTGGCCACCACTAGCTCGGCCTTGATGCCCTTCAGGTTGTCCCTGCTGCCGGAGGAAAGGTCGTCCAGCACAAGGACCTCGTTCTCCGGGCCCAGGGCCTCGACGATGTGCGAACCTATGAAGCCGGCCCCTCCGGTCACCAGCACTCTCTTCCCCTTGATCGCCATCTCAGCCATTAGGTCACCGAATCCCCTGTCTCGACTTCAAATTTGCCCACGTCTGCCCCGTAGTCCCGCCACCTTGCCCAGGGCCATGAGCCCGATGTCGCTGCACCCGTAGACCTCGGCCTGCCCCATCTCCACGTCCTTTAGGCCGGGGGACAGCGCTCCCTTCCCTTCTATGCTGGCGACGTCGTTCCCCGCGGCCAGCGGGCTGAACGCCGGGATCACCAGTATCCTTTCGTTTGGGTGATGAAGGAAGGCGGGCATCTTGATGAACCCGCCGACGCCGTCGAACAGCCTTGCCGAGGGGTGCTCGTGCCCCTGCACCAGAGGGCGCCCGGAGCAGGGAATGTGGCCGTGGGAAAGGTGGAAGCCATCCACCTCCAGCTCGTCGACCAGGTCCACCCCTGCCCGGGAGGTGATATTTGCCAGATAGTTATCGTGGTTGCCTCTCACCACGGTCACCTCGGCGAAGGAGGACATGTGCTCCAGCATGCGCCTCACCTGGCTCCATTCCTGTTCCAGGTTGCGGGAGAACTCGTGCTTCATGTCCCCCAGCACCACGACCCGCCGGGGATGGTGGGCCTCCGCGGCGGCGGTGAACCTACGCATCATCTCCGCGGCCTGGACCCGGGGGAGCTGCACGCCCTCCATCTCCAGGCTGGCCTCGATGCCCAGATGCAGGTCCCCCAGGACCATGGTCCCTGAGGCAAGGAGCAGGGCGCACCGATCGTTGGTGATGCGCAGCCCGGGAGCGATGTCCATGTGGCGCATACGGACAGGAAGGGCGCAGGGTGGATATCAATCCCTTGCACACTTTCGCAGCTGGCAGCAAAAGGATATTATATCGATGCTCAGCTGAATGGACCATGATCAAGCGCACCTTCCTGCTTCTGCCGGGTATCGGCCAGGTCAAGGAGCGCAGACTATGGGAGTCGGGCGTTCTCTCCTGGGAGGAGTTCTCGGAGCGGAAGTGCCTGGAAGGCATCTCGGCCTGCCGGAAGCCCCTGCTGGACCGGGAGCTGGAACTGGTGCAGGATTCCTGGGAGAAGGGGAGGACGGAATACTTCTCGCGCCTGCTGCCCAGCGGCCAGCACTGGCGGATGTACCGGCGGCTGAAGGAGGACGTCTGCTACCTTGATATCGAGACGGACGGGCTGGGGCCGGGCGCGGTGATAACCATGGTCTCCGTGCACCGCAACGGCGACACGGTCACCCTGACCAGGGGAATGGACCTCAACGCCGAGAGCCTGGGCTCCGCGCTCCGGGGAACAAAGATGCTGGTCACCTTCAACGGCAGCAGCTTCGACCTGCCCGTGATCGAGCGGGAGTTCCCCTTCACCGTTCCCCGGGTCCCGCACTACGACCTCCGGCACGCCTGCCCGAAGGTGGGTCTGAGGGGCGGCCTGAAGCAGGTGGAGGTGCTCCTGGGGTACCGCCGCCCGCAGGAGGTGGAGTACGTCACCGGGGAGGAGGCGGTGTACCTTTGGCACCTCTGGCAGAAGAAGGGGAACGAGAACGCCCTGAAACTGCTGCGCCGCTACAACCAGGAGGACACCAGGAACCTGGAGCCGCTGGCGGAAGCGGTCTACGGACGCCTGGAGAAGGGGCTGCTCGAGAGGTGCGGTCAGTGAGCGGAAATCTGGAGGGGTTCCTGGAACGCGCCAGGTCATTGGCGGAGGTGGTCCGCTCCGCGGATTCGGTGGCGGTTGTCTCGCACATCGATGCGGACGGGATCACATCCGCGGCCATCGCGGTCCAAGCGCTCAAGCGCATGGGGATCCGCCACTCATTGCATTTCAAGAAGTCACTTGGGGAGGCGGAGGTCGACTCCATAGCGGACCTGGAGGAGGATCTGGTCTGGGTCTGTGACCTGGGCACCGCTTCCTTCGAACGTATGAACAGAAAGAGATGCGTGATCACAGACCATCATCAGTGCATTTCCAGTGGACAATCCCCTATGGACCTTTACGTGTACCTTGACGGCATGCTGAACCCCGTTCTGTTCGGAATGAACGGATCTACATGCATAAGCGGGGCCGGTGCCACCTACTTCCTGGCCAGGGAGTTGGACCGCGCCAACAGGGACCTGGCATACTTGGCGATAGTCGGAGCGGTGGGCGACATGCAGGACCGCTCCGCCCACCGATTGGAGGGGGCATTGCACGCCATGGTGCTGGAGGACGCCCGAGGGATGGTGGAGGTGGTCCCCAACGAACTTTCATTCTTCGGATGGGTGACCAGATCGGCCGCGGCCATGCTGGCCTTCTCCAATGAACTGAAGGACCTGGGATACCAGGATAGCGTCAAGGAGGTCTCCTCCCTGTTCTATGAGGCGGGCGTTTCGCTGAAGAGGTCCGGGGCTCCCCCAATGAAGGAGGGGAAGGGAGCTGTGTGGAGAAGTTGGTCCGAGCTCTCGCAGCCCGAAAGGAACATCATGAAGGTCACCCTGCGCATGCGCCTGGAGGAGCTGAAACTGGACTGCGAGGCCCTGGACCGGATGCTGGGCGAGGTGTATCTGTTCCCGGACCATCCTCCGGGGTCCCCCACCCGGGAAGCCAAGGAGTTCGCCACGCTGCTCAACGCCTCCGGTCGCTACATCCTCACACCGGATGGAAAGGGGGATGATGAGCGTGGGGACCTCATAGTGAACGTCTGCCTGAACCCCAAGGTGTACTCGGAATCGGCATTGCGGAACGTGGACAACCATAAGGTGCATATACGCGAGGGGGTGGAGAGCGTGGGCAGGGTGGATCAGATGTCCAATATCCAGATCCTGAAGTCCAAGAACAACACCTATTCACTGAAGGTCAACGATACCATCCTCGGAATAATCGCCGGGATGGTCCTGGACCAGAAGCAGGAAAAGGGTGGCCTGGTGGTGGACTGCTGCAAGCCGATCGTGGCCTTCGCCGAGAGGCAAGGCTCAGCGGAGGCCGGCAAGGACCCCGAGGTCAAGGTCTCCACCCGCATGAGAAGGGAGCTGACCAACAAAGGGATTAACCTGGGAAAGGCGGTCAGTGAGGCATCCTCGCAGGTGAAGGGAGGGGGAGGAGGTCACGACGTGGCCGCCGGCGCCAACATCCCGAAGAAGAAGATCAAGGCGTTCCTGGACGCGCTGGACCAGGAGATAGGCGCCCAGAAGGAGCGTTTCAGCTCATCAGGGCGACCATGATGGCCTTCTGCGCGTGCAGGCGGTTCTCCGCCTGGTCCAGGACCACGGAGCGCTCGCTGTCGATGACCTCGTCGGTGATCTCCATGCCCCGGTGGGCCGGCAGGCAGTGCATGACGATGGCCTTTGGATCGGCCACGGACATGAGGCGGGAATTCACCTGATAGGGCTTGAATATCTTCTCCCTGAGCTTCTGCTCCTCCTCCTGGCCCATGGACACCCATACGTCCGTGTATACCACGTTGGCGCCCCTGGCCGCCTCCATGGGGTCCTCCACCAGGGTCAGATGGCAGCCGTTGCGTCCGGCGATCTCCATGGCCTTCTCGATCACCCCTGGATCGGGCTCGTACCCCTTGGGGCAGCCGCAGGCCAGGTCCATGCCCACCATGGCGCACCCCAGCATGAGGGAGTTGCAGACGTTGTTGCCATCGCCCACGTAGGCCATCTTGACGCCCTTGAGCCTCCCCAGGTGCTCCTTAACCGTAAGCAGGTCGGCCATGATCTGGCAGGGATGCTCGAAGTTGTCCAGGCCGTTGATCACCGGCACGGTGGCGTGCTTGGCCAGCTCCTTGACCATGGTGTGCTCGAAGGCCCGGTACATGATGCCGTCGACATAGCGGGAAAGCACCCGGGCGGTATCGGCCACGGTCTCCCCCCGGCCCATCTGCAGGTCCTTGGTGTTCAGGGTGACGGCGAATCCGCCCAGCTCGATCATCCCCACCTCGAAGGATACCCTGGTGCGGGTGGATGACTTCTCGAATATCATGGCCAGGACCTTTCCCTTGAGCGGATGGGCGTCCAGGTCACGCTTTTTCTTCATCTCCTCGGCATCTCCCAAAATGTCCAGTATGTCGTCCTGGACGTCCAGCATGGTAATGAGGTCCCTCTTCATCCTTCGCACCGTTCTATCATTCACCAGGGCGATGATATTGCTATCGCCGGGGGTGTGTAGGATTCAACCCTCCGTAATAAATGAGATGACAGGGGTGCAACAAACCAGCGACTTTTTGTCCGTCGATGGTCGGAACGGGAGCGGAGACCCGATGGTCACGGAAGCAGATCGTAGCCGAACGGGATGAAGGAGAACAGGAAGAAGTTCAGCAGTCCGTGCATGAGGGCCACCAGCCCCAGGCTTCCGCTGCGCTCGTAAACGTAGGCCAGAACGAGGCCGACCCCGAACACGAACACCAGGTAGGGAAGGCTGCGATAACCCGAGTGCATGATCGAGAAGAGCAGGGCGGAGGTGAAAACGGCCGCGGCCCTTCCATAGGTGGGGGTGATGGCGCTCTGCAGCAGACCGCGGAACACCAGCTCCTCCCCGAAGCCCACGAAGGCCACCATGACCACCAGGAGCAGGGTAAGGTCCCTGGGGCCCAGATCGTGGACCAGGGCCTCATTCCCCAGCACGGCGAACTCCAGGTTGGCGCAGAGGTAGCCGAAGATTATGGCGAGCAGCAGGAACTCCCACCGCCAGGTGACCTTGTCCCTCAGCCCCCGGCCGTTCAGGAATCCCGCGAGGTTGCGCCAGTGCAGCCCGCCTGCATCGACCACCGTCTGACGCCAGACTATGTAACCGGCGATTATAATGGGCACGTAAACGAAGGGCATCCAGAGCAGGGTCTGGGTGAAGAACACCGGCATGCCCACGTTCAAAACCCTCAACAGGGATATCAGGGCGAAGGACTGGTAGAGCAGCATGCGCCTCTCCGCCCATACCGGTATGAGGATGCAGAGGAAGATGTTGAGGGCGTGCAGCCCCAATGCGCCCTCGGCGCTCCCGGAGAAGAAGAACGCCTCGGCTACGGTGATGACGAACACAGGTAGCAGCAGGGCGAGCTTATCCCGCATCAACTGGTGATTGATGGACCTTGATTATGAACTATTCCCCGGGAGGAGTTAAAAAAAATAAAAGAAAGGAGGATTGGTCAGCGGCAGGCACCGGTTCAGGCGCGCAGGAAGAAAATGTTCCCGTTGACTATTACGAAGTTAGGTTGACCGTTATTCTTTTTCATCTCTTTTCACCCCTGCAATCTATTCATATCGGTATAATCGCATTTGAACGATGATTGAAATAATATTTAATCATTACCTTCGTACTAAAACGTTAAAAATACATTTTAGTGGTGTATAATGACCGAGATCGGCGTTGAACAGATAAAGGTGCTGTCGGACCCCAACCGACTGGCCATCCTATCCTTGCTAGCCATAAGAGAGATGACCACCACGGCCATTGCCGATATCCTGGGATTGAGCGTTCAGAACGCCCAGTACCATATCAAGAAGCTTCTGGAGGCCGAGCTCATCATCCCTACGAGGACGGAACTGGTGGGAAACCTGGTGGAGAAGTACTACCGCTCCGCATTCGAGCCGGGGATCATGGGGGACGCCGCCGGGGTCAGCTCAGTGGACATCTCCGAGAGGCTGAACATCGTGTTCGCGGCCCTGGGGGCCATCAAGGGCATCCTCAACCGCGGCATCCGCACCTTGGATGAGCGCAAGGATTACTTCATGAACGTGGCTGAACGGCCGAACTATCCCTTCGGGGCCAACTACGTCGTCCTGCCGGTGAGCGATTCCGCGGCCCAGGACGCGGAGAGGCTCATCACCGACCTCGACGACCGGCTGAAGGAGCTCTCCGACAAGCACCCCGAGGAGGGGAAGCCCAAGTTCGCCATACTCTACACGGTGTTCCCGTTCGAATGAGAAGGCGAATGTTTAATAGGATGAAAGCGTTGACGAAATTCCATCATGGCCGGGATGGGGTAGCCTGGTTATCCTTGGGGATTGTGGATCCCCGGACCCGCGTTCAAATCGCGGTCTCGGCCCCTTCTTTTCCTATAACGATGTCGATGCCCCTCTCCAATATGGCCCTCTGTCTTTCCGATAGGGCCATTGGGTCCACCGTGACCAGCAGGATGGCCCCCTCCACCACGGCCATGTCCCGAAGCTGGCCCAGGAACTTCAGGACCCGGGTGATGTCGTTGTTGACCAGGAGGTATTCCAGGCCATCGATGGCAACCAGCGAGGGACCTTTCCTCAGGAACTCGGTGGTCATGTGCGTCAGCATCTGCAGGTTGCCGGGATGGACGTTGTTGGGGCCCGGCGTCTCCGCCAACCAGAGAAAGGGCGTCCTGGTGAGTTCGTAACGGGACCTCAGCTGGTCCGGGTGCGTCCGGCTTATGATCAGGGCGGGGAGCCCCTCTACCATGCGATTCAACAGGGCGTTGTACATGCCCTCCGGCCCCTTGGACTCGAAGAGATAGGAACGACCGGACTCCAGTTCAACCGAGGGGGCGGAATGGAGCGGGGCCTTCTCGCTGACCCTCGGAGGGACCAGCAGGTCGTAGCGCAGTATGCCGAAGGAGATGACCACCACCGAGACCAGCTCCCCCAGGCCGAACAGCCTGGGCATGTTCAGAACGGTGGCCGTGAGCACGATGAGGATGGCCATGTAGACCATGGGGAAGGCCAGGGAGAAGGTGAGCAGCAGGGCCTGCTTGGCGCCTCTCTGGTCCAGGCGGGGGAGCTTGCGCCGCAGGGATATGGTCATGAAGGTGGTGTATGCCATCATGCACAGGACCATGGCCGCATAGGGCCAGTTGGCCTCGGGTACCCAGCCGTGATCGTCCCTGCGCATCCCCCAGACGGTGAGCCCGGAAATGGCGGCGATGGTGGTGACCAGGATCCAGAAGGGGCGGCCGTTCAGCCATTTGAAGATCATACCGCTGTCATACGGCACCATGGCGGCCAGTCTATATCCCACACCCATCTCGATCACCAGCAGCAACACCAGCAACCGGAAGGTCCAGGCCGCGGCCGCCTCCCCGGTCAGGCTGTGCATGAGCATGTCAAGCAGGCTGCCGATGGCCACCAATATTGAGAACGCGAAGAAGATGCGGTTCACCGAAGAGCCCGGGGCCCTGCTCAGCACAAAGGCTCCGAGAAGCAGCTCGGTCAGCGAGATGCCTATGAACAATGGTGTGTGGGGGCAGAGCTCTATCATTTCCGCCTCTGAAAGGATTCGCCCGCGATTATTTAATGGTGCTATATGCGGAAGGTGATGCGTGAGAACACGGTTTCCTATAAATGATGGAAGCTGCATGGGTTTTCCGCCGAGGATGAGGAAATGAGCTGGAACGGACCCCTGGAAAAGGTCGATGACTATCGCTGGAAGATCCCCCGCACCTACAAGGACTGCATGAACACCGACGCGATCGTCTTCGCCGACGAGAAGATGATCAGGACCATCACCTCCGACAACTCCCCGGAGCAGGCGGCCAACGTGGCCTGCCTTCCCGGGATTGTCGGGAACTCCATGGCCATGCCCGACATCCACTGGGGATACGGGTTCCCCATCGGCGGCGTGGCGGCCATGGACGCCGAGGAGGGGGTGATATCACCAGGGGGCATCGGTTTCGACATAAACTGCGGGGTGAGGCTGATCTCCACCAACCTGAGGGAGTCGGACGTCGCCCCCAGGATAAAGGAGCTGATCAACACCCTGTTCCAGAACGTGCCCGCTGGCGTGGGCTCCAAGGGCGTGGTGGACGTGGCCGCCAGCCAGATCGACCGCATCCTGGAGGAGGGTGCGGAGTGGGCGGTGGCCGAGGGTTTCGGCTGGGAGGAGGACCTGGACCGCACCGAGGAGAACGGGCGCCTGAAGATCGCCGACGCCTCCAAGGTCTCCGGGAAGGCCAAGCAGCGCGGGGTGCCCCAGGTCGGCTCCCTGGGCTCCGGGAACCACTTCCTGGAGGTGGACAGGGTGGAGAAGATATTCGACCCCCGGGCGGCCAAGGCCTTCGGGCTGGAGGAGGAGGGACAGATAACCGTCTCCATCCACTGCGGCTCCCGCGGCTGCGGGCACCAGATCGCCACCGACTACCTTCAGGTCATGGAGCGAGCGGTAAAGGGCAGCGGGCTGAAGCTGCCGGACCGCCAGCTGGCCTGCGCGCCGGTGAACTCCCGCGAGGGGCAGGATTACTATGCGGCCATGGCCTGCGGGGCCAACTACGCCTGGGCCAATCGGCAGATGATCATGCACTGGGTCAGGCAGTCCTTCGAGAAGGTGTTCTCCCGCAGCGCTGAGGACATGGAGATGGGCTTGGTGTACGACGTGGCGCACAACATCGCCAAGGTTGAGGAGCATCTGGTCGAGGGTGCGAGGCGCAAGGTGTACGTGCACCGCAAGGGGGCCACCAGGGCCTTTCCGAGCGAGCATCCCGAGGTCCCGTCCATTTACCGCTCCGTGGGCCAGCCTGTGCTGATCCCCGGGGACATGGGCACCGGCTCGTATGTGCTGGTGGGGACCGAGCAGGCCATGAGGGAATCGTTCGGCTCCACCTGCCACGGGGCCGGCCGGGTAATGTCCAGGGAGGCGGCCATCCGTTCCTATTCCGTGAAGGCGATCACGCAGGAGATGGAGTCCAAGGGGATCTACCTCAAGGGGAGCACCCGGGACGGAATTCAGGAGGAGGCCCCGGGGGCCTACAAGGACATTGACGACGTGATCCGGGTGGTGGTCGGCGCCGGCCTGTCCAGGCCGGTGGCCAAGCTCACGCCCCTGGGAGTGATGAAGGGTTAAAGGTCGGAGATGGTCCTGGCGGCCGCCCGGCCCACCCGCTCCACGTACCCCTGCGGGCAGGAGACCATCACCGCCCAGTCCTGGACCCCCCGGGACTGCAGCGCCTTGCTTATGGGGCTGAGGCGGGTGAGAGGGCGCACCTTCCCCCCGTTGAGGATGGGGACCTCGGTCTTGCCCCGGCGGGCCTGGCCGGTGATGAGCTCGCGTGATGGAACGTCCAGTATGACCTCGGATATGTCCACTGAGGCCCGGTCGGCGATCAGCTCCTCCACGGACTTGCGCTTCCTGTAGTCGGTGAGGCGGACCAGGCCGTCCACGTCCTCCTCGGTCAGGTCCGGGATGTACACGGAATGCGCCCTCTTGTACAGGTGGCGGTACTTGATCATGGTGGCCATCCGCTCCGGGCGTCCCCCTTGGGCCACCAGCCGTTCCATGAGCGAGGCGTCGTTCTCCGCCTGGATGCCCTCGACGATGGACTCGTCGGCCAGCTCCAGGGCCTTGCACAGCATCATCTCGGCGATGCGCACGGTCTTGTGGAAGTACACGGAGGTGTACATCAGGGCCCGGGCCACCATCAGCCCCTCGGCGGCCACCATGCCCCCCTTGCGCACCACGATGTCCCCGTGATGCAGCGCGATGGTATGCACCAGCCGGTCGATGTCGATGGCCCCGTGGGCCACCCCGGTGTAGTGGGCGTCGCGAAGCAGGTAGTCCATCTGGTCGGCGTCCACCGGGCCGTGTATCATCTGGTTGAGGTGATCCCGGGAGTTGAAATGGGATTGCCCGCCGGCCTCGGTCACCAGCCGCTGCCCCCTCCGGGCCTTGTGCCCCGGGGAGACGATGATGTCGGAAACGTCCTCGGATGATATCCCGGCCCTGTCAAGGACCTCGCATATCGGCTCCAGTTCGGGCATGTGGACCCTCTCGCCCTGGCGGTACACCGTCCTCTCCCCCCGCACCAGGGAGGCCCCCAGCTCCATGTGGTCCAGGGAGAAGCGGTTCTCCAGCACCTCCTCCAGGGTGTGCGAGAACGGTGTGTGGCCGACGTCGTGCAGCATGGCCGCGGCCAGGGCCTGATCGCGGTCCTCCTGGTCCAGGCCCAACGCCTGGCACATGAGGTCGGCCACATGATACGTGCCGAGCGAGTGTTCGAAGCGGGTATGGTTGGCCCCCGGGAAGACCAGATGGGCCAGGCCCAGTTGCTTTATCCCGTGCAGCCGCTGAAGCTCGGGGCGATGAAGAAGTTCCAGGAACACACCGCTGACCTTGACGCTGCCGTGCACGCTGTCGTGGATAATCTTGTGCTCTGGAACGGACATGGGAGGGGTTTAGCCCGGCCTCACGGCCGGTTCACTGGTAGCCGCCCTTTATCTTCTTCCGGTCGATGCGGATTCCGTTGGGGGCCACGACGATGAAGTTGTTCCCGATGGCCGCCACATCCCCGTTGGTGTCCCTGGCCACCGACTTCAGCTCGTTGGTGATGCGCTTCAGGGTGTTCGTGTCATTGGCGATGGGGGAATAATCGATCATCAGGATGTTGCCCTGATAGACCGGCTGGGTTATCGGGCCCACGTCCTCGTAGCGGTAGATCTCGGCCACCTTGATCCCTCCGGCGGAGATCGTGCTCTCGTCCTGGAAGTACAAGGCTCCGAGGTCGATGTACTGGTCGGTCTCCACGCTCTTGACTTCTTCCTTCGCCTTTCCCAGCGGCTTCTTCAGAATCGGCATTGCATCCCTCGGTTGGCAGAGTTATGGCGTCTAATCAATATTAATCTATCTCACTTTGAGCACCCCAGAGTGCCTCACCTCTCGTCGAACTTCCATATCTTGTCGCCCACGAAGTGCAGGTTCTTGATGGCCTTACCGGGGGCCTTGGCGGCCATGACCTCCGCGGAGACCAGGGCCTTTCCGACCGCCAGGGGGCGCTTGTGCGTGACGTCCCTGATCCACACCAGATCGCCCTCCCTGACCGCGGGGTCCACCTCCACTATCCCCGGGGCCATGACATCGGCCCCGTTGGTCACGTAGGGAACGGCCCCCATGTCCACGGTGACGTAGCGTTTGGAGGCCTTGCGCTTGAGCAGCCCGCGCACGGCCAGGAAGGGATGGCCTTCCACGATGATTCCCTCTATGACGTTATTCACGAACACCAGTTCGAAGTCCGGCCCCTCGGCGGTGTCCACGGTGTCCTTGGGGGTCAGGGGTTCGATCCCCAGCACCTCCACCATCGTCTCCGTGAGCGCCTTGAGCTCCTTCTCCCGCAGCCTCTTGCGCTTCCTGACCCTTATCTCGCTCACGTCCTCGGTTATGCAACAGCAAGCAATTATCTTTTTTGATGCCAGCAATTAGATAAATTCATAAGCCCGCAAATAAATTGGAGGACATGAAACTCCCCTTGGTGGCCACCCGTTTGATCATCATCGCCTTCAAGCTGATGGTGGCGGCGATCGTCGTTCTGAGCATACTGCCGCTGCTTACCGGAGGCATTGGGCTGGACATGGACGATGGCAGCGAGGGTGGAATGACGCTCGACGGGAGCGTCATCCGCGTACAGATGCCGATAACCGTCCGCAATGATGGGACATTCGACATCAACGACCTTCAGGTGTCCTTCATATTCATGAACGAGGACGGGGACGTGCTGGCGGAGAGCGAGGGAGAGCAGATGGACATACCCGCCGGGCGGGAGACCGAGATCACCATAGGATTGGCCCTGGACCTTCTCGATCTGGAGAGGCAGGTCCGTTCCGACCTCATATTCAACGGCACGGAGATGATGTTCGATGCCACGATCTCCGCGAAGTACACCCTGGACATGGTTCAGCTCAGCGTGGAGGTCGGAAGCGACATGGAATGGGGCCCCTTCGTGAGCGACCTGCAGGTGGAGGCCTGGAACGCCCAGGCCATGGAGGAGGGCGGCGAGCGGTACATGTACGTTCCGTACTCCTTCCAAGCCGATGATGTGCTGGCCGGGCTTGAAACGCTCACCATCACCGAGTACAGGGACGAGAGCGGATATTCCAGCAATATCACCCAATCCGTCCAACTGTCGCCGCAGGTCAACGAGATGGCCAAGATCCCCCTTTCGCAGGAGGCTTACAACCGTTACATCAACGGGACCGCCAATGCCACCGTGCGCACCACCCTGTACGTCCTGGACTGCTCCACCTATGACCAGGAGGGCCTGGTCGCCGGAGGGGGCGGCGGTGGAGGCGGGGCGGACCCGGTCAGGGACCTGAATGTTCAGCTGTTCAACTCGTACCTGCAGGAGATGGGCGGTGAGTATTACGTGGTGATGCCGTACAGCTTCAACACCGATCCGGCCTATCAGGGCCAGGAGGCCCAGGTGCTCATCGAGTACTGGGACGAACATGGGTTCACAACCAACACCTGGCAGACGGTCAACCTGTGGGATGGCAGCTGGTACGAACCCTGGCTGCCCCTATCCCAGGAGGCGTATGACCGGGTGCTCAACAACGATGAGCTGGTACACGTCCGGGTGACCGTGTATCATCAATCGTGGAACACCTTCGTCGAGGAATCCTATCACGAGCCGTGGGGGGTGGGCCCATGAACCTCGGGGAGTTCGACAGGAAGCACATCTCCCCGGTCAAGGGAGCTATCACCGCCGCGGTGCACGCCGTGGTGTACCTGGCGATACCGTACATGGTGCTGACGTTCGTCCTGATCATGCTCGCCGGCCGGGATGGTCCGGCCATCGTGGAGGACCTGCTGAGGGAGATGCAGGCCCTGGTGATCGTCTTCGGCATCCTGCTCGCCGTACTGGGGTTCTTCAAGGGAGCGTACCCCAGGGGAAGCTATTCGCGATTCACCTTCGCCATAACCGCGTCGGTGCTGGTCATCGTGTACGTCTTCTCCCTGCTGCTGAATGGCCGCACCGAGGAGGTCATCGCCAGGGAGGCCTTCGAGCTGGACCTGTACTCGATTTTCGCGCTCTACTTCTTCCCGGCCCTGCTGGCGGTGCTGATGCAGTTCGGCGAGTTCGTCGATCACCGCCGTCCCTTCCTGGAGAAGGAGGGCAAGGTGCCGGCCATGGAGAGGGAGGACCCCGATGGCCATCGCTTCTACCATGACTTCCGGCCCAGGTACGGCTCCCTGTTCAACGGCTTGAAGCTGGCCAGGAGCACCCTGGTCGGTTTCGTGATCATTCCCCTGGTCATACTGATCCTTCTCCAGGCAGGGCTCTCATCCCTGAACGTGGAGGAGGTGGACTCCATGGTCTCCAACCTGGACGACATCAGCTCCTACATGGTCCTGCTCGGGGTCCCCATGTCCGCCCTGGCCTTCTTCAAGGGGTTCTACCCCAAGGGTTCCGTCTCCCGCTTCATCCCGGCCGTGGCCATGGTCCTCATCGCCCTGTACTGGATATGGCTGCTGGGCATGGGAGGGCAGTTCGTCTTCGATTCGATAGAGGAGATATCCATCGAGCTGGACTTCTCCGGCCTGCTCCTGCTGATAATGGCCGGAACGGCCATCTGGATAGTTTACTACGTCCTGGAGCTGCTGCTCTATCGCAGGGAATGGAGGGAGGCGGGCTTCCCCAAGGACCTGCGGTCCCAGGAGAGCCGCAGGGAACGGAAGCTCAGGAAGGCCGAGGCCGTACTGGCGGCCGAGAAGAAGCGGACGGAGGACGCACAGGACGCCGAGGAAGCTCCGGAGAACTCCAAGGAGGAGGCCGCCACCCCGGATCAGGAGAGCAGGGAGGCGTAGAAGTCCAATATCTGGGACATCACCGTGTCCGGGTGGTAGCGTTTCAGGACCTCCTCCCCGGCCATGACCGTCCTCTCCCGGAGGCCGGGATCGTCCATCAGAAGTTCGAGCTTCTTCGCCAGGTCGAAATGGTCCCCGTTGCGGAAGGGGATCCCGGCGGCGCCGAGTATGCTGGCCGATGAGCCGCTGTCCGAGACGACCATGGGCAGATGATAGGAGAGGGCCTCGAGTATGGTGCGCGGGAACGGTTCTGGCCAGAGGGCCGGATGGACGAAAATGTCGGCCATGCCGTAGTAGCGCCCGGTCTCCTCCTTCTCCATGAACCCGGTGAATATGACCCTCCCCTCCAGGCCCAGCTGGTCCACCAGCCTTTTCAGCTGGGGCTCGTAGTCGCCCTTGCCCACCAGATACAGGATGCTGCCATCATGCAGCTCGGCGAAGGCCTTTATTAGCACCTGCAGGCCCTTCTCCACCTCCAGCCTTCCCACGTAGAGGATGATCTTCTTGTGCTTTGAGTCCTCCGGCCTTTCCGCGACGGAGCTGAGGCCGGGATCGAACATGTTGGGGATCAACCGTATGCGCTGGGCTTGATATCCTGCGTCGAGATAGCACTGCCGGGTGGCCTCGGACAGGGCGATGTAACCATCGGCCTTCCGGGAGAGGCGGTGCAGCATCTCGAACTCCATCCAGTGTATGGGCATGAAGGCCCTCATCTTCAGGGGGCCGGGGCGGCGCAGGGAGCAGGAGAGGGTGTCCAGGGGGCCGCAGCCGGCGCATTCCCCCTCCACGTAGCGGCTGGGATTGGTGCATATGGGGGCCAGGTTGTTCAGGGTGGCGGTGACCTTCATCCCGTGCCTGCGGGCGTATCGCACCGCCGCGGGCAGCTGCTGAGTGTTGTAGACGTGGATGATGTCGCAATCCGGCCTTCGCTGTGATAGCTCCCTGAAGGCAAGGCGGTTCAGGCCCAGGAGGGTGCGGGAGGTGCGTAGGTAACGGGTCTCCCCCATCTCCCCCTTGCGCGCAGGCAGATGATCGCCATTGAAGGCCCAAACGTCCGTGGGCACCCCCCTGGCCCTCAGCCCCTCTACCAGCAGGCTGCAGCTGAAGGCGCAGCCTCCGGTGTAACGAGGAGGGAAATCCGGGGTGATGACCAGCACCTTGAACGGGGGGTGGTTGCCTTCCAGACGAACACCTTTCCAGGGGGTGATGTCCATGCGATTAGGTAATTCTTTCCTCGGTCACTTCCGCGGCCCGCCTGGGCGGGCCTTATATAATCCGTCGCCGTTTTTGAGGGAGGGGCATTTCCATGAGGGTTTCCATAATCGGTACGGGATACGTCGGGCTGGTCTCCGGGGTCTGCTTCGCGGAGCTGGGGCACCGGGTGGTGTGCGTGGACACCGTGAATGAGAAGGTGCAGGCCATCAACGCCGGCGAACCGCCGATATTCGAGGTGGGATTGGAGGAGATGCTGCGCCGGCACCTGTCCACAGGGGCCTTCAGGGCCACCACGGACTACCATGAGGTTCCATCCACGGACATCACCTTCCTCTGCGTGGGAACCCCCTCCAACTCGGACGGTTCGCTGGACCTCAGGTACCTGAGGATGGCCGCGGAGGGTCTGGGAAGGGCGCTGCGGGGGAAGGAGGGGAGGCATGTGGTGGTGGTCAAGAGCACGGTGCCCCCGAACACCACCCGTGACCTGGTCACCCCGCTGGTGCTGGGAGCCTCAGGCAGGAAGGCCGGGGAGATCGGCCTGGCCATGAACCCCGAGTTCCTGAAGGAGGGGGTGGCCGTGCAGGACTTCCTGCACCCGGACCGGGTGGTCATCGGGGCCTCCGACGACAGGACCTATCAGGACGTGGCCTCCCTCTACACCGGCGTGGACGCCCCGGTGCTGCGCACCGACGTCTCCACCGCGGAGATGATCAAGCTGGCCTCCAACGCCTTCCTGGCCGCCAGGATATCCCTGGTGAACGAGATGGGCAACCTGTGCAAGGCACTGGGCCTGGACTTCCGGGAGGTGGCCAGGGGCGTGGGCATGGACCCCAGGGTGGGCCCACTGTTCCTGAGGTCTGGATGCGGCTTCGGGGGCTCCTGCTTCCCCAAGGACGTCAAGTCCGTGAGGGCCCAGGCCCGCTCGCTGGGAGTCCCCACGGACATGCTGGACGCCACCCTGTCCGTGAACGAGAGGCAGCCCCGCCGCCTGGTGGAGCTGCTCGAGGGCAGGATGGAGGTGTACGGCCGCACCATCGCCGTCCTGGGGCTGGCTTTCAAGCCCGGCACCGACGACATCCGGGAGGCCAGCTCCCTGACGGTGGTGGAGGATCTGCTACAGAAGGGGGCGATGGTGAGAGCCTACGACCCGCAGGCCATGCCCAACTTCCGGAAGGAGTTCCCCCAGCTGACCTACTGCCCCTCGGCCAGAGAATGCCTGGAGGGCGCGGACGCCGCCCTGATCGTCACCGAGTGGAAGGAGTTCGCCGACCCCGCGCTATACGGGAGCACGCTGGTGGTGGACGGAAGGGGCATAACAAAAACCAATAACTACGAAGGGATATGCTGGTAGCCATGAAGGCGGTCATTCCTGCGGCGGGGTGGGGGGTGAGATTCCTCCCGCTCACCAAGGAGCAGCCCAAGGAGATGCTCCCGGTCATCGACAAGCCCGTCATCCAATATGTGGTGGAGGAGGCGGTGCGGGCAGGGATACAGGACATAATTATCATCACCGGTAGGCACAAGCGGACCATAGAGGACCACTTCGACCGGTCCTTCGAGCTGGAGAGCATACTGCGGAATGGCAACCGCAGGGACTACCTGGAGAGCATCCGCGGGCTCAACAACCTGGCCAATCTGCATTACATCCGGCAGAGGGAGCAGCGGGGGCTGGGGGACGCGGTGTACCACGCCAGGCACCATGTCGGTGACGAGCCGTTCGCGGTCATGCTTGGGGACACCATACACGTCTCCGAGGTGCCCGTGGTCAGGCAGCTCATGGACGTGCACGCCCGCACCGGGAGGTCGGTCATAGCCGCCGAGCGCGTCCCGGGGGAGAAGGTCAGGGACTACGGGGTCTTGGACGCGGTCAAGGTGTCCGACCGGCTGTACGAGATAAGGGACCTGGTGGAGAAGCCCCGGCCGGAGGAGGCCCCCTCGGACCTGTGCATCGCCGGAACCTACGTGCTGACCCCGGGCATCTTCGAGTGCCTGGAGAGGACCGAGCCCGGCTACAACGGCGAGGTGCAGCTCACCGACGCCCTGCGCCTGCTCCGGGAGAGGGAGGGCATGATGGCCTGGGAGTTCTCCGGAAAGAGGTACGACATCGGGGACATCCCTGGCTGGCTGAACTCCCAGTTGGAACTGGCATTGCGGCACCCGGTCTACGGCCCGAAGCTGCGGGACCGGATTAGGGAGCTGAACGAGAGGGAGCACTTCCTCTGATCAGGCGGGGATGAGAAGCACCGGCCCGCTGGACCCCTTGACCACCTCTTCGGAGGTCGATCCCAGGGTCGCCCCGCGCAGGTAGCTCTTGCCGGTGGTCCCCAGCATAATGAGGGTGGCCTCGGCCTCCCTGGCGGACTCCAGGATGTTGTAGGTGGAGGTTCCGAACCTCACGTAGGTATCCACCTGACAATCCCCTGTCTCCAGCTTGGAGCGGTGCTCCTCAAGCTTGCGGTTGACCTCCTGGAACCGGCGCTCGTCGGTGATGCTGTACCGTGAGGATTGCACACCACGTGCAGAAGCGTCACGCGTCTGGCCCCGGCGTCGATCAACTGCTGGACGTAGGGCATCATGTGCTTGGTGGCCTTCGAAAGGTCCAGGGTCACCAGCACGCTGTCCAGCAATCCGGGGGATTGCTCCACGAAGCCCACCGGGTCGCTGTCGGCCTCCATGGGGAACTTGTCCAGAAGCACCGGCAGCTTGGATCGCCGGATCACCGCCAGGGAGGTGCTGCCCACGAAGAACTCCCTGACCCTCCCCTTTCCGGAGGCGGCCATGGCGATCATGGTCGAGCCGTGGGCCTCCGCGGCCTTCAGGATGGCCGAGGCAGGGTCCTTGCGGACCTCGGTGACCACCCGGTGCTTCAGCCCTGATTCCCCAAGACGATCGTCGATGGCCTTGAGCAGCGGGTCCCTCTTGGAATGGTGCTCCAGGGCTGAGTAGAGGACCACCTCCCGGACGCCGTAGGAGGCCATGCGCGCGGCGGTGGTGGCCATCATCTGCGATTGCGGGGAAAGGTCCACGGGCACCAGCAGCTTCTCGAACATGTGAGCGTGCCTATAACCCTGAGCGGGGGATATTATCCTTTTCCAGAAAAGCCCCGCCGTTCGCACTTTCGATGGATGGTCCGCAAGCTTGATGACCGGGTAACCGTTCATCGGTGGCTGTCGCCCTTCCATGAGAACCGCCGCGCTGTCCGACCTGTCGCCCAAGACCGGGGCCCTGCTCACCACCCTGCTCTCCAGCCTGATGCTGGGGACCTCCTACGTGGCGGTCAAGATGCAGGTCGGCGGTGCCAACCCGTTCCTCCTGGGGGCGGCCATCATGGCCGTGGGCTCGGCCCTTCTGCTGGGATACCTGGTGTTCACCGGAGGCCTGGACCGGCGCATGCTCGGGCGCTGGGAGTTCTGGGCGGCCCCGCTGATCAACACCGGGGTGGTGGCCCCTTCCTACCTGGGCCTGACCATGACCACCGCCTCCGCCGCCGGGCTCATAATCGGTACCAACGTGGTCTTCGTGGCCCTCTTCAGCAAGATACTGTTCAGGGAGAGCATGGGATGGCGCCGACTGCTGGGGATAGGGGTGGCATTGCTGGGACTGATCACCCTCACCACCCGCTGGGACCTGTCCGTGCTGCAGGGCTCCCAGCTAACCGGGAACCTGTTGGTGCTGCTCTCCTCGGCCTGCATAGGCGTCTCGGTGGTTACCTCGCGCATCGCCCTGCGCAGCATGTCCCCCGGGCAGTGGAGCCTGGGGCTGCACCTGTTCCTGCCGGCCACGCTCGTGGCCTTCTACTTCCTGATACCTCTGGAGGGGGGCTTCGGAACGGATGACCTGCCCGCGACCCTGTTCATCGGGGCGGTCTGCACCACCGTGCCCACGGTCCTCTGGACGTCCGCGCTGAAGCACATCAGCGTGGTCACCTCGGCCACCGTGCTCATGGTGGAATCGGCCTTCGCGGTGTTCCTGAGCTGGCTCCTGCTGGGGGAGGTCATGGACCTCTTCGTGATAGGCGGGGCGGTCATGATCTTCCTGGCCATATCGCTGCTGGCCAGGAACGATTGATGGTGCATGGACTAACATAGAAGAAGTGTTTAAGGGGTTTGAGATCGGTCGGATGCAAGAAGCGCTCACTTCTTCTTCTTGTCATCCTTCTTCTTCTCACCCTTAGCGCCGCACTTTCCGCAGGACATGTTCGACCTCCTATGGGGGCGACCCACGAGATAAGATTGGACCGCGACGTATATTAATCTAATCTTCCAATCCGAATAAATGTTAAGAAAAGCATGAAAAAGTAACACGCATCGACTGGATTTGCTACGCCTCTGCGATTACCGCAGTTGATAAGGGATTCCCTGGATATCCCTGCAGATAAGTATGCTGGCTAGGTGTGATTATCAAAAATCAAAAGTGATTCTGAGGTCGCTCGGGTTATATACCCCGCTCTGCAGTTGTTGTCATAGGTGCGAAACATGCAGGTTCTGGAGACCTCAAGACTGTTGACCGAGGAATATTCGTCCAAGATACTGATGGCCACCATGGGCAGGGCCAAGAGCGCTTTCGAGCTAAGCGAGGCCTTGGGGATACCGATCGCCGCATGCTACCGCAAGATCAAGGTGCTGGAGGACGCGGGCTTCCTGCGCTGCAGCGAGAGGCGGCTTACGCAATCCGGGAAGCGCATGAGCATGTACAGGTCCAACGTGCGCAACGCCCACATAACCTTCGAGAGGAACCGCATCCGGGCCCACATCGAGATGGAGGACGGGAGCAGCACCGATGACAGCATGGACATAGATATCAGCATGACCTTCAGGGAGACCACCGCCTGAGCGGCCTCCCTTCCCCCCTTTTTTTGATTCCTCAGAGGAATAGCAAATCCACCATTGGAATCGAACCACGCAATCAAATCGACAAAATCAGTAGTGACGGTGGCAAATTATAATTAATTCCGCCCTTCCTATGCGTTTTCCATAATCCTTATAACTTACATTACGGACATGGGACCGGCGAGAGGCCTAGTTCCGGCGGATGTCCGCCCACAGGAGGAAGCGGAGAATGAGTGACGGAAAGACCATCGAGAGCGTAATGGAAGAGGTTAGGCGGTTCCCGCCATCCAAGGAGTTCAGCGAGAAGGCGCACATCAAGAGCCTTGAGCAGTACAAGAAGATGTACAAGGAGTCAGTGGACGACCCGGAGAAGTTCTGGGGGAAGATGGCCACCGACGAGCTGCACTGGTTCGAGAGGTGGACCAACCTTCACAGCTGGGACAGGGAGAACGCCATCATAAAGTGGTTCGAGGGCGGCAAGCTTAACGTCTCCTACAACTGCCTGGACCGCCACCTGGAGAACGGGCGCAAGAACAAGGCGGCCATCATCTGGCAGGGTGAGAACGAGGATGATGTCCGGACTTTCACCTACCAGCAGCTGCACACCGAGGTCTGCCGTTTCGCCAACGTCCTCAAGTCCCACGGGGTGCAGAAGGGCGACCGGATATCCCTGTACCTGCCCATGATCCCCGAGCTGGCCATCGCCATGCTGGCCTGTACCAGGATCGGCGCCATTCACAGCATCGTGTTCGGCGGCTTCAGCTCCGAGTCCCTGAAGGACCGCATCGCCGACTGCGGCTCGAAGATACTCATCACCGCCGATGGAAATCACCGCGGCAGCAAGTTCGTGCCGCTGAAGAGCAACGCGGACGTGGCCCTGGAGAAGGGGACTTCAATAGAGAAGGTCATCGTGGTCAAGCGCGCCGGGGCGGAATGCCCCATGGAGCCGGGCAGGGACATCTGGTGGCATGACGAGATGGCCAAGGCCGACCGCTCCTGCGAGCCGGTGTGGTGCGACGCCGAGGACCCCCTGTTCATCCTCTACACCTCCGGCTCCACCGGGAAGCCGAAGGGCGTGGTGCACAGCACCGCCGGGTACCTGCTGGGGACCTGCATCACCTTCAAGAACATCTTCGACTACCATGAGGATGACACCTACTGGTGCACCGCGGACATCGGCTGGATAACCGGCCACAGCTACATCGTCTACGGGCCGCTGTGCGCCGGCGCGACCACCCTCATGTTCGAGGGCATTCCCACCTACCCGCAGGTGGACCGCTTCTGGAACATCGTGGAGAAGTTCAAGGTGAACATCTTCTACACCGCCCCCACGGCCATCCGCTCCCTGATGAGGGAGGGGGAGAAGTGGCCGCAGGGCCGCGACCTCTCGTCCCTGAGGGTGCTGGCCTCCGTGGGCGAGCCGATCAACCCCGAGGCCTGGATGTGGTACCACAAGTACGTGGGCAACGAGAAGTGCCCCATCATGGACACCTGGTGGCAGACCGAGACCGGCTCGATCCTGATCACCCCGCTGCCCGGGGCCATAACCACCAAGCCCGGTTCTGCGACGCTTCCGTTCTTCGGGGTATGCCCGGAGGTCGTCAAGGACGACGGGAGCAAGGCCGGGGTGAACGAGGGAGGATACCTTTGCATCACCAAGCCCTGGCCGTCCATAATGCGAACGGTCTGGGGGCAGCACGAGAGGTTCAAGGAGATCTACTGGGTCCGCTTCCCGGGAAAGTACTTCACCGGCGACTCGGCGCGCTGCGACGAGGAGGGCTACTACTGGATCATGGGTCGCGTGGACGACGTGATCAAGGTCTCCGGGCACCGCATAGGGGCCGCGGAGGTGGAGTCCGCTCTGGTCTCCCATCACAACGTGGCCGAGGCGGCGATCGTGCCCGTGCCGCACAGCATCAAGGGCGAGGCCATCTACGCCTTCGTGACCCTGAAGACCGGCATCGAGGAAACGGACCAGCTGCGCAAGGAGCTGGTGGCGCATGTGCGCCGGGAGGTCGGCCCCATCGCCACCCCCGAGGTCATCCAGTTCTGCCCGGGCATGCCCAAGACCCGCAGCGGCAAGATCATGCGGCGCATCCTGAGGAAGGTGGCCACGGGAACCGCGGAAGAGCTCGGGGACACATCGACCCTGGCCGACCCCGGTATCCTGGACATCCTTATTCAGGGAAGCCGGGCGCTGCACAAGAAGTGAAACCGCAAGGGCGGCCGCAAGGCCGTCCCTCCATCTTTCCTTTTTTCCGGAGCATCACTTGCGGACCAGCTCGTCCCTGATGTAGATGGCCATCTTGCGCACGTTCAGCAGCTCCAGGAAGAAGTCCAGGTCCCTGCGGGTGAACTCCCTTATGGCCGCCAGCACCGCCAGGAAGGCGGCGAAGGACACCAGGCCGAACACTATCAGCGTGTAGAAGCGGTCGATGGTGATGAACATGTCCAGGACGTACATGGCCACCACGGACGCCCCGCCGGCCAGCAGCTGCAATGCCAGGCGCGGGTTGGTGCTGGTGCCGGTGAGCCGGTAGACCACGTAGCGGACGATGACCAGTCCCACGATGTTCCCGATGAGCAGGGCCATGGCGGCGCCCACGAAGGACAGTCCGAGGCCGAACTCGGGTATGAAGACCAGCATCAGCGAGATGTTCAGGAACACCGTGAAAACGGTGATGCGCGCGGATATGTCCGGGCGGCCCACGGCGATGATCTGCGAGCCGTGCACCGCGTTTATCATGGTCAGGAAGGTGGTGGCGGCCATGATGCTGATCGCCCTCCCGGAGTCCACGTACTTGGGGCCGAGCAGGACCTCGCAGACCTCGTAGGGGAACATCATGATCAGGATGGTGATGGGCAGCCCTATCATGGCGATGTACCGCTCGGCCTGCTTGGACAGGGCCCGTATCTCCTCCATGTGCCCCTCCTTGTGCAATTTCGAGAAGGAGGGGAAGGTCAGCGTGGACACGGCCGTGCTGATGGTGGCGAACACCCCCAGGAACACCGCCGGGGCGGCGTAAAGGCTCACGTCGCTGGTGTTCCAGAAGGCGGTTATCAGTAGCTTGTCCGCGCTCCCGCTCACGGCGCTGACCACTGTGATCAGGATCAGCGGCAGGGCGAAGGTGTAGTAGGAGCGGAGGAGCGTGGGCCTCCTCCACCGGATGTTCTCCCGGGAGATGAGGTACGCGGCGGTGAGGACCACGGCCACCGCCCCGAAGATGTAGGTTATGGACAGCTCCAGGACGCCCATGCGGTTCAGGGAGACGAAAATGATCAGGGGAACGCGCACGAAGGGGTCGATCAGGGTGACCAGCGGCATCTTGGCCATCTCCATGCGGGCCTGGAAGGTGGTGGTCGCTATGCTCGACAGGTCATAGAGGACCTGATACAGCACGAACAGCAGGATGATGTCCGTGCTGGTGTCGGCCAGGGTGTTCCCGAGCACCGAGGTCCAGACGAACACGGAGGAGAGGGTGAGCACCACCATGAGGGCGGTCAGCACGATCTTGATGAAGGCGAACGTGCTGATGCAGTCATTGGGATCGCACCCCTCGGACATGCGTTTGACGTGCGCGCTGCTGAACCCCAGGTCGGACACGGCGTTGAAGGTGGCCACCAGGGCCATGGCCGCGGTGACCGTGCCATAAACATCGTTGTCCAGATACCTGGTGATGAAGTACAGCCCCACATAGGCCAGGGCCGCGGAGAGCATCCGCGAGAGGAACAGCAGGAACGAGCGTCTTCCTAGCACATGATCGCCCGGACAGTTCCCCCAGGATATTTAATCCTGCGCCAGCTCCTCATTCCTCCTCCCACTTGGTGACCAGCACGGCGACTATGACGAAGACGACGGCGATCACCGCCACCACCGCCAGGTTCCAGTAGGCCCCGTCCAAATTGTCGTAGACCATGGCGTCCCTGAGCCCCTGGCTGACGTAGGTCAGCGGAAGCACCGAGGCCACCTGCTGCAGGTATGCGGGCATGGTCTCCAGCTGGAAGAACGTCCCGGACAGGAACATCATGGGGAAGGTGATGGCGTTGGCAGCGGCGCTGGCGGTCTCCTCGTTCTTCACGAAGCGGGCGATGATCATCCCCAGGGCCGAGAACATGGCACTGGCGCTGACCACTATGAGCAGCGCAGCCGGGTTCAGCGTCATGTTCATGCCGAACACCAGCATGCCGAAGCCCATGACCACCGCCAGGGTGACCAGGGAGATGAACAGGAACCAGAGCATGCGGGCCAGCAGCCATTCGAAGGGGGTCATGGGGGTGGTGGCCAGCTTGCGGAATATGCCCGCGGCGCGGAAGCGGGATATGGTCCCCTGCATCCCGAACACGCAGGTGGTCATCACCGTCAGGCCGATGACCCCGGGCACGAAGAAGTCCAGGAAGGTGAAGCGCTTCTGCACTATGCTGCCCACGTCCATGACCAGGTACTCCCGGCCACCGGACATCCCCAGGTTGTAGTTGTTGACCACCGCGCTCACGATATTGCGCACGATGGAGGCCGAGGAGACCGTCTCATCCAGGCGCAGGTCCACGTGCGCGGTGGCCGTGCTGTTCGGAAGGAAGGCCTCCGAGAAGTTGGATGGTAGGACCATCACGAAGGCCAGGGAGTTGTCCTTTATGTGCTGTTCCAGGTCGGCCTGCGGGTCTATGAACCGTATCTCGATGGCCCCGGTGTCGTTAAGGGACTGCAGGAAGGCCTGCGCCCCCGGACCCCCGTCCAGGTCCTGCACGTTGAGGGTGACCGTCCCCGAGCCCATGTTGGAGAAGATGGCCCCGAACACCAGTATGAGGAACAGCGGGAAGGCCAGGGTCCAGAATATGTTGCTCTTGATGCGGAAGAAGGCCTTGGACTGGCCCTTGAGGTCCACAAGTATATGCCTGAGCTTCATTGCCCCACCTCCGCCAGCTTCCGGCCGGTGAGCTTCAGGAACACATCCTCCAGGGTGCTGCCCTTGACCAGCAGCTCGTCGTAGGAGGCTTCGGGCGCCGTCAGCAGGTTGACCAGCTTGGCCAGGCTGCCCTTGTTATCCAGCCGGACCCACAGGTCGCCGTCCTTCACCTCGCCGTCCATTCCCGCGGCCAGGACCGCTGCGCGGGCGGCCTCGTTGGCCGCCTTCACCACGCAGGTGCTTCCGGAACCGTGGCGGTCGATTATCTCCCGGGGGGTGCCCATGGCTATGAAGACCCCGTCGTTCATGATGGCCACCCGGTCGGAGAGCACCTCGGCCTCCTCCATGTAGTGGGTGGTCAGGATGACCGTCTTGTTCTGGGACTTGAGCTTGCGGATGACCTCCCAGACCTCCCGGCGGGCCTTGGGGTCCAGGCCGGTGGTGGGCTCGTCCAGGAATATCAGCTCGGGGTCGTTGACCATGGATATGGCCACGCCCACCCTCTGCTTCAGCCCCCCGGACAGGTTCAAGAACCAGGTGTCCCTCTTGTCCTGCAGCTGCACGGCCTCTATGAGCTCTTCTGCGCCCAGTCTCTTGTCGAAGAGCGCCCCGAAGTAGTCTATGTTCTCCTTAACCGTCAGGTAGTCGAAGGCGTTGAAGGCCTGCGGAAGCACCCCGATGCGCTTGCGTATCTCCCGCTGGTGCTTGTCGATATCATGGCCGAGGATGCGCACCTCCCCGGCGGTCTTGATCCTCAGGCACTCCATGATCTCCACCGAGGTGGTCTTGCCCGCGCCGTTCGGTCCCAGGATGGAATATACCTCCCCGGCCTTCACATCCAGGTCGATCCCGTTAACCGCGCGGAGCTTGTCGTAGTCCTTGATCAGGCCACGGACCTCGATAACCGATTCTCCCATGGTTTCCCCCGGAACGGGGAAGAATTCCATATTTATATATTAGTCGAGGGGAACGGGCGCAACCTGATATATCCGCCGAGGGCATTCCATACGCCCATGAGGGACCGCTATTCCCGTCAGCTTCCCATCCCGGATTTCGGAGAACAGGCCCAGAGGAAGCTGGGCGATACCTGCGTGGCCGTGGTGGGCATCGGGGGATTGGGTTCCCCGGTATGCCAGTACCTGGCGGCCGCCGGCGTCGGCAAGCTGCTGCTCATCGACGACCAGAAGGCGGAGCCCTCCAACCTGAACCGGCAGGTGCTCCATTTCGAGGAGGACGCACTGCTACCCCGCTACAAGGTGGAGTCGGCGCGCATGAAGCTGAAGGAGATGAACTCGGAGATGGACATCGAGGCCCTGCCCATGAAGCTGGAGGAGGAGACCTCGTTCATCCTAAGGGAGGCGGACCTGGCCGTGGACTGCCTGGACAACCCCAAGGGACGCTACCTCCTGAACCGCATATGCCTGGAGAGGCGCATCCCCCTGGTGCACGGGGCGGTGGAGGGCATGGAGGGGCACGTCCTCACCCTGCTGCCCGGGGGGCCGTGCCTGCGCTGCGCCTTCCCCGCGCTGGTGGCCAGGAAGGGGCCGGTACCGGTGCTGGGGGCGGCGGCCGGGGTGATCGGTTCGCTGCAGGCCCTGGAAGCCATAAAGCTCATCGCGGGCATCGGGGACCGGGTCCCGGGAAGGGGATTGTTCTTCGACATGCGCTCCGGCCAGCTGAACGAGGTTCTGTTCTCCCGCAACCCCTCGTGCCCGGACTGCGGCTCACTTGGCCCATAGGTCGATGGTCACCAGGTAGGTGTCCTCCACCAGCCTGGTCTCCACCTTCAGCCCGGTGCGGTAGAACAGGTCCAGCATGCGCATGTTCTCCGCCAGCAGCTCGGCGGTGAACGCCCTTATCTTCCGGTCCCTGGCTATGCCAATCATCATGTCCATGAGCAGGGTGCCTATGCGCCGGTTCTGCCACTGGTCGCTGACGGCGAACGATATCTCCGCGGTGTTCGACTCCTTGTCCAGGTCGTACATGGCGAAGGCCACCATGGACCACACCCCCTCCTCGTTGACGAAGCCGGCGATGGTCATGCGCGTGTCATAGTCGATGTTCACGATGCGCTGCAGCTCGCGATGGGGCATGCTGCGCTTCAGCCCCATGAATCGGTTGTACACCGTGTCCCTGGAGAAGGAATAGAACATCTCCTTGAGCATCGGCTCGTCCGTGGGCTTGGCCGGCCGGAAGTACATCTCCGTGTCCGCCACCACCTTCACCACCTCGTACTGCTCCGGATACACCCCCACGTACCCGGCCTCCATCTGGTCCTGGTAGACGTAGTGCAGCGACTTGGCGTGCATGAGCAGCTCGGCGCGGAAACGGGGATGGGAGATGCCGATGAGCGCCAGGGCCCTCTCCATGATGCTCTTGCCCCGGAGATCGGCCACGCCATACTCGGTGACCACGAACTGCACGTCCCCCCGGGTGGTGGTGACCCCTCCCCCGGAGGTCAGGGTGGGCACGATGCGCGAGACGGTGTTGTGCTGCGCGGTGGAGGGCATGGCGATGATGGCCTTGCCCCCGGGGGAGCGGGCCGCCCCCCGCATGAAGTCCGCCTGCCCGCCGATGCCCGAATAGAAACGATGGCCGATCTGGTCCGTGCACACCTGGCCGGTGAGGTCCACCTCCAGGGCGGAGTTGATGGCGATCATGCGGTCGTTGCGGGAGATGTTGCACGGGTCGTTCGTGTAGGAGGAGGGGTACATCTCGAACATCTCGTTCCCGTCGATGAAGTCGTACAGCCTCCTGGTGCCCATGCAGAAGGAGGCCACTATCTTCCCCTCGTGGAAGCCCTTGCGGGCGCCGGTGATGACCCCCTTCTCCACCAGGTCGATGATGCCGTCGGAGAACATCTCGGTGTGCACCCCCAGGTCCTTCTTGTCCTCCAGGAAGGCCAGTATGGCGTCGGGTATGCTGCCGTAGCCCACCTGGATGGTGGCACCGTCCGGCACCAGGTCGGCCACGTTCTTGCCGATGCGCGGGGCCACCTTGCCGGAGTCGCCCTCCGCCACGTACTCCAGCAGGGGCTGGTCGTTCTCCACCAGGTGGTCGATCTCCCGGAGGTGCAGGCGGCTGTCCCCGCCCACCCGGGGCATGTTGGGGTTCACCTCGGCAATCACCACGTCGGCGTGCATGGCCGCGGCCATGGTGATGTCCACCGACACGCCCAGATTGCAGTATCCGTCCTGGTCCGGGGGGGCCACCTGGATCATGGCCACGTCCACCGGCTTCAGCCCGCTGGCGAACAGCCTCTCGATGTCGGAGAGGTTCACCGGGGTGTAGTCCGCCCTGCCCTCGTTCACCGCGGAGCGCACGTTGGGGCCGATGAAGAAGGCGTTCAGGCGGAACTGGTCCCGGAATTGGTCGTCCGCGTAGAAGGTCAGCCCCAGCGACAGGGTCTGGATGACCTCGCTGTCGATCATGGCGTAGGACTTGGCGAGGAGCGCCTTGACCAACGATTGCGGCTCGCCGCAGGCCGTGCCCAGGAAGACCGACCTTCCCGGGCCGACCTTGAGCACCGCCTCCTCCGCGCTGAGCAGCTTCGAGCGGTACTCCTCCCCCCAATCCGTCGCCATCGTTGGCGTATTAACAATGGCGCCATTAAAGGCTTCTGCGACGTTCGCGGGGTTCGACGCAAAATATCTTAGGGAGCGGTTCCATCATGGGCGCGATGGCGTTCAGCATACTCCTGATACTGCTGTTCCTGCTGCTGGTGGGCATCGGGGCCCTGGTGCTCCTGCTGGTGGTGGGCAGTCTGATAATGTTCCTCCCGGCCACCCTGGTGGCCCTCATAGTGCTCCTGTTGACCGGCAGCTGGACCCTGGCCGGGCTGGCCTTCCTGATCGTGGCCGTGCTCATGGTCCTCTTCAAATGAGGAAATCCTTATCTCCGTACTAGGGCATCTCGGTCAGGGTTTTCCACCATGGAACTGAGCAGCGTGGACAAGAAGAGGGTCATCAGCAAGGACGGACGGGAACTGGGGATCTTGGCCGGAAGCACCATCGACACCTCCAAATGGACGGTGTTGAACATCATGGTCAACGTGCCCAAGGAGCCGGCCAAGGAGCTGGGGATCAAGAAGAAGCTCTTCAAGCCGGTCATCATCAATGTGTCTACCGACCTCATCGCCGTTGTGGGCGATGTGATACAGCTTCGCCTGGACATGAAGGAGCTGGCCGAGAAGTTCTGAGCTCAGTCCGCCCCCATGAAGCGCGGGCGCCCGCACCTCCAGCATTTGGCCTCGCGGGAGATGTTCACCGCCCCGCACTCGCAGTTCCAGGTGCCCTTCATGTTGAAGGATTGGCACAGTGTGCATTTTCCCTTGGTGTCCTCGGGCTTCGCCTCGGCCATCGTTATTAATCTTGGACCGCAGGGTAGATAAGCGTATCGATTCGCCGTTCTCAACGGTCCACGCCCTGCCTGGAGAGCACTCCCCTCTGGTAGGGATGGCGCGCGCACCTCATCTCGGTGACGTAGTCGGCCAGTTCCAGGAGCTCGGGCTGGGCGTAGCGTCCGGTGAGCAGCACCTCCACCCCCTGGGCGCGGGAGCGTACCGCCTCCGCCACCTCCCGAACGTCCAGAAGACCGAACTTGACGGCCACGCAGACCTCGTCCAGGACCACGATGTCGTAGCCGCCGGAACGCATGGCCTCTGAGGCCGCCCTCAGCCCTTCGGCGGCACTGTCCCGGTCCAGCTGGGTTATCTCCTGGGAATAGACCAGGCAGTCGTGCCCCGCGGGCACGACCGTCAATCCGTCCAGCCGGAGGAAGTTCTCCCCGTAGGTCCCCCCGGTCTTCATGAACTGCACGATGATCGAGCGCAGCCCGTGCCCGGCGGCCCTGGCGCACAGGCCCAGGGCGGCGGTTGTCTTCCCCTTGCCGTCCCCGGTGTAGACGTGGACCAGGCCCAGGTCGGAGCTCATCATACCAGCTTCTTAAGCAGCCAGGCCATGTTCCGGCCCAGGGTCCGCATGGTCTGCAGCCCCTCCTCGTCGGAGGCGATGTCCCCCGGCTTCAGGGCGGTGGCCACGTTCCAGTAGCTGCTGCCCGGGACTATCATCTGGCTGATCAGGAATAGCTTGTTTATCTCATCGAAGGTGTCCAGGGCCCCTGCCCTGCGGTTCACGGCCACGGCCGCGCCCACCTTGCGCCGGAACATGTCCCCGTTGGCCCTGCCCACGAAGAAGGCCCGGTCCACGAAGGCCTTGGTCTGCGCGGTCATGTTGCCGAAGTAGACCGGAGAACCGATGATGATCCCGTCGGCCTCCTTCATCAGCTGCACGTACTCGTTCAGGCGGTCGTCGGCCAGCACGCACCTCTCGTCCTTGTTGCGCCCGCAGCTGCCGCAGGCCCGGCAGGGCCTGAGGTCCTCCCGACAGATGTCGATCAGCTGGGTGTCGACCCCCTCCTTCCCGAGCTCGGCAAGCACGACCTCCAGGGCCTGGTGGGTGTTGCCATTGACCCTGGGGCTTCCGTTGAACGCCACGACCTTCATGGTTATCGGCCACCGAATGCTGCGGCCGGTATTATCGTTTTTCCTGGAAAGCGCCAATGTTAATCTATCATACCGTCGTTCCATGCGCGGTCGGGCATGAGCGCGCTTCTTGAAGGACTGATAGCCGGCTTCGGAATAGCCATACCCCTGGGTGCGGTCTCCATCCTCATAGTGAGCATCGCCCTGGAGAGGGGCTTCGGCCTGGGCTTCGTGGCCGGGGTGGGCGCGGCCACCGTGGACGCCCTGTGCGCCACCCTGGCCGTGTTCGCCGGCGCGGCGGTGGCCGCCCTGATCTCCCCCTACTCATTCTGGCTGCAGGTGGCCAGCGGACTGGCCCTGGTGGTCATGGGCGCCTTCGGACTCCTGCATCTCAGGAAGGTCAGGATGGAAGATGGACCGCAGGAGGACGGCAAGGTGGAGGTGCTCAAGATCTACACCAAATTGGTGCTGGTCACCCTGGTCAACCCCTTCACCGTGGCCTACTTCGCGGCGCTGATCATCGGCAAGGGGCCGACCTGGTCATTCACCACCGCCGACTGCCTGCTGTTCGTGGCCGGGGTGGCCATCGCCTCGGTCTCCTGGCAGGCCCTGCTGGCGGCCATCGGGGCCGTGGCCCGCTCCCGGCTGACACCGCGTTTCATGGGCATCACCATCCTGGTGGGGAACGCCATAGTGGTGCTGCTGGGGCTGCAGATCCTGTTCACCCTGTGAACGGACGCCGTGCGCAACGGCCTACTTGTCTTGTGGTCCCCTGCCGCCGGCCTTATAAATTAGTTAGTGTATTATAAATAACAATAATGCTTTTATATGTTCATTATTGTGCACAGTTCATCATGACAGAAGCACCGGACATCGTGTTCGAGGAGGTATCCCTGGGAATGGGGCCGGCGGAAGCCTATTCGCGCCTCAGGACCGCCCAGGGACCGTCCTTCCTGCTGGAGAGCGCGGAGGGCTGCTCCAGGACCGTGGCCTACTCGTTCCTGGGGGCCCTGCCAAGCCGCGTGCTATGCGGAACGGACCAGGGGCTTGCGGAGGTCCGGAAGGCAATGGAGGGGCGGCGTAGGGTCCGTTCGCCATTTCCGTTCATGGGCGGGCTGGTGGGCTACTTCTCCTATCACCTGGTGAACATGGTGGAGAAGGGGCTGGAGGTCCGGGACGGCGGCTTCCCAGCATACGAGCTGGGACTGTTCGACCGCGGCCTGGTCTTCGATCATTCCGCCTTCAAGGCCTATCACTTCCACCCCCGGGGGGAGGAGGGCCTGCTCCATCTGCTGGAATCGGCAACGGAGAGGAGGCCCTTCCAGCTCGGGGAGATGGTGTCCATGACACCCCGTGACGAGTATAAGCAGGGGGTACAGCGGCTCAAGGACAGCATAACCGAGGGCGAGGCCTTCCAGGTGGTGCTCTCCGGCCACCGGGAGCACCGCTTCGAGGGGGACCCGTTCGATTTATACCTGCGCCTTCGGCAGGTCAACCCCTCCCCCTACATGTTCTTCCTGGACTTCGGGGAACGCAAGGTCCTGGGCTCCAGCCCGGAGACCCTGGTCACCGTGCGCGAAAGGGAGGCGGTCACCTATCCCATCGCCGGCACCTGCCCCCTGGGCGCAGGGCTGAGGGAGAGGAGGAGCAACCGCAGCGCCATGCTCTCCGACCCCAAGGAGAGGGCCGAGCACGTCATGCTGGTGGACCTGGCCAGGAACGACCTGGGGAAGGTCTGCGAATTCGGCTCGGTGGAGGTGGCCGACCTAATGCGGGTGGAGGAGTACAGCCACGTGCAGCACATGGTATCCAGGGTGCGCGGGATCCTGCGCCAGGACACGGACGCCCTGGACGCCCTGACCGCGGTGTTCCCGGCGGGCACGGTCAGCGGGGCGCCCAAGCATCGGGCCATGAGGCTCATCGAATCCCTGGAGGCCAGGGGGCGGGGGCCGTACGCCGGGGCGGTGGGATACATCTCCGACAGTGGCGACATGGACACCGCCATCACCATCCGCTCGGCCTTTGTCAACGGGGACCGCATATACCTGCAGGCAGGGGCTGGAATTGTGCTGGACTCCCGGCCGGAGAGGGAGTATCAGGAATGCCAGGGGAAGCTCGGGGCTCTGCACCGCTCCCTCCAGATCTGCGAGGGGGGAGCATGAGGCCCAGGGTGCTGGTGGTAGACAACTACGATTCCTTCGTGTACAACCTGGCCCACTCCCTGGCCGCGGCTGGAGCCGAGCCGACGGTGGTGCGCAACGACCTCGTCGACCCTCGGATGGTCGAGGGGCGCTTCCAGGGGATGGTGATATCACCAGGCCCAGGCCATCCCTCCCGTTCTGGGGACTTCGGGGTCTGCATGGAGCTACTGAAGGGGATCTCGCCCCGGCTGCCCACCCTGGGGGTGTGCCTGGGGCATCAGGGCATCGCCTGCGCCTTCGGGGGCCGGGTGGACATAACCCCCTCGCCCATGCATGGCCGTTCCTCGCTGGTGGTCCATGACGGGCGCGGCGTGTTCCAGGGCCTGCCCTCCCCGCTGACCGCCGGAAGGTATCATTCCCTTGCCGTGGTGGAGGACGGTCTCCCGGATTGCCTGGAGGTCACCGCGCGCAGCGAGGAGGGGGTGGTCATGGGCTTGCGGCACCGCCGCTTCCCCATCGAGGGGCTGCAGTTCCATCCCGAATCGGTGCTCACCGACCGGGGGGACGACCTCATCGCCAACTTCGTAAGATCCCTGGAGGCGGTGAAATGAGCAGCGCCGGAGAGATGCCCGCGCAGATGTTCGCCTCGCGCATACTGGAGGGCAGGATGTCAGACCAGGACATCGCCGATCGCCTGCGGGAGATGTCCTCGCAGGGCGATTCGCTGAAGGACCTCATGGGCATGGTCTCGGTGTTCTACGCGCAGAGCGTGCGCATCGCCACCCGCCATCCCATGGTCATGGACCTGTGCGGGACCGGGGGGGCACCGGTGAGGACCTTCAACATCAGCACCGTCAGCTCGTTCGTGGTCTCCGCGGCCGGGGTACCGGTGGCCAAGCATGGCAACCGTTCCTCCATCGGCAGATGCGGCAGCGCGGACATGCTGGAGTCGATCGGGGCGGACATCTCCCCGGGAGTGGAGGCCTGCCAGAGGATGCTGGACCGGTTCGGCTTCACCTTCCTGTTCGCTCCCGGCTTCCATCCCGCGATGCGCCGCGTGGCCAAGGCCAGACGGCTGGTGCCCCAGAGGACCCTCTTCAATGTCATGGGCCCGCTGATGAACCCCGTGCTGGGACCGCGAAGGCAGCTCATGGGAGTGAGCGACCCCTCCCTCCTGGATATCATCCCGCAGGCCCTCGAGCTCCTGGGGGTGGAGAGGGCCATGGTGATGCATGGGCTACCGGGCATGGACGAGGTGTCCCTGTGCGGACCGACCATGGTCTGCGAGCTCCGGAACGGGGAGGTGGAGAGGTACCAGCTGACCCCGGAGGAGCTGGGGTTCCGGACCTGCGCCCCCAGCGCGGTCGCGGAGATGGCCCCGCAGGCGGCCGGCCGCGCCTGCTGCGAGATACTTCGGGGAAAGCGCGGCGAGCGCAGGGACGCGGTGCTGCTGAACTCCGCCTGCGCCCTGCTGATCGCCGGCAAGGTGCCCACCCTGGCCTCCGGGGTGTCCCTGGCCGAGATGACCGTCGACAGCGGAAGGGCCTTCAACAGGATGAGGGAGTTCATAGCGGCGAGCAGGGGGGAGGCCCCTTGCTGAGCGGGGTGGAGGACCGGCTGTCCCTGCTGGTTCGGAACGCCAGGGACCTGGTGGACTGCGGGTTCTACAGCACCCCGGATGCATCTGACGGGGGACCTGGTCCCCGGGTCTCGTTGGTCTCCGCCCTGCGCGCGAACGATAGCTTTCCAGTGGTGGCGGAGGTAAAGCTGGCCTCTCCCGTGGCCGGGAGGCTGGGAACGCATGTGGCCGAGGAGCTGATCGAGGACTACCGTTCCGGTGGTGCCGCAGGCCTCTCCGTGCTCACAGAGCCCCGATTCTTCCAGGGTTCGCTCCGTTACCTGAAGATGGCCTGCCGGACCGGGCTGCCGGCGATGATGAAGGACTTCGTGGTGGACCGTGAGCAGGTGATCTGCGCCGCCCGCGCGGGGGCCTCCGCCATACTGCTCATACAAGGGGTGTTCGACTGGGACCTGGCCGAGGGACGTGACGCCCTGGTGGACGAGGCCCATCGTCTGGGTCTGGAGGTGGTGCTGGAGGCTTCCACGCTGGAGGAGCTCCAGGAGGCCCGCCGCTCCAGGGCGGATGTCCTGGCCTACAATCGCCGGGACCTGCGCACCTTCCGGCCCGGCCCGGACCTCCTCGCGGAAGCCCTGGGATCGGTCCGGGGAGACGAGCGGCCGACCCTGGTCATGAGCATGATGGGCTCTCTTGAGGACCTCCGCAGGGTCCGGGAGCTGGGGGGTTCCGGGGTGCTGATAGGCACGGCCCTGAGCTCCTCCCCCTGTCCGAGGGACAAGCTGATCTCCCTGAGGCTGGGCGCATGACCCGGTTGAAGATATGCGGCCTGCGCGCCCTCCAGGACTTGGAGGCCTGCAGGGGGGCGGACTACCTGGGATTCGTGGTGCGGTCCGATTCGCCCCGCTGCCTTCCGCTGGAGAGGGCCGCGGAGCTGATGTCGGTGTGCGACGGGGTTCGGGTGGCGGTGACCACCGAGACCCGGGTGGAAGCACTTAGGTTGATCGTCAGGACCCTGGAACCGGACGTGATGCAGCTGCACTCGCCCCTCGATCCGGGCCTGCTGAAGGAGGTTTCGGATATGGGAGTGCCGGTCTGGGGGATGATGACGGTGCGTCCGGGGGTGCAGGTCGAGCCCTGCGCGGCGGAGCGCCTGGAAGCCATGGTGCTGGACAGCCCCGGGCCCCGGGCCGGAGGCAACGGCCGTGCCCACGATTGGAGCCTGAGCCGGAGGCTGCGGGAGGAGCTGGACCCTTTGCCGGTGGTGTTGGCCGGGGGAATAGGACCGCAGAACGCCCGGGAGGCCGTGGAGATTGTTTCGCCCTACGCCCTGGACGTGTCCAGCGGGGTGGAGCGCGCCGGGGGCAAGGACCCCCTCATGGTGAGCGAGCTCATCAGAGCATTGAAAGGTGAGAATTGATGGAAGCTAGGTTCGGAGAGTACGGCGGACAGTACGTGCCGGAGGTGCTGGTGCCCGCCCTGTTGGAGCTGGAGAGGGAATACCTGAGGGCCATGGAGGACCCGGCCTTCGTTCAGGAGCTGGAGATGTACAACCGCCATTACGGGGGGCGGGAGACGCCCCTGTACTTCGCCAGACGGCTCACCGAAAGGTGCGGGGGGGCCAGGATATACCTGAAGAGGGAGGATCTGTGCCATGGCGGAGCGCACAAGTTCAACAACGTGATGGGGCAGGCCCTGCTGGCCAAGCGCATGGGCAAGGGACGGCTGATCGCCGAGACCGGCGCGGGGCAGCATGGGACCGCGACGGCCATGGCCGCCGCGGTGCTGGGCCTGCGGGCGGAGATATACATGGGGGAGAAGGACGTGGCCAGGCAGCGTATGAACGTGTTCCGCATGAGGCTCATGGGCGCCCTGGTGCACGAGGTGCGCTCCGGTTCGAGGCTCCTCAAGGACGCGATCAACGAGGCGTTCCGCGACTGGGCGGAGAGCGTGGAGAGCACCTACTATCTCCTGGGCACGGCCGCGGGACCGCATCCCTATCCCAGCATGGTGCGCGACTTCCAGAGCGTGATCGGACGGGAGATACGCCGGCAGCTGCAGGAGGCCGAGGGCCGCCTCCCGGACCTGCTGGTGGCCTGCGTGGGCGGAGGGAGCAACGCCATCGGGACCTTTCACCCCTTCATCCAGGACCACCGTGTCCGGCTGCTGGGGGCGGAGGCCGCCGGGGACGGGCTGGACACGGAACGCCATTCCGCCTCCCTGAGCCGCGGGGAGGTGGGGGTGCTGCAGGGCTGCAAGGCCTACCTGCTGCAGGACGAGCATGGCATGATCAGGGAGGCGCACAGCGTGGCCCCCGGCCTGGACTATCCGGGGGTTGGTCCCCAGCACTGCCTGCTGAAGGACCTGGAACGGGCCAGCTACGTGGGCGTGACCGACCGGGAGGCCCTGGAGGCCTTCGTGACCCTTTCCCGGGTCGAGGGCATAATTCCGGCCCTGGAGAGCGCCCACGCGGTGCACGCGGGAATGGCGGAGGCCGGGAGGATGGGCAGGGACGAGGTGGTGGTCATAACCATCTCCGGACGCGGGGACAAGGACCTGGAGACGGTGTTCAGCCTGGGGATGGTGGAATGAGCAGGATGAGAGAGGCGTTCGCAAAAGCAAGGGAGGAGGGGCGCACCGCCCTGGTCTGCTATCTGATGGCCGGGGTCCCCGATACGCAGCGTTTCGTGGATTTCGGAATGGCCTGCCTGGAGGGGGGAGCGGACGTGCTGGAGGTGGGCATACCCTTCTCCGACCCGGTGGCCGATGGCCCGGTGATACAGGACGCGGGGGTGAGGGCGATGGAGAACGGCGTCACCCCGATGCAGGTCCTGGAGATGGTCGGGGAACTGCGTCGGAGGACGGAGAGGCCGATCGTGCTCATGGGCTATTACAACCCCATATTCCGCAGGGGCGAGGAGCGCTTCGTGCGCGAGGCCCTGGAGGCCGGGGCGGACGGGCTCATCGTACCGGACCTTCCGCTGCACGAGAGCGGGGGATTGCGGGCCGTTTGCCAGGAGCAGGGAATGGACCTGGTGCAGCTGAGCACCCCGCTCACGCCGGTGGAAAGGCAGAGGGCGTTGATGGAGGCGACGTCCGGCTTCCTGTATCTGGTCACCAGGACCGGTGTGACCGGGGCCTCTGACGGCATCGGGGAGCAGCTGGGCAGGATGGTGCGCGAGGCCCGTTCCATCGATGCTGGTGTTCCGATCGCCGCGGGGTTCGGCATCTCCGGCCCGGAGCAGGTGAGGATGGCCCGGGCCGAGGGGGTGGACGGGGTGATCGTGGGCAGCGCCCTGGTGGCCATGACCCTGAACGGGAACGATCCCCGGGACGTCATGGAGAAGGTCAAGGAACTGACCAGGGCCTGCCGGGGACCGCCCATGATGTGATCCCCTGCCCCCAAGGCCCCGGATGACCCTCGGCGAATGTATTAATCGGGATGATGGGCTTCCCTCCCTCATGGGCCTGAAGGCCGCGGGCGGTGGGAGATCGAGGGACAAGTATCACCGGCATGCCCGGCTCCTGTGGAACCGCTGGACCGTGCTCGGCATTCTGGCCCTCACCTACTTCCTGGTGTACTTCCACCGGGTATCCCCGGCGGTCCTGGCCGAGGTGCTAAGGGGAGCCTTCGGCGTCGGGCTGGCCTCCATCGCCGTGCTCAGCTCGGCGTACTTCTACGCCTACACCGTGATGCAGCTTCCCTGCGGCATCTCACCGACCGCTGGGGCCCCGGCACGGTGTGCGTTCACCGCCCTCTCGGCCCTGGGGGCCTTCGTCACCGCCCTGGCCGCCAGCTTCGAGATGGTGGTCCTGGGCAGGGTCATGATCGGCCTGGGAGTGGCCATGGTCTACGTTCCCACGTTGAAGGTGCTCTCGGCCTGGTTCCGCAGGGACGAGTTCAGCTCCCTCACCGGGCTTCTGCTGACCGTGGGCAACATCGGGGGGCTGGCCGCGGCCGGCCCTCTGGCGGCCATGTCCGAGTACGCCGGCTGGCAGAGGGTGTTCCTCGCGCTCGGGGTGCTGACCACTGGTGCTCACCTGGCTGATGTGGCTTCTGGTGCGGGACCGCCCGGAGGAGGTGGGCCTGCCCAGGGTGAGCGACGAGGAGGAGGGGCAGAGGATGCCGGTGCTGGCCTCCCTGCGCCTGATCTTCGGCTCGGGCATGCGCTGGCCCTATGCCGCGATCTTCTTCTTCATGTACGGAAGCCTGATGGTGTACCAGGGCTTGCTGGGCGGACCGTTCTTCCGGGACGTGCTGGGCTGGGACAAGGCCGCCTACGGGTTCTCCCTGACCTTCGTGGGCGTGGGGATGATCGCCGGCTGCCCGGTGGCGGGTTTCATATCCGACCGGGTGCTGCGCTCCCGGCGCAGGGTCGTGGTCATCGGGACCGCGGCCTTCGCGGTCATGTGGGGGGCGATCTGGATGACCGCGGGCCAGGTGCACGACCAGTGGGCCTACGTCATCCTGCATTTCACCTTCGGCTTCTTCGCCGGCTGGTACGTCCCGATATACGGGCAGGTCAAGGATTCCTTTCCCAGGGCGATGTCCGGTACCGCATTGGCCGCTCTGAACGTGTTCCCCTTCGCCGGGGCCGCGGTGCTGCAGTTGGCAGCCGGCAACATGGCCGCGGACGGCGCTCTGGCGGACTACCGGTCGGTCTGGGCGCTGATGACCGCCGGGATGGTCGCGGCCTTCGTCCTGGCCGCGCTGTCGCGGGAGGATGGTCCGGCGCGGTGATTTGTATGGCGACCGAAACCGTCGCCTGAAGGCGAGCAATCGTTCGGATAGTGAAAATAGTTGCTACTGGTCCTCGACGCTGGAGACGAGCAGGTGGAGCATGGAGTCGGCGTGCGCGCGGTCCGGTACCAGGGACACCTTGACCCCGTACTCCTCCAGGCGCTCCCTGGTCTCCCGGCCCATGGCCGCCACGGCGACCCCTTCCAGCAGCATGAGTGCGTTCTCCTTGCCATCCCGCTCCTCCAGCTGCACCAGGAAGGCCTGGGCGTGCGCGGGCGTGGGGAAGGCCAGAACATCTATGCCACCGTCCTCCAGACGGTCAAGCAGCTCCTCCATCTCCTCCCCCTCGTCCACCAGCAGGGCGTACACCGAGACCTGCTCCACCTTCCAGCCCGTCGATTGAAGGTCCTTCACCATCAGAGGGGAACCCTGGTCCGAGCGCAGGAGGGCCACGGTTCCCCGGCGGGGCAGGCGGTTGATATGGCCGACCAGGGAATCGGTGGTGGCCTCCGGGGCCACCGATGCCACCCTCAGTCCGTGGTGGGTGGCGGCGGCCGAGGTGCGCTCGCCGATGACCACCATCTCCGTCCGGGAGACGGACTCCTTAAGCCGGTCCAGCATCTTGCGGCCCCTGGCCATGTGCACCATGGACTCGATGACCGTGGGGCAGGTGACCACCAGGACCTCGAAGCGCCCGGCGAACAGGTCCACCAGGAACAGGGAGAAGTTGGCGTCGTCAATGGGCTGGGCCCTTAACGGCGAGACGCATATGAAATCGGCCAGCTGCCGGTACGGCCGGCAAAGAGGCACCCACCTCTCCGGGGGGCCTAGTATGGCCACGACCTTCCTCATGTCCCCTCGAAGCGCGCCTATGGTTAATTACTTTGCCTGAGGTGGCCGTCCACCGCCCTCAGCAGGTCCGGGAAGGTGGCCCTCTCCGCGGTCACCTGGACCGACATCCCCAGGGAGAGCAGCGTGTCCCTGGTCGGAGGTCCGATGGCCGCGTTAATGGCCTCCCATCTGAAATCCGGGCCGAAGAGCTCCGCGGCCCTGGCCACCGTCAACCTCGCGGACAGCGATGAGGTGTGCAGTATTGCGTCCACCTTCCCGGACCGCAGCGCCCGCAGCGCCCGGTCCAGGGAATCCCCGCGATCCTCCCTGAGGGAGTAAATGGGCACCTCAAGGAATTCCCGGAGGCCGAGCAATCCCCTGCCCAGGACGTCGTTGCCCTGGTCCGATCTGAACATGAGCACGCTTCCCTCACCCCGGGAGAGCAGGTCCAGCAGCCCCTCGGAGGTGTACTCTTCGGGCAGGGAGACCTTCTGGACACCGAGCCTCTTCAGGGCGTCGGCGGTGGGCGGACCGATGGCCACGAGCTCCGTGCCCTGGGGAACATCATCGATGAGGCCCGGGTCGGCCCGCGAAAGGGCCTTCACCGCGGTGACGCTGGCGAACACCAGGGACGTGAAATGGCCCTGCCGCACATCGTTCAGCAATGCAGTGAGACCCGGCGGTCCGAGGTACTCCACCTCCACCACCGAGGCGCAGATGGCCTGGTGACCGGACGCCTCGACCAGGCGGCGCGACTCCTCCCAGCGGTCCTGGGGCCGCAGTACCAGCAGGGTGCTCATCGCAGGTCACCCAGCAAGGAGGCCATCTCCACCACCCGACCCACCACGATGACCGACGGGGCGCGCATCCCCTGTTGCCGGCAGTCCTCGCCGGCCCGGGAGACCGTGGTGATCAGGGACCTCTGCGATGCGCTGGAACCGTCCTGGACCACCGCCACCGGGGAATCGGGGTCCAGCCCGCCCTCCATCAGCCGCCTCATGTTCCTGTCGATGTTGGACATGCCCATCATGATCACCAGTGTGCCCCCGCTGCGGGCCAGCGCCGCCCAGTCCAGCCATTCCCCCTCCTTGTGGTCGCCCTCGTGCCCGGTGATGATGGTGACGGACGAGGACAGGGTGCGGTGGGTAACCGGCACTCCGGCCAGGGCCGGCACGGCTATGCTGGCGCTGACCCCGGGCACCACATGCACCTCCACACCGTGACGGCGCAGGTGCTCGGCCTCCTCGCCCCCCCGGCCGAACAGGAAGGGGTCCCCGCCCTTCAGCCTGACCACCATGCTCCCCTGATGGGCCTTTTCCAGCAGGATGCGGTTGATCTCCTCCTGTTCGGCCTTGTGGCCTCCGCCCCTCTTCCCCACGTCGAGCATCTCAGCATCGGGCGGGGCCTCCCGCAGCACCTTCTCCCCCACCAGTGAATCGTGTACCACCACCTCCGCGCTGCGCAGCAGCTCCAGTCCGCGCACGGTCATCAGCCCGGGGTCGCCCGGACCCGCTCCCACCAGGTATACAACCCCGGCCATCAGCTCCACCCCCATTGACGCCTCATATCCTCGGCCACCCTCAGCACATCCTGTGCCCCCTGCAATCTGGCCTCATACCGCTTGGCCCATGAACCGTCCGGAGAGAGCCAGAGGCAGTGCAGCATGATCGCCTCGCCCTCAGGGGAGGCCCAGATGCCCAGGGGGACCTGGCAGCTGGCCCCCAGCTCCAGCATAATCCCCCTCTCCACATCCACGCATCTCCGCGTCGGCAGATGGTCCAGCCGGGCGATGGCCCCGGCGCGTTCATCGCCCTCGCGGCAGACTAGCGCTATGGCCCCCTGCCCCGCCGGAGGCACCCAGACCCCGGGGTCCAGAGCATGTCGGGGCACGTTCTCCCCCAGCCTCTCCAGTCCGGCCTCCGCCAGCACTATGGCGTGGTAATCCCCCCTGCGCCAGCGGTTGAGGCGGGTGGTGATGTTCCCGCGCAGCTCGGCCACCTCCAGGTCCGGCCGGAGATGCTTCAATAGGGCTTTGCGGCGCACGCTGGAGGTACCCACCACCGCCCCTTGCGGCAATGCGGACAGATCGGACCTGGACACCAGCACGTCCGCGGAGGGACCCCGGGGAAGGACCGCTGCCAGCATGGTCCCGGGCGTGAGCGCGGAGGGCATGTCCTTCAGGGAGTTCACCGCCAGGTCGATCTCCCCGGAGAGCAGCCTCTGGTCCAGCTCCTTGGTGAAAACACCGTACCCGCCCATGGCCTCCAGGGGGGTGCAGCGGTCCCGGTCCCCGCAGGTGGTGATGACCTTGATCTCCGGGGACAGGCCCTCCGGAAGGCCCCCGAGGGCCTCCAGGGCCAGATCGGCCTGGGCCATGGCCAGGCGGCTCCCCCTGGTTCCCAGGATCAAGCCATCCCCTCCAGGGCCTCTGAGAACGCCTGCGCGAGCATGCCCATCTCCCGGTCCCCGTGGGCCAGCGAAAGGAAGCAGGTCTCGAATTGGGAGGGGGGCATGCTCACCCCCAGTTCCAGCATGCTCCGGTAGAAGGACATGTACCTGGACCGGTCGCATTCCAGGACCTCCCTGGCGTTGCTCAGCGGCCCCCTGCCGAAGAATACCTGGAACATGGACCCCTCGCCCTGCACCTGGGCCTCGATGCCCAGCCGGGTTATTCCCCTGGAAAGTCGGCCGCGAAGCCGTTCGCCCCGGAGGTTGAGGTCCTGCAGACCCTCCGATTCCAGCACCTCCAGGGTCGCCAGCCCCGCGCTCAGGCTCATGGGGTTGCCGCTGTACGTTCCAGCCTGGTACACCCTGCCCAGCGGGGAGATGAGGGACATCATCTCCCTGGAGCCGCCGAAGGCACCCATGGGCATGCCCCCGCCCAGCACCTTGCCCAGCACGGTCAGGTCCGGGCGAACGCCATAGAGCTCCTGGGCCCCTCCCAGGGAGAGTCGGAATCCGGTGATGACCTCGTCGAATATGAGCAATGAACCGTGAGAATCGGCCAGGCGGCGCACCTCCGCGAGGTACCCGGGGGAGGGCGGGACGGGGCCCACGTTCCCCAGCATGGGCTCCAGTATGATCGCGGCCACCTGACCCTTGTTGGCCCTCAGCGCCCCCTCCATCTGATCCGGGTCGTTGTAATCGACCACCAGAGTATGGGCGGCCACCTCCTCCAGCACCCCCGCAGAATCCGGGGAGCCGTGGGTCAGCGCCCCTGAGCCGGAGCGCACCAGCACGGCGTCGTGCGCACCGTGGAAGCCGCCGTCCACCTTTATGACCTTCTTGCGGCCGGTGCACCCGCGGGCCAGGCGCAGCGCGTGCATGGTGGCCTCGGTGCCGCTGCTCACGAAGCGCATCATCTCCATGCTCGGGAGGTGACCACGGACCTTCTCGGCCAGCAACACCTCCTTCTCGTGCGGCGCACCGTACAATGTGCCCAGGGCGGCCTGCTCCCGAAGAACGCTGACGATGGCCGGATGGGCATGTCCCAGCAACATCGGCCCGTAGCCCAGCACCAGGTCCACGTACTCCCGGCCGTCGACGTCGACCACCATGGCCCCCCGCCCCTGTTCGATGTACAGGGGGAAGGGCTTCACCGCGCGCACCGGGGAGGACACCCCGCCGGGCATGAGGTCGACCGCCCTTGAGTATAGCTTCCTTGAGCGTTCGGTCAGTTCACTCACCTCGGAGAACGTTGGCGATGTCGGCGGCGAAGTATGATATGATGAGGTCCGCCCCCGCCCTGCGTATGCATTGCAGCGATTCCATGATGCCCGCCTTGAGGTCCAGGGCCCCCTGCGCCGCGGCGCACATGATCATGGCGTACTCGCCGCTCACCTGATAGGCGCAGATGGGCAGGTCGAACTCCTGATGGGCCCGGAATATCACGTCCAGGTAGGGCAGGGCAGGCTTGACCATCAGGATGTCCGCCCCCTCCTGCGCATCCGCCCTAAGCTCCCGGACGGCCTGCCGGGCGTTGCCTGGGTCCATCTGGTGGGAGCGGCGGTCGCCATGCGATGGGCAGCTGCCAACCATGTCCCGGAAGGGACCGTAGAAGCATGAGGCGAACTTGGCCGAATAGGCCATTATCCCCGTGTCGATGAACCCTTCGGCGTCCAGGGCCTTCCGTATGGCCGCCACCTGCCCGTCCATCATGCCCGAGGGGGCCACCATATCCGCCCCGGCCCGGGCATGGGAGACGGCTATCCTTCCATATAGCTCCAGGGTGGGGTCGTTGAGCACCATGCCGCCCTCCAGCACCCCGCAGTGTCCGTGGTCGGTGTACTCGCAAAGGCACAGGTCGGTGATGACCGGAAGATCGCAAGCATCCTTGACCTTCCTGATCGCCCTCTGCACCGCCCCCGGGGGGTTCCATGCCTCCGAACCCGTGGGATCCTTGCTGCACGGCACTCCGAACAGCAGCACCGCGCCAAGTCCGAGATTGCCCAGGCGAACGCATTCCCCGGCCACCTCGTCCAGGGGCAGCGCGAACTGCCCGGGAAGGGTGGACACCTCCCTCCGTTCACTGATGTTCTCGTCCACGAACACCGGTTGGATCAGCTGTCCGGGCCGCAGGGAGGTCTCCTGGAGCATCCTGCGCAGTTGCGGCGTGGTCCTAAGCCTTCTCATCCTTTCCTGCGGGTACGTCCTGCACCACCTCCAATGCGAATATCTCCTTGGTACTGCGCAGCAGTCCACCATCACCCTGCCTGCTGGCGATCTTGACCGCGGCTGTGGGATCGGCCAGGAAGCGGCTCATCAGGGATGAGGCCAGAGCCTCCAGCACCTCCTCGGCGGATTCCCCTGCCTTCAGCCGGTTCAGGGCCTTGCCCACCTCCCGGGCCTTCATGCCCTCGTACTTGATGTAGACCAGCCGGAGGATCTCCGCGGCCCTCATCTCGTCCAACCGGCGGGAGAGCAGGTCCAGCTCGTCCTTTACCACCCGTTCGGCGTTGAAGACCTCCATCCTGCGCCTCTCCAGGTTCTCCCTGGCCACCTCGTTCAAGGCCGACAGGTCGCAGAGTTGCACTCCCGGTATGGAGCGCACGGCCTGGTCCACGTTGCGCGGGAAGGAGACGTCGATTATGAACATGCCCCGACCCGAACGTCGCTCCATGGCCGGGGATATCTCCTTGAGTCCCAGGATGTTGTGGGTGGCCGAGGTGGCGCAGAGAACCACGTCGGCCTTGACCAGATAGTCATGGAGATGCTCGAAGCGCACCGCCTTCCCGTCCAGCGACCAGGCCAGCTCCACCGCCCGTGCATAGGTGCGGTTGGAGACGAAGACCGCCTCCGGCCCCTTCCCGGCCAGATGCTTGGCGATCAGGGAGGCCATCTGTCCGGCCCCCACCACCAGGACGGTCTTGCCCTTCAGGTCCCCCATGCGGGATTCGGCCAGGTCCACCGCGGCCGAGCCGATCGATACATTGCCCTTGTTCACCCGGGTCTCGGTTCGCACCCTCTTTCCGGTGTTGAGGGCTTTGCGGAACACCTCGCCCATCAGCGGACCGCAGCACCCCTCGCGGCAGGAGAGCTCGAAGGCCTCCTTTACCTGGGACTGGATCTGGTCCTCACCCACGATCATGGATTCCAGCCCCGAGGCCACCCGCAGGAGATGATGCAGGGTCTCCTTTCCAGCCATGTACCGGACCAGACTGCCCTGGGCCTCGTAGGGGAGAAGCGATGCCACAAGGCCCTCCAGCCCCTCGCGTGCCGCCTCCCTTTCCCGGGACACCAGGTAGAACTCACCCGGTTGCAGGTCTTGAGCACCGCGCACTCGCCACCTGGGCGGTGCGCATCTCTGAAGAATGGCCGCGGCGTCCATCTGCCCCAGCTGCCCCAGGTCCTGGATACGGAGTCCTTGTGCTTGATGTGCGCGCTGAGCAAAAGAACGTCATTTGACCGCCTCCTTGGCGATCTCCCGTACCTCGTCTTGATCGCGGGCCAATGCCTCCCAGACGTGCCTGTTCTCCAGCATACGCCGGATACGCCCCTCCCTATCAGCTGGATCGGGGAATGTCTCCCTCAGCTCCTCCCTCAGCCTCTCGCTGAGGTCCACCATGTCCTCGATGGAAGCGGACAGATCCCTCTCCAGCAGCAGACGGATGTACCTGGACATGCCAGGGCTACGACCCAGTGTGGACACTGCGATGGTGTAATTGCGTTTCTCCACCACCGAGGGAATGAGGAAATCACCTGGGCGGTCGGACCTGTTGCATGGCTTTCCCTGGACCCTTGCGCGTTCGAATATGACATCGTCGGTCGAGGTGTCTCCGGTGGCGGCCACCACGAGGTCCGTCCCGCCGATCAGGTGAAGGTTATCGAGGACCTCCCCTCTGATGAAGCGGATGCCTGCAGGGACCTCGCACGGCTGCCGGTCCACGATAACGACATCGGCCTCCTTGAAGAGGTACAAGGCCTTGCGCATGCCCACTAGCCCGGCGCCGAAGACCACCGCCTTCCTCCCTCTGAGATCCATGAACAGGGGTAACAGCTAGACCACTCGGACCCCCACATATCTTAGCGTAATAAAAATGCTTCTATTTTTAATATGAATAACATTCATATAATTAATGTTATTTTTAGATTCAATAGTAATATTTATCAAGTCCTTGGAATATCGGCATGCAAGGTGGTTCTGATGAAGAACGGAGTATTGGTAGTGGGACATGGAAGCAAGATGGAGCACAACATGGGACTGGTGGTCAGCATGGCCAAGAGACTTCAGGAGAAGGGCGAGTTCGGACCGGTGGAGGCCGCGTTCATGCAGCTGAACGATCCGGACATACCCACTGGGCTGGCCAACGTGGCCGCCAGGGGCGCGGACATTATCTACGTGGTGCCCTGCTTCCTGGCCACGGGCATACACACCACCGAGGACATCCCGGGCGTGTTGGGGTTCTCCAAGGGGCAGCGCTCCGGAAAGGTCAAGGCGGGAGGGCGCACCGTGGAGGTCCGCTACTGCCAGCCAATGGGTGACGACGCCCGCCTGGCGGAGATACTGGCCGACCGGGTCAAGGCCGAGATGTGAACATGAAGGTGCTCGTACTGGACCTCACCCATGGTGGGGAGGTCCTGGCCCGGGAGTACCTGCGCCGCGGGAACCAAGTCACTGCGGTGGACATCTATCGAACTGCCGTGGAGACCGCACGATGCCTTTCCGCTGAGGGAGTGCGTATCCTTCCGGCGGCGCCGGACGAGCGGTTCGATCTTGCGGTGGCTCCCGTGCATTCACCGGACCGTTTCATCGGGAAGGCCTTGGCCGATCGAAAGCTCACCCATCATCAGGCCGTGGGTGAACTGGCCAGCTTCCCGTATCCGGTGGTGGAGGTCACCGGGGTCAGGGGTAAGACCGGCACCGTGCGCGTGCTCTCATTCCTGATGGCCTCGATGGGCAGGAGGGTGTTGTGCCTGAGCAGCTCGGGACTGAGCCGGTACGATGGTGAGGAGACGGTGCTGGAGGACAAGGTCAGCATTGCCCCTCCCACCTTGCTCAGGCTGTCCTCCTCGCCAACGGACGTGGACCTCGGCGTCTTCGAGGTCAGCCTGGGAGGCACCGGGATCGGGAAGGTCTCGGTGATAACCGGCCTGCAGGAGAATTATCCCATCGCGGCCGGTACGCGCCGGGCCTTCGACGGAAAATCGCAGATGGCCGAATCGGCCCGGGATGTCCTGATCATCCCCAAGGGTGAGGAGGAGACCTGGAGGCCCCTGGCCCGGAGATGCCGGCGGATGGTGACCTTCGGCAAGGGCGGCGATGTGGAGGCGGAGGTGTCGAACGCGGCACTGGGCTCCCCTTCCCTGCTCACCGTGCGCACTGGGCGGGGAGAGAGGGAGGTCCCCCTGCAGCCGTCGTTCCTGCCTGATGCTTACACCCTGGCCTTCTCCTGCGCCCTGGCCGCGGCCGAGGGATTGGGCAGCGACCCGCTGGAAATTTGCCCGTCGTTGAGCGGCTTTCCGGGCGCCAGAGGAAGGGCCGAGGTCCTTGTGGACGAACGGGGGGAGATGGTCAGGGAACGCAACCCCGGGGTGTGCACCGCCTCCTTGGACTTCATCATTGACCGCATGGTCCGAGAACACGGGTGCCGGGACATCGGACTGGTGCTCGATCCTGTGAACATGAAGGTGTGCGAGAAGCTGGACCTGGAACGGATGGCGGAGATGTGCGAGCGGCATCCCCAGGTCACCGGGAGGTACATTCTTCCCAGTGGGATGCGGGAAGGCGGTTCACAGCTCTTCGAGCCCGTTGGTAACGTGGACGAGGTCCGGACGCGCCACCGCACCGTGCTGTGGGCCACCAAGGAGGGATACCTTTGAGCGATGTGCTGCACCCCCGGCCGAACCCCATAGTTGCCGCCATGTACACCCTGCGGGACATGGACGCCGAGGTGATCGTGGTGCACGGTCCCGCCGGATGCGGATTCATGGTCTCCAGGCGATTGGAGGACGCCGGGGTCCGCGTTGTCACCACGGGCATGAAGGAGAACGATCTGATATTCGGGGCCGAGGAGAAGCTGGCGGAAACGCTTCGTCTGGTGCAGGACCGTTTCTCCCCGGGCCTGGTGGGGGTCGTGGGGACCTGCGCCAGCATGATAATCGGCGAGAACCTGGACCGGGCGGTGCAGAAGGCCGGGCTCAAGGCCAAGGTCATCCCGGTCGACGTGCACGGCTGTTCGGGGGCCAACACCACCGGGGCCATAAGGGCCCTGGAGGTGGCCGCTGAGAGGGGGGTGATCCCGCAGGAGGAGATGTTCCGCCAGAGGGAGATGCTGACCCGGGCCACCCTGCTGGAGAGCAACCGGGGGCTGACCAGCAAGGAGCACCTGTCACCGAACTACGGGGTCACCAAGTACTCGGCCGCGAGACGCATCAGGGACGTCCTGGCCACAGGGGGACGGGTCCTGGTGGTTCTGAACGGCAAGAAGGAGCTGGCCTACGGGCATGCCGACGTGCTGCGGGGGGTGCAGGAGAGCGCGGACGCCCTGGGCGGAGAGGCCGTCTTCGTGGGCAACCTGGACCCGAACGTGGGATTGCCGCGCATCCGTCGTTACGCTCGGGAAATACTGAGGGACCTGGAGTGCGCCGGGGTGTCCCTGGAACGTGACACCGGTGGGCTGGACGAGTACCCCGTGGCGGGGATCAGGGCCGCGGAGGCGGTAAGCGAGATCGACCACGATCTGCTGGTGGCCTGCGGCATTGTGCATGCCATACCGAACCTTGACCGCAGGGCGGTGCTGGTCTCCGACCAGCCGCGGGAGGTGGACAATTACCTTCGTGACGGTTATGCCATGGTGGTCTCCGAACCGGACATCCACCCCCGGGTCATGGGAGCCTCGGGGATCATCAGGATGGAGCTGGCGGACACCCTGCGCGAGATGGCCGCGGAGGGGAAATGAGGCAGATAGCAATCTACGGGAAGGGCGGCATCGGAAAATCCACGGTGGCCGCCAATGTGGTGGCCAGCATGGCCGAGTCCGGCCTTCGCGTATGGTACGTGGGCTGCGACCCCAAGGCCGACGGTTCCATGACCCTGCTGGGCGGAAGGAAGATGGAAACATTCCTGGACCGCATGAAGGATGGCGGGCCCGGGGAATACGAGGTGGGATTGGGCTTCCAAGGGGCCATGTGCATGGAGGTCGGAGGCCCTCTGGCGGGCGTGGGCTGCGCCGGCCGGGGGATTATTGTTGCACTGCAGGCCCTGAAGAGGGACCACTTCCGGGACCCTCCGGACGTGGTGCTCTACGACGTCCCAGGGGACGTGGTCTGCGGTGGCTTCGCCACCCCGGTGCGCCAGGGGTTCGCGGACGAGGTGTACGTGGTCACCTCCGGAGAGTACCTGTCCCTGTACGCCGCCAACAACATATGCCGGGGGATGCGCAACCTGGGGGTGGGAGTGGGCGGCCTGATCTGCAACTCCAGGGAAGTGATGAACGAGAGGGAGGCTGTGGCCTCGGTGGCGGGAAGGCTGGGCACCAAGATGCTGGGATTCGTGCCCCGGCACCGTTCCGTGCGGGACTGCGAGAACGCCGGCCGAACGGTGGTCGAGGGGGCGCCCGATTCCGAGCAGGCCCGGGCCTACCGGGAGCTGGCGGCCGCCATGCTCTCCAATTCCAGCTTCGCCGTGCCCCAGCCAATCGACCCCGCGGAGCTGCGATCGATGCTTAAGGAGCTGACCGCGGAATGAGGAGGGTGGTACTGGCCGGCTCGGGCAGCGGGGTGGGGAAGACCAGCATCGCCGCCGGGCTCATGCTGCGCCTGGGTGACGGGGTCCAGCCCTTCAAGGTCGGGCCGGACTTCATCGACCCCATGTTCCATTCCCTGGCCACCGGGCGCCCCTCCAGGAACCTGGACACGTTCATGATGGACCCTGAGGTGATGGTGGAGCACTTCCGCTGGGCCTGCCGGGACGCGGACATGGCCCTGGTGGAGGGAGTGCGGGGGCTGTATGACGGCCTCACCTCCACCGAGGACGTGGGGAGCACCGCGGAGATAGCCAAGCTGCTGGACGCGCCGGTGGTGCTGGTGATCAACGCCCGCAGCCTGGCCAAGAGCGCTGCGGCGGTCGCGCTCGGATTCAAGAATCTGGACCCCCGGGTGCGGGTGGCCGGGGTCATCCTGAACAACGTGAGCGGGGAACGGCATCGGCGCAAGGCCACGGAGGCCGTGGAGCAGCTGGCAAAGCTGCCGGTGCTGGGAGCGGTGGAGCGGGGAAGGTCCCTTCCGGAAAGGCATCTCGGACTGCTCACCGTGGAGGAGCACGGGGACCGGGAAAGGCTCAAGGACGAACTGCGGGGGATGGTTGAGGACATCGATCTGGAGATGCTGAGGGAGATCGCCGAGACCTCTGGACCGATGGAGCCGCGCCGGGAGCCGCTCTTCCCCCGCGGGGACTCCGGGGCCAAGGTGGCCGTGCCCATGGACCGCTCGTTCTGCTTTTACTACCGGGAGAACCTGGAGGCCCTGGAGATGGCCGGGGCCGAGCTGCGTTACTTCCGCCCTGAGGAGGGCCAGGGCCTTCCGGACGCGGACCTGTACTATCTGGGCGGGGGGTATCCGGAGGCACATATGGAGGAGATATCGGCCAACAGGGACTTCCTGGAGGGGCTGGGGAACGCCGCTGACGACCGGGCCATCTACGCGGAGTGCGGGGGGCTCATGATCCTGTGCTCGGCCATAGAGGCCGGCGGACGGGCGGAGATGGCCGGGGTGTTCCCCTGCGAGGCGCATCTGACCCCCGAGCGCCAGGGGCTCTCGTACGTCCGGGCGGCGGGCACCGCGCACAACCCCTTCTTCCCCGGGATCGAGGTGAGGGGGCATGAGTTCCACTACTCCCGCCTGGTTCCCCTCCCAGCCGGCCCCTTCGGTTTCGATGTGAGCAGGGGCACGGGCATAGACGGCCGCCACGACGGCATGGTGCGGGGGAAGGTGCTGGGAAGCTACCTGCATATGCACGCCCTCTCCCGCCTGGACTGGGGGAAAAGGCTTCTGGATGCGGCCCTGAGCTGAAGAAATGTTTTCTATGCGCAGGGCCATAGGCCGTTCATGCCCATCGGAGACCCCATGGGGGCGGAGGCCCCCCTGCAAGAGAAGGGAAGGCTCACCCGGGTTTGGATGGCCACGGTGCCGGTGAGGGACCTGAACGCGGCCCTGGAGTTCTACACCGTGCGGCTCGGGCTGGAGGTCCGGAGGAGGGATGACCGCTGGGCGGACCTGGGGCCCTCGGAACCGATGGGGAAGGTCGCGCTGTACGTGCCGTTGGCCGATGAGCCCAGGCAGCCCGGGGGACCCACGGGAGTGGTGTTCTCCTGCGACAGCATGTACGATGTCCACCGGGTGCTGGTGGACGAGGGTGTGATCTTCAAGCTAAAGCCGGAGCGGCAGCCCTGGGGCGGCCTCCTGGCCATCTTCCTGGACCAGGACGGCAACGAGCTGATGGTCCTGGAACACCCTGAACGGTACAAACGATGACTCGATATCATTATTAACGTCGGCTAACAATCGAGGGGGGAGAGGAGCCAATGCTGGAGATCGAGAACCTTACCGTGGAGGTGGGCGGCCGGGAGATACTGCACGACCTGTCGCTCAACGTCATGACCGGATACACCACCGTGCTCTTCGGGCCCAACGGCTCGGGGAAGTCCACCCTGCTCATGACCATAATGGGCTTTTCCGGGTACAAGGTGAAGAGCGGGAGGATCATCCTCAATGGGGAGGACATCACCCACCTGCCGGTGAACGAGAGGGCCAAGAGGGGCATCGGCATGATGATGCAGAGGCCGCCGAACCTCACCGGGGTGCGGCTGAAGGACCTGGTGAGGGTCACCAGCAAGGGGAATGTGGACACTGAGAAGGTGGCCGAGGATCTGGACATGACCCGCTTCCTGGAGAGGGATGTGAACGTGGGCTTCTCCGGCGGGGAGATCAAGCGCTCGGAGATACTGCAGCTGACGGCCCAGAACCCCTGCATGATCCTGCTGGACGAGCCGGAGAGCGGGGTGGACATGGTCTCCATCGAGAAGCTGGGCTCCAAGGTGCACGACCTGCTGCAGGGGCCCTCGCACTGCGCCGGGTGGCGGGAGAAGAGCGGTAAGGCGGCCCTCATCATCACCCACACCGGGCAGATACTGGATTACGTGGAGGCCGATCGAGGCTACGTGATGTGCAACGGCACGGTGGCCTGCTCCGGGAACCCCCGCGAGCTGCTGCAGGAGATACGCAAGATGGGCTACAACGAGTGCATCCGCTGCAAGATCAACCGCGCGAACATCATCAAGGAGAACATCTGAGGGTTTCCCATGGTCAGCAACGATGAGAAGAGGGCCAAGGAAGCCCTGAAGAAGCAGGCCAAGTTCGGAGAGGACATCGACCTGGAGGAGTACGATGAGGGCAGCCGGGACCTCTCGGAGCTGGAGTCCCTGGAGGATCTGCCGGGCGAGACCAAGAGCACCATGCTGGATTCTGGCATTGTGCCATCAGAGAAGGGCAAGTCCGGCAACTTCCTGCTGATGGACAACACCGTGGTGCACTCCGCGGTCATGGGCAGCGGCGTCGAGGTGATGCCCCTCAGCCAGGCGCTGAAGGTGCACGACTGGCTCAAGAATTACATGTGGAAGGGCGTGCAGCCCGATTCCGACAAGTACACCGCGGAGACCTACCTGCAGAGGGCCGACGGGTACTTCATACGGGCGCTCCCTGGCGCCAAGGTCAGGATGCCGGTGCAGACCTGCCTCCTGCTCAAGAATCGCAACACCAAGCAGTACGTGCACAACGTGCTGATAGCCGAGGAGGGCTCGGAGTTCGAGGTGGTCACCGGCTGCGCCACCTCCAAGGGGGTGGAGAAGGGGCTGCACCTGGGGATATCGGAGTTCTTCCTGAAGAAGGACTCCAAGCTGACGTTCACCATGGTGCACAACTGGTCGGAGTTCGTTGGCGTCCGTCCACGCAGCAGCATCGTCATGGAGGAGGGGTCCACCTACATCAACAACTACGTGGCGCTCAAGCCGGTCAAGACCATCCAGACCTATCCCACGGCCTACCTGAACGGCCCGAACGCGGTCTGCCGCTTCAATTCCGTGGCCGTGGCCCACCCGGGAAGCATGATGGACATGGGCTCCCGAGCGGTGCTGAACGCCCCGGGATGCAAGGCCGAGCTGATCTCCCGCACCATCACCACCGGCGGAACGGTCATCGCCCGCGGTCAGCTGGTCGGGAACTCCCCGGGCATCAAGGCCCACCTGGAGTGCAAGGGGCTCATCCTCAGCGAGAAGGGGGTGCAGATAGCCATCCCCGAGCTGGAGGCGCGCATCCCGGACGTGGAGATGACCCACGAGGCCGCCGTGGGCAAGATCGCCCAGGACCAGGTGGAGTACCTGATGTCCCGCGGGCTCTCCGAGGACGAGGCCGTGGGCATGATCGTCCGCGGCTTCCTGGACGTGGGCATACGCGGCATACCGGACCATCTGAAGGCCGAGATAGACAAGATCCTGCAGGAGACCGACGTCCGCGGCTCCTGAGGAGACCATTTCGGTTCCGATATTTCATCGATATTATCAGAACGGATACTGTCTGGCAAAAGTATTAACATGGTCCATGGCCATGCGCACCGGGGGAAAAACTTTTGTCTGGACAGGACCTTCAGGTCGAGAGGGCGGTGCACGAGGCCCTGATGAAGATGAGGTCGCAGGACCGGTTAGACGTCGCCAGGTTCATGATAGATCCCGTGGTCCTCTACATACTGGCGGCCACGTCCCGGAGATGCCTGACCGTATCCGAGATGTCGCCCATCGTGAACATGCCCCCGGCGACCTGCTACAAGATGATCTACCAGATGGAGAGGCTCGGCCTGGTGGCCTACTGCGGCCCGGGCCGGAACGGCGGCCGCGGCAAGGCCTCCACCTACACCTCGGTGCTCAGGGAGATGCGATTGGATGTGAGGGGCAACACCATACACCTCACCGTGGCCTGGAAGAACGGCACCTGCGACGAGTTCCACAGGGAGATGATGACCGTCGAGCCTGAGGGGGACGGTGCGGTGGGGACCGATGGCGTCCATGTCACCGTCGCACGGGACGGGGCCGCCTCCTCGGACTAGGAAGCTTGATTAATCGCCACCCCGATGACCTGGACCATGCGTGTGGTGAAGCGGTCCGGGGAGACCGAGGAGTTCGACCCCGCCAAGGCCATCAACGCCATCCTGCGTGCTGGGCTTTCCCAGGAGGACGCCGAGCGGCTGATGGATGAGGTGCGGCCCCGGCTCTATGATGGAATGAGCACCGAGGAGCTGTACCGCATCATCAGGAGCAGGCTTCCCTCCTGCAACGCCAGCAGGTACTCCCTCAAGAAGGCCATACTGCTAATGGGCCCCGACGGCCATTCCTTCGAGACCCTGGTGGGCAGGGTGTTCCAGGAGCTGGGATACCATGTGGAGGTCCGACAGCTGCTCAAGGGACACTGCGTCACCCACGAGGTGGACCTGGTCATCAGCAAGGGCGGTAGCAAGGGCATGGTGGAGTGCAAGTACCACAACGCACCGAACTACAAGAGCAGCATCCAGGAGGCCCTTTACACCTACAGCAGGTTCCTGGACCTCAAGGACTCCCATGGCTTCGACGCGCCCTGGCTGGTGACCAACACCAAGTTCTCCGGGGACGTGGTGCAGTACGCCAGGTGCGTGGGCATGAGGACCGTATGCTGGAAGTGCACGGAGGAGAAGGGGCTGGAGAGGCTGGTGGAGAAGGCCAATGTGTACCCGGTGACCGTGCTGAGCCTGAGGAAGAACGAGTGGCGCACCCTGCTGGACCACGACCTGGTGCTCTGCCGGGACCTGATCGAGCGAAAGGAGGAGGTGCGCAGGCTGTTCCCCAGGGAGACCGCCGACCGCGTGATCGCAAAGGCCGCGGAGTTCCTCGAGTGTGTGAAGAGATGAGGTTCAGCGTGGTACTGGGCACCCGGCCCGAGATAGTGAAGATGTCCCCGGTGGTGCGCGAGCTTCAGCGTACCCGCCATGACTTCGACCTGGTGCACACCGGGCAGCACTACTCCTTCGATATGGACAAGGTGTTCTTCCGGGACCTGGAGCTTCCGGAGCCTGCCGTCAACCTGGAGGTGGGATCGGGCACCCACGGGGCGCAGACCGGAAGGATGCTGGCCGGCCTGGAGGCCTTCTTCCAGAGCAGCCGCCCGGACATGGTCCTGGTGCAGGGGGACACCAACACGGTCCTGGCCGGGGCCCTGGCCGCGGTGAAGCTGGGGATCCCGGTGGGGCATGTGGAGGCCGGCCTGCGCTCCTTCGACCGCAGCATGCCGGAGGAGACCAACCGGGTGCTGGCGGACCACGCCTCGGACCTGCTGTTCGCCCCCACGGAGACATCAGCGCGGAACCTGAGGGCCGAGGGGATACCGGAGGAGAGGATATTCGTAACCGGCAACACCATCGTGGACGCGGTGCGGGAGAACCTCCAGCTGGCCCGGGACAAAGGGGACGCTCTGGCAAAGCTGGGGGTGAGCAAGGGGAGGTACATCCTGGCCACCCTGCACCGGCAGGAGAACGTGGACTCCCGGGAGCGCATGAGAGGCATACTGGAGGGCCTGGGGAAGGTGTCCGGGGGCACGGGAATGCCGGTCATTTGGCCCGTGCATCCCCGCACCGGCAAGAACCTGGAGCGGTTCGGGCTCTCCGTTCCCGAGGGGGTGAGGACGGTGGCCCCCCTGGGCTTCCTGGAGTTCCTGCAGGCCGAGGGCAGCGCCGCCCTCGCCCTTACCGACTCGGGAGGGGTGCAGGAGGAGTGCTGCATCCTGGGCGTCCCCTGCGTGACGCTCCGGGACAACACCGAGCGCCCGGAGACGGTGGACGTGGGGGCCAATGTGGTCGCCGGCACCTCCCCCTCCAGGGTGCTGGCCCTGGCCCTGGAGATGCTGGACCGCAAGGGTGGATGGGAATGCCCGCTGGGAGCCCCCGGCTCCGCGGAACGCATAGTCTCCATTTGCCTGAGGCGAAGCAAACAGGGGTAACCTTTTCTATACCCCCATAGATTGGCGGTGCGAGGCGAGCATGATCGAGGCGGTGCTGGAGGTCAACATACCGGACGGGTGGGTGCATGACATCTCCTCCGACTTCGATGTTCCGGTACGCATCCTGGACTGCATACCGTTCGGGGACAAGGGCGCCCGGTCGTTCGTGGAGGTGGAGTGCGACGATCCGGAGATGCAGCAGATCGTCTCCCGGGCCATTGAGAAGCACCCCGACGTCTGCAAGTGGGAGCCGGCCATCACCGAGGACGGCCGCATGCGGGGCATCGCCCTGCTCACCAAGTGCCGGGCCTGCAAGGCCATCATGCGCTCGGACTGCTATCTGCGTTCCGCCAAGACCATGGGAGGAGGGCTGGTGGAATGGCAGATCATCGCCAGCAAGGAGAGTGCGCTCAGCGAGCTCATCCAGGAGCTCAAGGACAACGGCTGCACCATAAAGCTGCTGTCCAAGAAGAAGCTGGACGACAGCAGCTTCGTCACCAGGCGCCAGGAGGCCGCGGTGCGCGCGGCCCTGGAGAAGGGATACTACGATTATCCCCGGAGGACCAGCCTTCAGGAGATGGCCAGGAGCTTCGGGGTCACCGCATCCACCATGGGGGAGATCCTTCAGCGGGGGGAGCGCAACATCATCCGGGAGTACTTCCGGACCAAGATGTGAGGAAGATAAAATGGAAGATTCGGATAAGATCGAGGTCAAGACCATGGACGAGAAGGACTACCGTCTCAAGAAGTCCCTGGCTCGCATAAAGCACAAGATAGTGGTGATGTCCGGAAAGGGCGGCGTGGGCAAGAGCACGGTGACCGTGAACCTGGCCACCGCCCTGGCCATGAGGGGCTTCGAGGTCGGCATCCTGGACGCGGACATACATGGACCGAACATACCCAAGATGCTGAACATCGAGAGCGAGGCGGTCATGTCCGACGAGGACGGGCTCATGCCCGTGCTGGTCCCCCCGCACATGAAGGTCATGTCCATGGCCTTCCTGCTGCAGGACCCGGACACCCCGGTGGTCTGGCGAGGCCCGATCAAGATGGGGGCGCTTCGCCAGTTCATCGCCGAGGTGAAGTGGGGAGACCTGGACTTCCTGGTGGTGGACCTGCCGCCGGGGACCGGTGACGAGCCGCTGACCATCGCCCAGCTGATCGAGGACGCCGACGGCGCGATCATCGTCACCACCCCGCAGGACGTGGCCCTGCTGGACTCCAGGAAGACCGTCACCTTCGCCCAGGCCCTGAAGATGCCCGTGCTGGGAGTGGTCGAGAACATGAGCGGGCTGATCTGCCCGCACTGCGGTAAGGTCATCGACCTGTTCAAGACCGGAGGCGGGGAGAGGGCCGCCGCGGAGATGGGCGTGCCCTTCCTGGGCCGCGTGCCCCTGGACCCCAATGTGGTGCTGGGCGGGGACGATGGAACGCCCATAGTGCTCAAGGACAAGTCCAACCCCGCCTCACAGGCCTTCGACGATATGGTGGAGACGCTCCTGGCCAAGGTGAACGGGGGCAGGTGAATGGTCCGCCTCCTGGTCACCGCGGAGGGTCCCGGACTGGACGACCTGGTCGAGGAGGACTTCGGCCACGCCCGCTACCTGCTCATCGTGGACCCCGAGACCTGGGAGGTGGAGGTGCACGACAACCCCAAGAAGCACACGGACATGGGGCACGGCATCATGACCGCGGAGAACATCGCCAAGCTCAGGCCGGACGCGGTGCTCACGGGCTTCGCCGGGGAGCACGGCCGACGCAAGATGGAGGACCTGGGCATCCGCATGATCATGGACGAGGAGGGCACCGTCCGCGATGCGGTGAACGGGTACATCCGCCGGCATATGAAGAAGTGAACGGGCGTCCAACGCCCCCTTTTCGTAACTTTTCTACGACTACCGCTGATACAGATGTCGGTCCTATGGTTACTCGTAGTCCGGGGCGCGCAATCATTTTAAATGGCCACCATCATCTGCTTCCACATGCTGGAGGTCCGACAATGCCGCGAACGCGGGACCTCGGCCGTGAACGCAGGCCGGAGGAACCGCATCCTGAACAGACGCCCGACCGATGTTGAACGCCTGAACGGATCCGGTTTGCGTTCGCCCCCTGAGACCTGGAAAGGAACATCGGACCTGGGGGTAATACCCTGAACCACCGGATACTTCTGCCCACCAACGGGTCGCTCCCGGCCCTGGTGGCCACCCGGGAGGCGGTGCGCATCGCCCGGGACAAGGGGGCCGCCCTGGTCATCCTAAACGTGGTCGAGCAGGACGTGAACACCTATGTCGAGCAGATAAGCGAGGACCTCGGACGCCGGGGCAGCGAGATCGACGGGGTCGCCTTCGCGCAGCAGCTGGCCAAGGAGGCGGGGCTCAGGACCGAGGTCCTGGTCAGGGAGGGGGCGGTGACCGGGGAGATCCTGAGGGCCGCCGATGAGTCCGGCATAAGCATGATCGTGATGGGAAGCTCCAACCCGCGCGGGCTGGCCGGCCTGTACCTGGGGAACGTGGCGGAGGCGGTGACCAAGAAGGCCAAGGTCTCCGTGTACATAGTGAAGCCGACCGAGGAGGAGATCGAGGCCGTGCTGGCCATGGCCAAGCCCAGGCCGGTCACCGTGGAGGAGCAGGCCCTGTCGGCCATAATCCATTCCCGCAAGTTCAGGGTCGGGCTGGCCCTGTTCTCCGTGTACGGTGTGCTCTACGTGATATTCACCGCCCTGGGCACCTACGGCCGGGACATAATGGCCACCCGCCTGGGAGGTATGAACCTGGGACTGGTCCTGGGCATGACCGTCATATTGCTGGCCATCATCATGGCCCTGTCCTTCAACATGTACGCGGTGCGCCTGGAGAGGGAGGGTGAGTAGATGGCGGACGTGCTGGACAACAGCTTCAAGCCATTGGCCTTCGCGCTCTTCCTGCTCATCACCATCGCCACCCTGGCCATATCCGTCTACTTCTCCAGGAGGGTGCGCACCGCCGGCCACTACTACGTGGCCGGGGGCGGGGTGAAGTGGTTCGTCAACGGCATCGCCTTCGCCGGCGACTACCTGAGCGCGGCCTCCTTCCTGGGGGTGGCGGGCATGATAGCCTTCAGCGGGTACGACGGATTCATGTACGGCATCGGGTTCCTGGCGGGGTGGATCGTGGCCCTCTTCCTTATAGCCGAGCCGCTGAGGGTCATGGGCAAGTACACCTTCGCGGACGCCCTGGTGCACAAGTTCAAGAGCAAGCGGGTGCGGCTGGCCGCGGCCATATCCACATTGGTGGTCAGCGTCTTCTACCTCATCCCGCAGATGGTGGGGGCGGGGACCATCGTGCAGCCCCTGATAGGGCTGCCCTACGCCTGGGGGGTGGTGATCGTGGGCGGGGTGGTCATCCTGATCACCGCCACCGCCGGAATGGTCTCCACCACCTGGGTGCAGTTCATAAAGGGAATGCTGCTGCTGGTGGCCGCCCTGGGACTGACCATCGCCGTGCTCATGCTCTCGGGCTTCGGCCCGGTGGAGTTCATCACCCACTTCCTGGAGAACGGGGCCTCGGACCCGACCACGGGAGCCTTCCCGGCTTACTCCGGGGACGCCTTCCTCTCCCCCGGGCTGAAGTTCACCAACCCCCTGGACTACGCCTCGCTGGCTTTGGCGCTCATCCTGGGAACGGCGGCATTGCCGCACATCCTGATCAGGTATTACACCGTTCCCAAGCCCTCCGACGCGCGCAAGTCCACGGTGGTGGCCATCGTGGCCATCGGAGCCTTCTACCTGATGACGCTGTACCTGGGACTGGGGGCCAACTACTTCGCCGGGCAAGGCTCGTTCCTGATCAACGACAGCAACCTATCCGCGCCCACCCTGGCGGACTTCGCCGGGGGCGAGGTGTTCTTCGCCATCATCTCCTCCATAGCCTTCGCCACCATATTGGGCACGGTCTCCGGGCTGATCATGGCCGCGGCGGGCGCCATAGCCCACGACCTTTACACGGAGATAATGGGCAAGAAGACCACGGAGAAGGCCGCGCTGAGGGTGTCCAAGATGACCGCGGTGGGCGTGGGGGTGGTGGCCATCCTGCTGGGCATAATGGCCCAGGGCATGAACGTGGCCTTCCTGGTGGGGCTGGCCTTCGCCATAGCCGCCTCTGCGAACATCCCGGCGCTGATATGCACCCTGTTCTGGAAGAGGACCACCGAGAAGGGGGTGGTGGCGGGGATCTTCACCGGACTGGCCCTGTCCATACTGCTGATCGTCATCAGCCCGACCATGATGACCGATGCCTTCTTCTCCCTGAACAACCCGGGGATCGTGAGCATACCCGCCGGCTTCCTGGTGACCATGACGGTGTCCCTCTGGGAGGGGAGGAGGGCGGTTCCGGCGGCCTGAACGCCTGTTCCATATGAAATTCAGGTGCGTAACGGAATCGTTGAGCATCGTTGCGCGCCGAACTTTTCCATCTAATTATTTCGTGATATTACGAAGCATTTAATCCTCACAGAATTGCTGGATATAGGAGAATGCTTGATATTGTCACGCACGGAAAATCGACGAAGAGCGATTAATGCGTGGTTGATAGTTCACCTATAGAGTATAATCGTAATATTCTTCCCGTTTCAGTAGATATTATGCAGAATATTTGTGCGTTTCGTATGTTTTTCGAATAGTATTAAGTATGCCCTTCGAAAGTAGCTTCCTACCATGGATGTCAGATCCCATCCATGTGGATGCAACAAGCGGCACTGCTCCGCCGGTGCCGGCCCTGATCGGCTAGAGAAAAGGGTTGCCTGGGCGGACCTTCTGGACGAGCGTAGCATCGCCTACGCGAAGAACAAGAGGAGTTTTGAAAGCGCCATCCGTAAAAGGATAAGGGACCCGGGGGAGGAGAGGGAGTGAGCGTTCATTCCAAGCTTTCACAGCCCGGGCTATGCACTGGGAATGACGCGCTATGCGCGCGTCTGGGTATGTCCCGGGGAGGTCCGCTCTGATGCTGGAAAAGATACTGAACCGCGGCAACGGCCAATCGAACGGCAACATCATCCTGCTGGCCACCGACGGCTCCAAGCCCGCGCTCACCGCCACCAAGAAGGCAGTGGAGCTGGCCAAGGCCTTAGGAGCCACCCTGCACGTGGTGTGCGTGAAGGAGGATGTCATGAGCATGCCCCTGGAGCGAAAGGGGGAGATGCTCGCCGAGGAGGAGATAGTTGGCATCCACGCCAAGGGCGGCGAGGTGGCCATGGAATGGGCCGAGCGCAATTCCGTGCCGGCCGTCCTCAAGACCTACCCCGGAGGACCGGTGGTGGGTGCCATACTCGATTACGCCCGACAGGTCCATCCCACATTCATCGTTCTCGGGCACGCCGGGCGCAGCGGGTGGGAGAAGATCGCCCTGGGCTCGGTGGCCGAGGGGGTGATGAAGCATTCCCCGTACCCGGTCATAATGACCAAGGGGTACGAGGACACGCTGATCGCGGACATACTGGAACTGGCCATGGCCAAGATCCGCCCGGCGGAGGAGGAGGTGGCCGAGGAGCTGCCCGCCATCCCCCTGGAGGACCTGCACGTTGGCCGGAAGCTGGGTATCGCCTTCGGAACGCTCCTGGCCTTCCTGATCCCCTATTTCGGACTTGGTGCCCTGAACTCCCTCTCCGTGGAGACGGCCACCACCAAGGTCCTAGGCGACGCCAACGTGGCGGTGATCTGGGTGCTGCTGCTGTTCCCCATAGGATGGATCACGGCCATAGTGTTCCACCGCATGGCCAGTAAGTCGGAGGATGGGGCATGACCAGCGTTGTCGCCATGATCATAGTGGTGGCGCTGATAGCCGTCTCCCTGGGGGTGGCGGTGTTCACCCGCCGCTCCGCCAGGACCTCCTCGGAGTTCTACGTGGCCGGCCAGAACATCAGCTGGCTGCAGAACGCGTTAGCGCTGACGGGAGATTACCTCAGCGCGGCCTCCTTCCTGGGGGTCGCGGGCGCCATAGCCATATTCGGCATAGACAAGACCTGGGACGGCCTGGGGTACTTCGGCGGCTACATCGTGCTGCTGGCCCTGCTGGCCGTGCCGCTGAGGAAGGTGGGCAAGTACACCACCTCCGAGATCCTGACCACCCGGTTCAAGGGCAGCAAGTCGCTGCGCTTCGGGGGAATGATGGGGGCGGTGGTGATATCCACCTTCTACGTGGTGCCGCAGATCGTGGGCGCGGGAGCGCTCCTGCAGCTGCTGCTGGGATGGAACTTCACCTTCTCGGTGCTGGTCATCGGGGTGCTGGTGATAGCCTACGTTACCACGGGAGGAATGCGCGCCACCACCTACAACCAGATCATCCAGGGGCTGGTGCTCTGGGGGGCCATGTTCATCATCATGATCCTGATGCTGGGCGCGGCCTTCGGGTTCAATCCCGGGGATGTGCTGGCCCAGGCGGACAACATGATCCCGCCCAAGCTGGCCTCGGGCCTGCTGGCCGGAGACCCCAGCGTACCGGACTTCAGCACCCTGACCCCTGAGGAGGCCATATCCTTCGTGAGCGGAAAGCTCACCGGGCAGAACACCGCGCTGACGCCAGGCACGTTCGCCCCCAATTGGATGAACACCATGGCCCTGGCCGCAGGACTGGTGTTCGGTACGGCGGGACTGCCGCACGTGCTGACCAGGTACTACACCGTCAGGAGGCCGAAGGACGCCCGCACCTCCACCATAGGGGTGCTGCTGATGATCGGGACCTTCTACATCATGACCGTGTTCGTGGGCCTGGGGGCCATGTACGTGCTGTACCCTGACCTGATGGGCTACTTCCTGGGCGGCAAATCGGCCATCGCCCAGAACATGGCCGTGCCCCTGCTTGCCGAGCACACCGGCGGTGAGATCATGCTAGGGGTTGCGATAGGAGGAGCCTTCTGCGCCATCCTTAGCACGGTGGCCGGGCTGCTGATCACCATCGGGACCACGGTCAGCCATGACTTCTACAAGGAGGTCATCAACAAGAAGGCCTCCGACCGCCGCGAGGTGGCCGTGGCCAAGCTGTCCATCGTGGCCATGGGGGTCATGGCCGTGGGCATCAGCCTGGGCATGGCAGACCAGAACGTGTCATACCTGGTGACGCTGGCCTTCGGCATGGCCGCCAGCATATTCTTCCCGGTGCTGTTCATGAGCATCTGGTGGAAGCGCTACACCCGCGAGGGTGCGCTGGCGACCATGATCGTAGGCCTCATCGTCTCCGTGGTGTTCGTGGTGGCCACCCTGTCCAACATGACCAGCGTGCTCGGGCTGCCGGTGCTGGTGAACCCGGCCCTGTACAGCCTGCCCGCGGCCATTGTGGCCGGCATAGCCGTCAGCCTGGTCACCAAGGACGTGGGGGACGTGGAGAACTTCATGCGCAAGGCCCACAGCAAGACCGAGTAAACCCCTTCCCTTTCCTTTTTTTCCAAAATGTTCTTTACATCACTAACCCTCATTTCTATCATGACCGAGGAGGTCGACCGCTACATCGCCCGGTTCCCGCCCGAGGTCCGTGAGAGGCTGCGGGAGATGAGGAGGATCGTTCATGAGGAGGCCCCTGAGGTGGAGGAGGTCATCAGCTACGGGATGCCCACCTTCCGATGCCGGGGGAACCTGCTGCACTTCGCCGCCTATGACATGTACATAGGCCTGTACCCCACTCCCTCGGCCATGGAGGCCTTCGCCCCCAGGCTGCGGGAGTTCTCGACAAGCAAGGGCGCGGTTAGATTCTCCCATGACCGACCCATCCCCTACCAGCTTATCAGGGAGATGGTGCGCTTCAGGGTCGATGAGAACAGGCAGAGGGGGAAAGGGGTTTGAACCGGGGACCGGGGCTCACAGCTCCAGTTCCTCGTCCCACTTCTTCGGCGGCTTGATGTCCAGCCAGGGCATCTCCAGGCGCTTGGGGGATATCCTGGTGTGAGGGTCCACCGGGTTCGGTCCCAGCTCCCGCACCTTGGCCACGTAGGAGTTGACCTCGTTAACGTAGCCCTCCACCTCCTCGGAGTCCACGTAGGCGATGTGGAAGCGCGCGGGATCGAATCCCATCTGCTCCAGGTACTTGTGCAGCAGGGTCATCCTCTTGCGGGTGCGCAGGTTGCCGATCTCGTAGTGGCACCTTCCGGGATGGCCGGCCAGGACCAGCACCCCGTCCGCGCCCTTGGAGAGGGCCTTGAGCACCCATTCCGGGTCCACCCGCGCCGAGCACATGGTGCGCAGCACGCAGAAGTGGGGGTCCATGGCCATGCGCTTCAGGCCCGCGGTGTCCGCGGCGGTGTAGGAGCACCAGTGGCAGGAGAACACCACCACCCTGGGGAAGCCCATCCTGGAGCCCTTCAGGAAGGTCTCGATCTGGGACACCATCTGGGCGTTGGAGAAGCAGGTCTGGTCCAGAGCCGCGGTGGGGCAGGCGGCCACGCAGGCCCCGCAGCCCTCGCAGGCGTTGATGTTCACGCTGGCCTTCCTGGCGCCCCCGAACTCCGGGTCGGGGGCGATGTGTATGGCGTTGAAGTTGCACACCGACTCGCATATGCCGCATCCGGTGCAGCGCATCTTGTTGACCTGGGAGACGTTGGCCTTCTCCGTGGAGGCTTGCAGCATCAGCCGGTCGTGGGACATGCGGAGCATGTCCAGGGCCTTGTCGGTGGCCGCCTGGCGATCGTCGAAATGTATCCAGGCGCACTGCTCGCGTATGTTGCACATCTCCACCATGCAGCCCTTGCGCTCGGCCTCCTCCACGGTGGCCTGGAACTCCTTGAGGTACAGCTTGGGGGAGCAGGCGGCGATGAGCACGCGGTCCAGCTTGTGCCGCACCACGTCATCGGTGATCTTCTTCCGGTTCTCCGGAGAGCAGGCGAAGAGCATCTCCGAGACGTGCACCACCTTGTCCATGTTGTTGGCCGCCTGATGCAAGGCCTGTGTGTCCAAACTGATGTTGATGCTTCCGCCGCAGCTGCAGATGTAAACGCCCATACGTTGCGAACCCTTGCTCATTATTGCTCCTCCAGTGCCGATGTTACGAGATGTCAAAAGTCAAGGTCTTTTGTTAAATAGATTTCCCCAAAACCTTCGTATGCCGAAGGTTCGGGGTTTCGGCGCTCAGAGGTCCACGCAGCGCCGCTGGAAATAGGCCCTCGGATGCTCGCAGGACGGGCACTTCTCCGGAGGCTCGTCCCCCTCGTGCTCGTAGCCGCACTCCCGGCATACCCACTTTACCTTGGCCTTCTCCTTGAACACCGTGCAGGACTCCACCATGGCCAGCAGCTTCTGGTACTTGGTCTCGTGGTGCCTCTCCGCCCTTCCGATGGCCCGCAGTCGGTTCGCCTCGTACTGGTAGCCCTCCTGCTCGGCCACGTCCGCGAACTCCGGGTACATGCTCGCCGTCTCGTAATGCTCGCCGGCGATGGCGGCCTTCAGGTTGTCCGCGGTCTTGCCGTGCACGGCCGGGAACTCGGCCTCCAGGTGGAGGGCCTCGAAGTCCAGGCACTCCTTGCCCTTGATGTTCTGCAGCATCTTCCACAGGCTGCTGGCGTGGGACCTCTCCTGCTCGGCGGTCTCCAGGAATATGGCGGATATCTGCTCGTAGCCCTCGGCCTTGGCCACCTTGGCGTAGAAGGTGTAGCGGTTCCTCGCCTGGCTCTCTCCGATGAATGCCTTGGCCAAATTCTCCACGGTCTTGTTCATTGGTTCACCGCCGCGAGCATGGTAGGTCATCGGATATCTAGCTTGCGCTCCATTTCACTGGGTGGAGGGAAACGTTCAAACGGCGGAAGGTTCATGGACCTCCCTGGGCGCGCCCTGGGGGGCGCGCGGGGGTGCCCGAGATGTCCGCCAAGGTCGACTTCGATTCCCTGAGCATCGAGGAGCAGGCGCTCTACATCATCGACAACTACGCCGACGTCTTCCTGGACAATCTCGGCCTGGGCCTCAACCGCCGGCGCATCCTGAGCATCATGTACGAGGCGCGCAAGAAGCTGATGAGGGGGTGGCGATTCCCCGAGCTGGTGAAGGTGCTCACATTCCTGCAGGAGACCTTCCACCAGGACCAGGAGGTGGAGATAGGCATCTTCGAGTTCCTGAGGCCGTTGGCCAGGGAGCAGGCCGAGAGCACCGCCGCGCTGAAGGCCGAGCAGCACTTCGAGTTGGGTAACTACCGCCTGGCCCTGGTCTACTACCAGCTGCTGGAGGAGGAATCGGGCGAGGGGCCCGTGTCCGAGAAGGTGCAGGAATGCCTGGCCCGCATCGATGAGGCCTGATCTCAGGCCCCTTCCTTCCTCATCAGCTCCAACCCCTCGCGGAGATTGGTCATCCGCCTGTCCAGCTCCGCCTCCACCAGGTCCGTGGCCAGGCAGGACCTCGGCGGGCGCTTGGCGGTCAGGGGCATCTCCTCCGTGCTCACCGGGGTGATGAGGGAATCGTCCAGACCGAAGGCCTCCGCCACCGCCAGACCGATCTGGTAACGGCTGAGGCAGTCCGGCCCGCTGGTGTGCATTATGCCCTTGGCCCCCCTGGCCGCCAGCTCCAGCACGCACTTGGCCGCCGCGGGGGCGTAGGTGGGGGAAACATATTGATCGTGGTACAGGCGGATGGGCCGCTCCTCCCTCAGCGAATCGATTATCCAGGTCACGAAGTTGCCCTTGCCGCTGGTGCGGTTCCATCCGTAGACCACGGAGACCCGGCAGACCAGGTTGCCCTTGCCCGAGTCCAGGGTGACCCGCTCCCCCTCCAGCTTGCTCCTCGCGTAAACGCTCAGGGGATCGGGGGTCTCGAACTCGTGGTACCTGCCGCCCTTCAGGCCGTTGAAGACGTAGTCGGTGGATATGTACACCATCTTGGCCCGGGAGTCCCGGCAGGCCGAGGCCACGTTGAGCGCCCCCTCCATGTTGATGTCGTAGGCCCTGTTGGGCTCCCTCTCGCACTGGTCCACGTTGGTCATGGCCGCGCAGAGCACCACCGTTCCGGGCATCTCGTCCCCGATGACCTGGGAGACGGACCCGGGATCGGTCACATCCATCCTGACCCCGCCAGGACCGCTGTTCTCGTTATAGGTACCGACCACATCGCACCCCATGGACCTGGCTTCCATGGCCACGTATTGGCCCAGCAATCCTGATGCCCCGATCACCAGCACCTTGCGCATATGACAATATCATATGGACCTTACAAAAAGGTGCTGGAAGGCCGATGGGAGGGGCTGTGGGAGAATTATCAAGATTGATAACCTTTGGCGAATCATGAACTACCCATTACCAGATAGCATACGGATGGGTGGAATGCTCCATTGAACCCGGAGAATAAATGGCTGCGCGCGCTGATCCTGATCGGCATACTGATAGCCATACTCTACGTCTGCTGGTGGTACAGCTTCCTGCTCTTCCACCTCATATCCGAGCTTTTCAGCATAATCATAGCCGTCTCCATCGGGATCGTGGCATGGAACTCCCGGCGCAGGCTCGATAACGACTTCCTGCTGTTCATCGGGATAGCTTTCATCTTCATCGCCGCGATAGATCTGCTCCATACCCTGGCCTACAAGGGGATGAACGTTTTCGAGGGGTACGATGCAGACCTGCCCACACAGCTGTGGATCGGCGCCAGGTACCTTCAGGCTGGAGCCCTGGTCCTCTCGCCCCTGTTCATCGTCCGCCGTCTCGATGCGAACGTGGCCATGATAGGATGGGGGCTGCTGACCGGGGCGCTGCTGGGCCTGATCTTTCTGGGCCTTTTCCCCAGCTGTTTCATCGAGGGGCAGGGACTGACCGATTTCAAGGTGTACAGCGAGCTGGTGATCGTGGCCATCCTGGTGGTCGCATCGCTGCACGTTGGGAAGCACAGGAAGCGCCTGGACCGGGAGGTATACGGACTTATCCAGTTGGCCATATGGTTCATGGTGGCCAGCGAACTGGCCTTCACCCAGTATGCCAGCGTGTTCGCGGACATGAACGCCATCGGACACGTCCTGAAGGTCATGGAGTTCTACCTGCTGTACCTGGCCATCCTGAGGACTGGCATATCAGAGCCCTTCAGGATATTGTTCAAGGATCTGAAGGAGAGCGAGGCCCTGGTCCGGGACACCCTGGATACCGTCCCTGTCCTGGTAATCAAGACCGACCGGGCGATGAACGTGATCCTGTCCAATCATCTGGTCGTTGACCTTCTCGATGGAGCCGACCCCACCGGGAAGGACCTGGGATCGGCGTTCGGGACCGAACGCGGAATGAAGCTTACCCAAGAAGTGAATAAGCTGGGGGAGGGGGAGAGGTCCATCGTGGAGATGGTGATCGTCGCCAACAGGGCGAGGAGGACCATAGAATGGCGGTGTCTGAGGACGGCCGATGGGTTCCTGCTGATGGGGCTCGATGTCACAGCGGAGAGGGTGAGCCGGGACCTGGTGTCCAGGCTCAACGAGACTCGGAGGGTCATCCACAAGACCCTGAGGCACGATGTGCTGAACCAGATCATGGTGGCCAGAGGGAACATCGAACTCTACAAGATGTCCGACAGAGAGGGCCACCTGGCCAAGGCCATCGCGGCCATGGACAAGACCGTGGAGATCATACAGCTCACCCGGGACCTTGAAAGGGCCCTGGAGAGCGGAAGACCGCTGGAGGACATGGACGTCAGACAGTTGGCCATGGCGGTGCTTGCGGACATGGACACAGGGGCGGTGGAGGTGAGATTGAACGGCGACCTGATGATAGTCGCCGACGAGGCCATGGCCTCGGTCCTCGGCAATCTCATAGGTAACGCCATCACCCATGCCCGCCCCGAGACGGTCAGCATCAATATGTGGGAGGACGATATCGGCAAGCATATTGAGGTCCGGGATGATGGAAGGGGGGTCCCGCAGGACCTGAGAAAGTCCCTCTTCGAAGAGGGGACCAAGGGCGGCGGTAGCGAGGGGACAGGCATGGGCCTCTACCTGGTGAGGAACACCATCGAACGCTATGGAGGCGGGGTCAGGTATTTCCCAGGCGAACCACGGGGATCGGTGTTCCGGATAGACCTGCCTTGAAAACCCATCTGTAACGACCTCCCATAGCGACGCTCGTCCACGGACCCTGCGAGCGCGCCATCCGGGATTGCCCCGGTCATACCTCACGGGAAATCGATGGGGCAATGATTATGACCATAATGCTCCATCAACCCCCTGGAGAGCAAGCATGAAGTACGTATTCGTCAACGGCAGCCCCCGCCCGGAGGGCAACACCGGCACCATGCTCAAGATGCTGGCCAGGCAGGCCAAGGAGAAGGGCGCCGAGGTGACCTATTACGAGATCCTGGACAAGAACGTCCAGGACTGCGACGGCTGCTACACCTGCGACACCGAGGACCGCTGCGTCAAGGACGACGACATGATCGAGGCCTACCGGCTAATCCAGGAATGCGACGTGCTGGTCATCGGCTCCCCCATATACATGGGCATGGAGACGGGCATGGCCAAGTGCTTCGCGGACCGTCTCTACTACCTTATGGCCAAGAGGCGGCTGGCGCCGGGGAAGCGGGCCGCGGCCCTGTTCACCTGCGGCCTGGCCGACGGGCACATGGTCTACGGCTACATGCACGGACGCTACGACAAGCTGCTCAGGCACGACCTGGGCTTCGAGGAGGTCAAGACCTTCATCTCCCCGGGGATGAAGAACCGGGTGAACCTGGATGGAAACTACTACGCGCAGGAGACGCTCAAGGAGATGGCGGCGTTCCTCTTCCCGGAAGCGTGAGATGCCCGAGGAGGTGGTGGGATGCCAGCACTGCGGCTCGCGCCGGGTGGTGCCCCGGGTGCTGGTCGGGGGCCCCATGGCCCAGCTGGACAACAAGGACGGGACCTACGTCTGCCTGGACTGCGGCCGGCAGCTGGTCCCCCTGGGCTTCGAGGGGGAGGGGGAGAGGCAGGACTTCGCCGCCCGCAGCGAGCCGGAGGAGAAGGGGTTCCTGCACATCCCGATCATTCCCGTGGACACCTGGTCCCTGTTCTCCATACCCGTGCTGGACGTTCCCATCGTCCAGGCGGCCAAGGTGGTGGAGGTGGCCTGGAACGGCGACTGGGAGGTGCTCCCCGGCGGGGTGAGCTTCCAGGACTACTGGAGGGCCGTCGGTTCCGGCCGCTACGGGGCGGAGGAGGTCATGCTAATGGACCTGGCGGGCATGCAGCGCGCCCGGCCCAACTTCGAAGCCCTCAAGGCCATGATGAAACGGAAGTACTCGGTGTGGCTGGAGATGGGCGTCCGGGAGGTCCAGGACATATTCGACGCCTTCACCCTGGGCTCCCAGCACGTCATGGTCGGGAGCCTGGCCTGCCGCTCCCGGGACCTGCTGGAGGAGATCATCGAGCTTTCGGACATGAGCGTGCCCCTGCTGTACTTCGACGGAAGGGTGCGCTGGGGCTCGGAGCGCCTGCCCTCGTCCCTGGACCGCTCGCTGGGGTTGCTTAGGGACCTGGACTTCGAGCGGGTGGCGGTGCTGGACCTGCGCAGGCTCGGCTCCAAGGGCGGCTTCGACGCCGGACTGGTCGAAACCGCGCTGTCCGGGGAGATGGAGGTGCTGTTCGGCGGCGGGGTGCGCGAGGTGGACCTTCCGCAGCTGAGGGAGATGGGCGCGGCAGGCGGATTGATCGATCCCTACACCCCGGTGCTCCGGGACCTCATCGCCTCTAGGGAGGAGACCAGGGACGAACGTCCGCTGCCCGCGCCCGCCCCGAGGGACTCGCCGCGCCACTACGGGACGGACGCCTGAATCGGCATGTTGATATGGACATACATTTCTTAATGGGACGGGTGCCCCATGGAGCTCTGGGAGTTGGCCATTGTCCTGGTGGCGGCCATCGCGCCGTCCCTGATATACCTGATCTGGATTAGGAACTCGGAGACCTACAACCGCGAGCGCTGGAGGTACGTGCTCTCCGTGTACCTCTTCGGAATGGTGGTCTCGGTGCTGGGCGCGGTGCTGCTGGAGAGCCTGGCCATCGCCGCCCTCTACATCCCGGGCTCGGTCTTCTCGGAGGGATTCTGGTCCTTCGAGCCCTACGACCCCACCCTGGAGATAGTGTTCCTGTCGGTGGTGATCGCCCCCCTGGCCGAGGAATGGACCAAGGGCTGGGGGGTCATGGCCATAAGGAACAAGATCAGGGAGCCTGAGGACGGATTCATCTACGGGGCCGCGGCAGGACTGGGCTTCGCGGCCCTGGAGAACGTGCTGTACAACAGCACCGCCCTGGTGTCCGGGTTCGACGTGTTCATGGCCACGGCCCTGGTCAGGGCGATCTCCTCCACCCTTCTGCACGCCTCGGCCACGGCCATATTCGGGTACGGCATCGCCCGCCGCTACCTCTTCGGGGCCAGGGGCATCAAGGCCAGCTCCCTGCCCTATTACCTGGCGGCGGTGCTGCTGCACGCGGTGTTCAACGGCTTCGCCGTGGCCGGTGAGGTGGTGGAGAGCGAGGCCGTGGCCCTCATTGGCCTGCTGGCCGCGTCCATCCTGGCCATAGGGACGTTCCTTTGGATGAGGCGCAGCGTGCGGACTATGGACAGCTGGTGAGCGCCCTTCCCAGCTCCCGGGCCTGGGAGAGCAGGTCCGGGCGCTCCCGGGCGGCGGACGGGCCTTCCATCCCGGGGAAGGTCAGCGTCCGTTCCGGGTCCACGCCGATGCCGTACAGGAAGGCCCTGAGCTCCGAGGCGGCGTTGTCGAACCTGGCCCGGGGCTGCGCGGCGCAGAGGATGATTCCGCCCCTGGCCGGAGGGCGGGAAAGCTTCAGCACCTGCCTGCGGGCCCAAAGGGCCTGGCAGCGGTCCACCGCGACCTTGGTCTGGGCGCTCATCCCCGAGAAGTATATGGGGCTGGCCACAATGATGGCGTCCGCCCTTTCCAGCGCCCCGTACAGGTCCGCCATGTCGTCCGCGATCACGCACTCCCCGTCGGAGAAGCAGGCCTCGCAGGCCCGGCATGGCGCGATGTCCATGAGGGCCAGGTCGAAGCGGAGCACCTCCGCGCCGCTATCCGCTCCCCCGGCGAGGGCCTCCGCCAGCAGCGTGTCGGAGTTCCCCCCGCGGCGGGGGGACCCGTTCAACCCCACCAGGATGGTCATTCCTCGAACGCCTCGCGGATGCGTCTGTGCAGGTTGCGGTAATATCCGAAGTCCTTGATCACGTAGTCGGAGGCCCCGGACTTTATGGCCTTGTAGCTTAGGTCGGCGTCGTCCATGGCGCTGACGAAGAGCACCAGGGAGTTGGGCTGGAACTCGCGGATGCGGGGAAGCAGGTCCATACCGTTGGTGTCCGGCAGGGAATAATCGAGAAGGATGATGTCGAAGGGGCGGCGCTTGATCGCGGCCAGGCATTCTGCGCCTGTCAAGGCCACGGTGAGCTCGTACTCTTCCTCCGGAAGATGCTCCCGTGACAGCTCTATATGGTCGGCGTTGTCCTCGACCATGAGCACGGAGAGCCTTACCTTTCCGCCCATATTATTATCACCTTGTTCATTATAATTCATAAATATAAAACCTTATCCCGCCTTAGGGAGCAAGAACACGAAGGTCGCCCCCTTGGTATGGTCGCCCTTCACCCGGTCCTCCACCCACACCTTCCCGCGGTAGCGGTCCACCAGGGCCTTGACCACCGAGAGGCCTAGCCCGTGCGATTCGGCCGCCGTTCCCGTGTCCAGGTTCTCGAACCTCTGGAAGAGCAGCGGCTTCCGGTCATCCGGGACCCCCTTGCCCTGATCGCGCACCTCCACCCGCCAGTAGCTCTCCTCGCCCTCGCTCTCCGGGCGCACCACCACCTCCACCTTCTTCAGGTCCCCGTACTTCGCGGAGTTGTTGATGACGTTGAAGAAGGCGTCCCGGACCATAGCGTCGGCCAGCACCAGGACCCCTCCCTCTGGGTACTGCAGCTCCATAGGAACATCTGAGTACAGGTTGGAGGACCTCATCTCCCGCACCACATCGTGCAGCAGCGGAATGATGTCCACCGGGACCAGTTTGGCATCGCCGTCGCTGTCCAGGATGTTCCACAGCTTGCGCACGTCGGTGATGAGGTTGGAGATGTTCTGCGACTGCGTCAGTGCCCCGCGGACGTACCGGCGCTGCCGCTCGTCCAGCTTGGGGTCCTTTATGAGCATCTCCAGGAAGCCGTGTATGGGAACGTTGTAATTGGCCACGTCATGGGTCAGCAGGATGTTGTAGACCTTCTGGGCGGCCACCTTGCTCTTGATGTCCTGGAAGCGCCCGGAGTTCTTCAGGGCCATGGCCGCGTGCAGGGAGAACAGCTCTATGAGGCGGTACTCGTCCTGGGTGAAGGGGCGCCCGGGCACCTTCTCCAGGGTCATGACCCCCAGCATCTCGTCCCCGATCTTCAGGGGGACGCTGATCAGGGAGGAGGGCTCGTCCGGCGTACCGTCCACCTGCTTGGCCCTCTCGTCCAGGTCCGCGCGCTCCACCAGTTCGCCCTTTCCGGTGAGGGCCACATCCCCGGTGATCCCCTCGCCCACGTTGATCACCAGGGACCCGGGGTCCACCTGGTACTTGGTAAGGTAGGTCAGGGGCACCAGGCGGGTGCCGCCCCTGTCGAAGCCGTAAATGATGCAGTTCTCGCTCTGCACCAGCTCCTTGGACTTGCTGAGTATGATCTCCAGGACCTCGCGGTAGTCCAGGGTGCCGGAGACCAGCTTGGAGATTTCCAGGAGGGTCTGGAACTCCGCCACCGACCTCAGGTAATGCTGGTTCAATAGCGAGTAGAAGTAGATCATGGCCATCTGGTTGGATAGCACCTGCAGGGCCAGCTTCCTGGTCTCCAGGTCCTCGATTGGGGCGTTCTTGCCGAAGAGGCCGGCGCCCACGTGCTCCCCGCGGAAGCGCAGGGGCATGCACACCAGGGAATGGAAGCCCAGTTCCGGCACTGCCGGGCAGCCGTCCGGGTGCAGGGCCGAGCAGGTGTAGCTCTCCCCCTTGGCCATGCGCTCCGCCAGGGTGAGGTCCCCAATCTGGGACCCGAACAGCTCCCGGGCCTTCTTGAAATCTATGCCCGAGCAGAACAGCTGCGGGCGCCCGTCCCAGCCGAGCAGGCGGATGACCGCGAAGTCCAGCCCCTCCCGGCCTATCAGGTTGTCCAGCTCGGACTGCAGGGTCTCCTGGGGGTTCGCCTGGGAGGTGAGGTCGGCCGAGGCCTCGGCCAGGAAGTGCAGCGAACGGCTCCCGGAGCTGTCCGTGGTTCCCTGGACCAGGGGCGGATCGGCCACCGCCAGCACCGCCTCCTTGCCCTCCACCAGGAACGGATGCAGGGACCAGGTCAGCCGCGCCGGGCGCCCGTTGACCCTCATCGGAAGGGTGATGAAGGAAGGGGGGTCCGGTTCCACCAGGGTCCTCATGAGCCTGCCCACCTCCTCCTCATCGCCGTGCAGGATATGGGAGAGGGGTTTGCCCTCCAGGTAATGGCGGTCGGCCTGCAGGAAGCGCTGGCAGGGGGTGTTGGTCTTGCGGACCTCGCCCTCCCTGCCGTAGACCATCACCAGCAGGTCGTGGTCCTGCAGCACCTCCAGGACCATGTCCAGGTCCAGTTCCCTCCGCTCGTCACCGGCCAGGAAGCCGATCAGGCTGACCCCCACCACGGCATCCCTCTCCTTGACCGGGGTCATGGAGGAGGAGAAGGTGCTCTCCCCCAGGCAGACTATGAAGCGCTCCCTAACCCCCTTTCCTCGAAGGCAATCACGGAAGGCGGCCTCGAAGGCCGAGGAGCACCCCGGGTCCAGCAGGGCGCCCAGACTGGTGCCCAGCAGGCGCGACTCGTCGGTGTTCAGGAGCCCCTCCACCGTCCGGTTGTAGTACTTCAGCCGTCCGTTTAGGTCCAGCGTGATGATCAATGTTCGGCCGGTCTTGTCCCCGTTCGTCCTTCCTTCTCCGGTGCTCATCGCTACTTCCGCACCCCTTCCAACCGGAATCCTATCGAATTCAGGGTTAAGAACTCTTCCCTGTGGATATCACCGGCGAGCATTAGGGAAGGCCGCACGGTTGTAGATTGGCAGATATGATAAGAATAATTTTAGACTGCTAGAGTCACATGTTATCACAAAATAAGGATGTTATCGACATCGTCCAGATAGAGTGTTATATAATTTATTGAAATGAATACAGGAATGTTATCATTAATTCGTACTAGAATCATAATGCTTAAATATTACGAAATTTTCACCAGTGACAAGAGCGCATAGGCAAGGAACCCCCCAACTATTCTCCTCCTAAGAATAGTGATATTCCACCTTGCAAAACCTTGCCATGCCTCTTTTTCTATCCCTTCAACTTTTATCTACCTGGCGAACGTTCTACGCTCATGCCCTCCCCCATGCGCCTGGGAGCCATGGCCACGCTCAAGGACCACCAGGTGATCTCCGCCCTGCCCGTGGACTTCCTGGAGCTGCTGGTGCTTGCCCATGACCAGGCCCAGGAGATCAGGGATTTCTGTGATGGCTTCGACGGGGAGCTCATCTTGCACGCCCCCGAGGACCTCCCGGACGGCAGGTTCCTGGACCTCAGCTCCCCTGACCAGGGGGTCAGGGAGGCCAGCGTGAGGAGGGTGCGGGAGATCACCAAGGCCGCAGAGGGCACCGCCCGTCCCCTGGTGGTGCATCCGGGCGGTGTGACCGGTTCCTTCCTGGACGATACCGAGCCCCTGATGCATGAACTACGAAGGTCCCTGGAACTGCTGCCAGACTACATCTGGATGGAGAACATGCCCCTCCACTACCACTACCGGGGGAGGGCCATGAGGGCGAACCTGCTGCGCACCCCGGAGGAGATGCAGGCGGTGGAGGACATGGTGGCGGGATTCACCGTGGACGTCTCCCATGCCTTCCTGGGAGTGGAGGAGGACGGCGACCGCAACGTGCGCAGGATGTTCGAGGTGCTGGGGGGGTCGGTCGCTCACGTGCACCTCTCGGACGCCCGCCGTCCAGACGTGGAGGGGGTTATGATCGGCGAGGGCGAGATGGACATGTCCTTCCTTCCCTTCCTGAGGGGGCTGCCGGTGCTGTTGGAGATCTGGGACGGGCATCTCGACCGGGGGGCGGGTTTCTGGGAGGCCCTGCGCAGGATGCGCGGGGATTGATAGTCCAGCGTTCCTGGGTGGCAGGCCATAAACCGATAACTTGAATAACCGGGACCATGATAATAGGCGCCACCAGGGTGCTTGGATTGGACGATGGAGATTTCACCAAGGCTCGCTCGATGCTTTTTCCCAGGCAGGTTCTGGCGGGCCATGACGTCATAGGCACGGTGCCCGATTCGTGCCGCGAGTTCGGGCTCAGCGGCACCGGTCTCATCGTCACCGGGGACAAGACCATGAAGGTGGCCGGCAACGCCGTGCGCGACGGCCTGCTGGACAACGGCTACGAGGTGCAGATCGTCAACGTCGGGGAGGCCACCAACGACAACCTGGACAAGGTCATGAGGGCCGCCGAGGAGTGCCATGCCGACTTCCTGCTGGGAGTGGGCGGAGGCTCCAAGATCGACCTGGCCAAGATGACCGCCACCAACCTCAAGAAGGAGTTCCTTTCCATTCCCACCTCCGCTTCGCACGACGGCATAGCGTCCGGGCGTGCCAGCATTCGCAGCGGCACCGGCCCCATATCCCATGAGGCCCGGGTCCCGCTGGCGGTGATCGCCGACACCGGCATCATCGCCAAATCACCGTACCGATTATTGGCCGCGGGGTGCGCGGACGTCATAAGCAACGCCACCGCCCTGATGGACTGGGAGTTCGCCCGCAGACTGCGCTACGAGGAGTTCTCCCGTTCGGCCTACGCGCTGGCCAGTTATACCGCGCAGACCATAATCGAGAACGCGGACCTTATCCGGCCCAACCTGGAGGAGAGCGTGTGGATCGCCATCCGCCCGATAATCATCTCCGGGATATCCATGAGCGTGGCCGGGTCGTCCCGACCCACATCGGGCAGCGAGCACATGTTCTCGCACGCCCTGGACCTGATAGCCCCGGGCAAGGCGCTGCACGGGGAGCAGTGCGGGGTCGGCTGCATAATGATGATGTACCTTCACGGAGGCGATTGGATGCGCATCCGGGAGGCGTTGACGAAGATAGGTGCCCCCACCTCGGCCAAGGAACTGGGGGTCACCAAGGAACAGGTGATCGAGGCGCTGGTGACCGCTCACCAGATTCGCCGGGACCGCTTCACCATATTGGGCATGGGGCTCACCAGGGAAGCGGCCGAGCGCATAGCCAGCATCACCAGGGTAATCTAGTCCGGAGGCTAGTGGAATGATCACTGTGATAGGGGACAGACAGGCCAAGGTAGGTGGCCGCTTCATCTACCTGGGGCCTTTGACGGAGTGCAAGGAGTGCAAGCTGAAGGGGGTATGCTTCAATCTGGACGCGGGGGCCCTCTACCGCATCGTGGAGGTTCGTGACGTCAAGCACGACTGCAAGGTGCACGAGGACGGCGTTCGGGTGGTGAAGGTGGAGAAGGAGAGGATGGAGGGAGTGGTGCCCAAGAAGGGAGCCATGGAGGGGAGCACCGTCACCTGGGAGGTCATCAAGTGCGATAGGCTGGGCTGTCAGCACTACCGGCTCTGCCATCCCCTGGGCATCGACAAGGGGCACAAGGCCCGCATATCGAGGATCACCGGGGACCTGGAGTGCGCCGAGGGCAAGAAGCTGGTGAGGGTGGCCTTCGAGTGATTCATCCTTAGAAATCGGTCGATCGTTTGATATCGTTCGGCCGTCCTCCGGCAGCGCATGTCGCTTGAGGAAGACAGGGACAAACTGCTCGAACGATTCATGAACAGCATCGGTTATCGTTTCGAAAGGGTCGAGCTGCTCGACCAAGCCCTGACGCACAGCTCCGTCAAGGAGGACGGGTCGCTGGAGCGCAGGGACAACGAGAGACTGGAGTTCTTCGGGGATGCGGTGCTGAACTTCATAGTGACCAAGAAGCTCATGCACCGGTATCGTGAGGAAGGGGAGGGATCGCTGACCCAGCGACGAATAGAGCTGGTCAGGAACGACAATCTGGAGAACATCGGCCATCAGTTGAATATAACCGATCACATGGCCATGGGAGGGTCCATCGCCAGGAATGCCCAGAAGCCCAAGGGAATGGCCTCGGGAGCCGTGGAGGCGCTCATTGCGGCATTGTTCATCGACGGAGGGGAATGCGATGCCGCCGCCTTCGTGGAAAGGTTCGTGATGAAGGCGACCGACTGAACGCCTGATGACGCGTTCCCCATCTCGTGAGATGGGCCGGGGCATGATGGATATCGAAGAATGGGTTGGATGGAATGATATTAATCCCCGCCGAGGCTAGAACGCCACGGTGATGGGATGTACAACAGTTCGGACGATCGTACGATGTTCCGGGCGTTCATGGTGGCCGTGGCGGCCCTCCTAGCCCTTTACATAGTTCCGGTCATTCTCTTCGACTTCCTGGGCTTGGGCATACCCGAGGTCCCCGATGCCGTGCGGATGCTGGGCGAGGCCGTCTTCCAGGGCTTCTCCCTGTTCGGGGTGCCACCGATATCCCTGCTCCTGGGGGCCCTGTCCCTGGGCATGATGCAGAATGAGGCCAAGGACCGCACCCTGCCCCGCCATATCGGTTTCATGATGCTCTTCATCACCCTGCTGTCCATCCTGATATGGATAATCGATATGTCGGTGTACTGATCGCCCGGGAGGGCGTGGGGCTTCGGTTCCTGAGCGTGAAAAAAGTTCACATGTGTTATATACCCCGGTAGCTAACATCACTCCGGGGAGGTTGAATGTCGATCCTTGGAGGGAAGACGCTGAGCCTGTTCGCTTTTTTTCTTGCTTTAACGCTGACGGCCACCGTCGTGGTCCTTCCGGCCGGGGCTGCGGACGATCCGCCCCTTCCGGCCCCCACCGTATACCTGATGGCCGTTCCCCAGGGAGAGTACATCCTGGTCACCTGGACGCCGGTCCCCACCGATGAGGTCTACGGCGTGTACGGCATGAAGCTGACCAGGGCAGTGTACTCGGACGGGTACATGGACTTCGAGGTCATCGCCGCGCTTTCCCCTGAGGACGCCTTCTTCCTGGACGAGCACGCCCTTCCCGGAGTAGGTTACCGGTATCAGCTGGACATCCTCTCCGACGTCGACCATCCCAACTACAGCTTCTGGGGCAGCACGGCCATATACATCCGCACCGACGCGGTCGGTCCCTCGGTGCCACTGGATCTGACCGGCTCGGCGGGAGGGTCGCAGGCCAACCTGACCTGGACGGAACCGGCGGACGATGGCGGCGGTAGCGTGTACAATTACACGGTGTACATGGGCAGCAACGCCACGGACCTGCAGCCCCTGATGAACGTACGCGACCAGGACTATCGTCTCAACGGGGGATGCGTGGTCCACAACCTATCCGACGGCGTGGAATACTTCTTCGCGGTGCAGGCGGTGAACCCGGTCGGCGTGTCCAACCTGAGCGACGTTGTGGTCGTGAAGCCAATGCCGTCGCCGCGGTTGACCGTGGAATGCGACGACCTGGGCTCGGGGGACTTCGACATCTTCGTGCATTGGGAGCCGCCTGAGTCTGGCTCCGGGACGCTGGTCGGATACGTGCTCTACGTCGAAGGCATAAGCTTCAACACCACCACGTTCGAGTACGGCCTGGAGGACCGGAACTACACCTATGAGCTGAGGGGAGCCTTTGGCGAGTTCTTCAGGTTCAGGGTGGCGGCCCTGTATGACGATGGCAACCTATCCTTCTCCAACCAGGAGGAGCTGCAGTTCGGGATGTGGGAGGGAGTAGGGTTCATAGGACTTTCCAAGATCCTCCCGGTCCTGGTGGCGTTCACCCTGGCCTTAGCCTTGATCGCCCTGATATGGCGGTTGGACCGCCGGGGGAGATGACCCCGCCGCACCGATGAAAGGGCGTTCCGGTTAGAACCTCTCCCCGGTCATGCGCTCGTACATGTCGATGTACAGCCGGCTGACCCGGTCCCGGACGTCGTCCGGAAGCGGGGGTATGTCCGGCTCCGGCCTCCCCTCCTTTCTTGCTTTATACAAAGCCTCGTGGTAACCGGTCTCGCGGTAGTGCTGGCGGACCATCTCCTTCGATAGCTCCACGCAGTTGCCCTTCTTGTATTCGTCCGCATCCCACCAGCGGTCCTCGTCCAACGTTCCGAACGTGTCCACGATCATGAGCCTGCGTTCCTCATCGTAGGCGAACTCCTTCTTGCCGTCCACGTGGATGAGCCCGGCCTTCTCCGCCCGTTCAGCGATGAGCGAATCGATCCGGGCGATGGTGTCGAAGACCTCCTGGTACTCGCGGTCGGTCAGTCCGGAGATGCGCTTGGCCTCCTCGTCCGTGAGGTTGCGGTCGGTCTCCTCCAGCTTCGTGGTGGCCTCGAAGAAGGGGCGGGGAAGCTTCTCACCATACTTCAGCTGGTGTCCCTTGGGGAAACCCAGCTGCTCGACGGTCACCTTCCCCTCCTTGACCCGGTCGTTCAGCGAGCCGGCGTTGTAGTGCCGGCAGATGAACTCCAGGGGGATGAGGTAGTTCGTCGTGCTGTTGTTCAGCTTGGAATAGTCAGGTATGACGTTCACCCGCTTCACCAGCATGCGGTCCTTGCCGGTGAGCCTGATGAAGTCCGAACGGATCCCGTGCTCCTCCAGGAGCTTGAACCAGTAAGCCGAGGTACGGCACAGCACCTCTCCCTTGTGCGGTATCTCCGTCGGAATGATCTTGTCGAACACCGAGATGTTGTTGGTGAAGTGGAACTCGAACGTGCTGTCGTCGACCTCGAAGACCTTCTTGACCTGGCCCGCGCGGTAAAGCCTCATCGCTAGAAGTGATGCAGGAACCCCGAATAAAGCTTACTCAGAACTCCGAGCCCACGTGCACTTCCAGGCCCTTGTTGGTTATGGAATACGGCGTGATCTTCCTGGAGTGCTCGGTGCGGCGCATCTTGATGATGCGCAGGGAGAGCATCAGCTCGTTGCGGGCCTGCATCTCCAGGTACCGCAACGATATCACCCCGTCGGCCACGTACTCGATCAGCCCGTCCCGGGAGGCGAAGGGATTGTCGTCCTTGACCTCCGCGGTCATGAGCAGGGTCGCTCCGGTCTTCTTGACCATCTGCGAGAGGTTGAATAGGTTCGTCCGCCGGTCGTGATCGTTATCGAAGAGCAAGTTAAGCAGAGAGACAGAGTCGACCACGATACGCGAGGCCCCGAACTTTTTAATGAAATCGGGCAGCTCGCTCTTTATGCGCTGTATGGTGACCTTGGCGTCGGTCGGCTCCAGCTTCACGATCTCCAGCTGCTTGGCGTCCAGCTTGGAGCGCATGTCCCAGCCGTGCGCCTCCGCGTCCGAGAGTATTGATTCCCGGTCCTCCTCCAGGGAGATGTATATGCCCTTCTCCCCCTCGGCCAGCCCCTGGTTAAGGAACTGCAGACCCAAGGTAGTCTTCCCGGTTCCGAAGGAACCCATCACCACCACCGTGGACGAGCGCGGGATGCCCCCGAAGAGCATCTCGTCCAGCCCGTCTATCCCCGTCCTCACCTTCTCCATTTCCCATCACCCAATCCTTTCCGTGTCGATGACCACCAGGCCGTGCTGCGCGGTGACCACCGTGGCGAACCTGGCTATCCTCTGCTGGTCCAGGTGCGGCAGTATGCTTATGAACTTCTCCACGTACATGTACCGCTGCCTGCGGGACGACTGCACGAACTTGCTCCACTCGAAGACGAGCGCCCCGTCCACCGAGTCCATGATGAGCTTCTCCTTGCGGGCGTCCACGATGTCCTTGGTGAGCAGGAGGTATATCACGCCATTCCAGCGCTTGGCCATGCGCTGCATGCCCCGCATCACCGCCACCAGGTCCATCTCCTCGATCTGGTTGTTGACCACCAGGTCGGTCAGTGAATCGATTATGACCATGCTGTCGTGCGCGTTGGCGTCCAGGTAGTCCACCAGAGCCTCTAGCGTATTCTGCTCTCCGTCGTCGGCGAACAGGCCCGCGGATACCTCCCCGGTCCAGCTCCTGGGCACCAGGGTATTCCGGAAGTACTGCTTGGAGAAGTCCTTGAAGGAGACGTTCCTCTCGAAGGCCCCGTAGAAGTCGTTGTTGAAGGAGGTCTTGATCTCCTGCAGGATGTCCTCCTGGGAGCGCGCGAAGGTCACATAGCATATCTTCTTGGGAAGGACCCTGTGCCCCATGCGATGCCCCAAGTAGTAATCCGAGGAGGTGGGGTTCTCCCTGACCAGGGAGAGCTTCGAGGCCGAGGTCAGCGCGTACTCCTGCTGACCGGCGCCGAGGTCGCCCATGAGCAGGATCACCGAACCTGCGGGTATCCCACCCTTGATTATGCTGTCAAAATCGGAGACACCGCTGGGTATCCTCTTGACCATTCCATCCATTCCCGCACCTGACCTGGGCATTATCGGGATGTGCCAATAAAGACCTTTGCACAGTTGGCCTGGGCCGGAAGGCCGTGGAATGCGCCGTTGATGCATCCTGTCATTGCACAAGTTCAGCGAAGGCCCGCAGCTGGTAGGCGCCTGGCTCCTTGAAGATCAGGATGACCGTGTTCACCTGGTACATGCCCTCGGTGACCGTCTGTCCCGCCTGGGGACCCACCACCGCCCTCAGCTCGTCGCCGAGGTCCACGAACACCATCCTCACCAGGGCGCTCCGCCCCCGGTCGTAGTAGTAGGCCTCCACATCGGCCGCGGAGATCCCGTCCATGGCCACGAACAGGTTCATGCGCACCCCGGTCTCGTTGGCCACCCCCTGCAGCCTCAGGCCAAGGTCATATTCAACGTTCGCCTCCACCACCCCGTCCGGATGCTCCCGCTCCTCGCCTCCCACCAGGGAGGCGGATTCCACCCTCACGATGGTGAGGCTGGCCTGGGCGGGGACGGGCTCCTCCTCCGGCGGTACCAGAAGGTCGTTGAGGAACCCTGCGGCCAAGAAGGCCGTGATGATGAGGACGATTGTCAAGGCCAGCCCCAGCAAGGCCGAGGTGGTCCTTCCCTTCAGGTTCATGTCGATCGGGTCAATAAGATGCCCTATGTCAGATTTATTACCTTGCCATAGGAGAGAAAGGGCCTCAGGGAATATAGCTGAGCAGCAGGTCCATGGCCTGGGCGGCCGCCTGCTCCTTTATGGCCCTGCGATCGCCCTCGAACACCATGCGGAAGGAGGCCCTCTCCTTCCTCCAGGCGATGCCGATGAACACCAGGCCCACAGGCTTGAGGGGGGTGGCCCCTCCCGGTCCGGCGATGCCGGTGACCGAGAGCCCGACGTCGGCGCGGAAGGCCTTGGCAGCCCCGACGGCCATCTCCTCCGCGCACTCCGCGCTCACCGCCCCGTGCGACCTCAGGGTGTCCTGCGATACTCCCAGCAGCCGCACCTTGGAATCGTTGCTGTACACCACTGCCCCTCCCTTGAAGACGTCCGATGAGCCGGGGACGTCGGTGATCCGGTCGCCGATGAGCCCGCCGGTGCATGATTCCGCCAAGGCCAGGGTCAGCCCGGCCTTTCTCAGCCGTTCCAGCAGTTCAGTCACTGGCATCGGCCCCACCCACGGCCTCCAGGTCGCGCAGGCGCTTGACCCCGTCTATGGACTCGATGACCTCGGCCACGGCCTTCGGAACGAACCTCTTCCAGTCGTTGCCGGATACCATGCGCCTGCGTATCTCCGTCCCGGAGTACTGCGAGCGGTTGAACATGGGGGAGGCGGACACCTCGTAGCCGGCCTCGGAGAACAGCCTCCTGGTCAGGGGATTGTTGGTGTAGACCCTCTCGAAGGGGGGGACCATGGAGCGGACGTGGGAGACCCAGACCCCGTACTGGTTGATGTCCACGATGGGCACCAGGAAGAAGTCCCGGATGCCCTCGTCCCGCAGGGCCCGGGAGATCATGAGATGACGCTCCCCGGCCGTGAAGGGGTTGTCGAAGGTGTGCGAGATCTGCGCGCTCCCTATGCCGATTATCAGCTCGTCGCACTCCTTGGCGATCTTCCTGACCACCTCCAGGTGCCCCAGGTGGAAGGGCTGGAAGCGCCCTATCAGCAGGCAGTCCACGCGCTTTACCTCGCTCATCGCCTGGATATCTGAACCTGGCGATAAAATCCTTGTCATGGGGACCACGGAAAAATGGGAACGGGGAAATGGTTTTCAGGGGGCCGCGGGCTTGGCCACCGCCGGCTTGAGGGTGTTACCCCGCTCCACCAGCGCGGCCAGCTTGCTCAGCAGTCCGTCCTTCTTGCTGCCGCTCACCAGGGCGTGCGTGAGCACCTCGCCCATGTTGCTCACCGGCACGATCTCGATCTTGCCGATGTAGCGCTCCTCCAGCACCACGTCGTACTGGTTGGACTTGGGTATGAGGACCTTCTTGAGGCCCGATTCCGCGGCGGCCTCGATCTTGGCGGTGACGCCTCCCACGGGAAGCACCTGCCCCCTGACGCTCAGGGAGCCGGTCATGGCCACCGTCTGGTCCACCGCGACGTCCTCCAGGGCCGAGATGACCGCAGTAGCGACGGAAATGGACGCGGAATCGCCCTCCACGCCGTCGTAGGTCCCCACGAACTGCACGTGCACGTCGTGGTTGCTGATGTCCTCGCCGGTGTACTTCTTGATGATGGCCGAGACGTTCTGCACCGCCTCCTTGGCGATCTCGCCCAGCTTCCCGGTGGCTATGATCTGCCCGCCGTTCTTGGTTTGAGCGGGGGTCACCTCGGCCACGATCGGAAGGACTATGCCGGACAGCTCGGACATGCTGGACTGGGAGTTCATGGCCGCCAGGCCGTTGACCACGCCGACCGCGCCCCCCTCGGTGTTGAAGGTCTTGTACAGCTTGTGGGCCTGGATGTAGCGGTCCACGATCTGCTGCTCCAGGGAGCGGGCCACCTTCTTGGCCTTGATGACGTGCTCCTGGGTGACGATGGGCGCGGATTCCTCCCGGGCCATGTCCCCGGCCACGCGCACCAGTCCTCCCAGTTCCCTTAGGCGGAGGGTCAGCTGCCCGCGCCTGCCGGCGCGCCTCTGTGCCTCCTTGATGATCTCCATGACCGCCCTCTTCTCGAAGTGGGGGATCTTCTTGTCCTTGGCCACCTCCTGGGCCACGAAGCGCACAAGCTTGGTGCGGTTCTCGTCGGTGTCGTCCATGGTGGAGCGCATGTACACCTCGTAGCCGTAGCCGCGCACGCGGGAACGGAGGGCGGGGTGCATGCCCTGTATGGCGTCCATGTTGCCCGCGCAGACCAGGATGAAGTCGCACGGAACGGCCTCGGACTTCACCATGGCCCCGGAGCTCCTCTCCGACTGGCCGGTGATGCTGAACTTGCCCTCCTGGAGCGCAGTGAGCAGGGACTGCTGGGACTCCATCCTCAGCATGTTGATCTCGTCGATGAACAGCACGCCCTTGGAGGCCTTGTGTATGGCCCCCACCTCCAGCCGCTCGTGCGCCGGGGTCTCCAGTCCCCCGGACTGGAACGGATCGTGCTTGACGTCGCCAAGCAGGGCCCCGGCGTGAGCGCCGGTCGCGTCAATGAACGGGATGGTGGCCCCTTCCTCATGGGTGATGAGCAGCTTGGGGACCATGTAGTTCTCGCCCCTCTGTCCCACGTACCTGGTGGCGAAGAATATCATGGCCGCGGCCATGATGCCGAACAGCAGGATCATGGCGTCCCCGCTGTTGATGTACAGGATGACCGCTAGCACCATGACCATCATGACGATGGCCGTGATCATGGAGGTCTTCTGGGACTTCCTGGCCATGGCCTCCTTCTTCTGGGCGTTGACTATCTCCTTGCCCTTGCCGGAGGGGACCATGCGTATGCGGGGCTCGTTGGGGTCCTCGGCGTTGTGGTAGGCGATGACGTCCTGCATCTCGTCCTTGGGGAGATACTCGGTCATGGACTTGGCCAGCATCGACTTGCCGGTACCTGGTTCGCCGATGAGCATCACGTGACGCTTCTGCTCGGCGGCCTTGCGGACCACCTCGACCGCGGAGTCCTGACCGATGACCTGGTCGGACAGCTTCTCCGGGATCTTAATGTCGGCGGTGGTCGTGAACTCCTGGCCCTCTATCCAGGTCTCCACGTCGGGTATCTTCACCGCCTTCTCAATAACTTCTTCTTCCATGTGTCACCTTGTCTCAAAATCAACCCATGCAGGCGCTGCTTAATAAAGGTATTCCTTTTAATCAGCGGGCGCGCACGAGGCCAGCTAACTCCCTGGACCAGATGAGCTGAGGAGATGTCAGGGCTGAATATGATCGCATTTAACCTTGATCGAATTTCACCCATATCCTGTTATTGATATTGCAGATTTGTGGATGATGATGTCCATGATTCCATCATGCCACTCCAACGTGCTGAATCTGGACCTGCCCCACTGATGTCACATCTGCGCCCGGGATGGGGCGGATCATTACATTATCAGTGATATGATGAATCACCCCAGATGGATCATCACCTTACCAATCAGTGATATGTATATATTCCTATCATCATTATATGATAATTATTGTATGAAGGACGAAGTCAAGAGGTTCGTCAAGGAGAGCATGGGTCGATCCCAAGAGGTCACCTCCGTCCCGAACGACCTGGGAGGCCTGGAACCAGATATGGCCCTCAGGACCCCTGATGGGATGGTTTTGGTATCCATCGAAAGGCGTGCGGACCTGACCGCGATCGCCAGGTTAGGTCTGGCCGCAAGGTTGCTGGAGGGTGGGGAGGAACGGGTAGTTCCGGTCATGGCCGCCAAGAGCTTCAGCGATCAGGTCAAGGACATCGCTCGAAGGGCCGGAATCAGGACGTTGGTGATACCCAGGTCGGTCCCACTTGAAGAGGGCAAGGTCGGACGGGGGACCTCCACGGTCAGATTGACCTCGGAGAAGTCCTGGAAGATAGTGGCCGAGCTCATTGGGAGCGGGCCATCATCGATCAGGGGACTCTCATTGAAAGCGAACGTGTCATATGGATGGGCGCATGCGGTTTGCGATAACCTCCTATCCCAGGGACTGGCCGGCAGGAGAGGGAGCCGCTTGGAGATGATGGACCTGGATCGATTGCTCAACGGAGTAGCCTGGGAGAGGCCCTTCCGCAGCTTGGTCCAGGAAGAGTTCGTGACCGACCTCGAGGATGTGTTCAGCGGGGCGAGGGAGATCGACCGGGCGATTACGGGAACGGAACATGTCTTCGCCGGATACTTGGCCGGCTCCCTGTACACCGGTCAGGCAGTGCGGTTCGACATGGTCCAATTGTACATGGGAAAGGATACCAATGATCTGCGTAGCATCTATTCGAGTGAGCGCGGGCAGGGCATCACCATTCAGGTGCTCACCCCCGACCGGGATGTGATGGCCGCCTCCCGGACGGTGGATGGGATCCCCATAACCTCACCGGCGCAGACCTTGCTGGACCTGGCAGGAATGGGGGCCTCGGGTATGGACATGAACAGATCAATGCTGAGGGCATATGCCAAGTTATGACCCGATGCCGGTCATCGGGGCTTCCCTCGAAGAACTGAGGTTCATCGCCAACCTTGTCCGTGAGCACGAGGACCGCGATAACCCCAGGACGGTCCTGATAGGGGGCTGGGCCGTACACTCCTACAACGATTGGTACGGTTCGATCGACATAGACCTGATAACGGATACCAAGGGCAAGAAGAGATTGTTGGACCGTCTGATCGGCGAACGCCATTTCGAAAGGTTCAGGATGGACGGGGATGGAAGGGGGATAAGGAGGATGGTCTCATCCAACCAGCACATCATAATCGATCTGGGCACCCGGAACGTACCAGACCCGTTCGAGGGAGGGGAGGGTAGAATATCATTCGACATATTGGATGGAAGGACGGTTCTGGGAGAGGTGGCGGGCATCTCCATCCCTGTCCCGGAAAGAACGCTTCTCCTGACCTTCAAGCTCAAGGCGGCCTGGGACAGGAACTACCGTACGCTTAACGGGACCTCCCACGATCCACAGTGGGAGAGGGGCAAGTTGCTCAAGGACCGGGGAGACATCCTGGCCCTGCTTGATCCGGACCATGGCGGTCGAGAGGTGAGGATCGATAGGCTCAACGAGCACATGGAGAGATGGCCGGCACTGCGCATCAGCCTCACTTCAGCCCTGGGCGACCGGGAGGCCGTGAGAACGTATGGGCGCATGGGTCACGACAAGGTTGAGGATCTGAGGGAGATGATAACCTCACTGCTCTGACCATGCGGTGGAATGTTCTGATCACCGCTGCATAATGTAATAATCTGCGATGCCATCCCCCTCCGTCCATGTCCGATTGGAAGAGCGAGCTGCCCCCTGGCGTATTGGAGGTCCTGGAGGAGGAGGGGATAAAGGATCTGTACCCTCCGCAGCAGAGGGCGGTCCCCTTCGCCCTGGCCGGGAGGAACCTGGTCCTGGCCGTACCGACCGCCAGCGGCAAGTCCCTGGTGGCCTACCTGGCCGCGGTCAAGAGGGTGCTGCACGACGGCGGCAAGGTGCTGTACATCGTTCCCCTGAGAGCGCTGGCATCGGAGAAGTTCGAGGAGCTGAGGCGCTTCGAGCGCCTTGGCGTCAAGGTGGGAATGTCCATCGGGGACTACGACGAGGTGGACAAGGGGGTGGACCAGCTGGATATACTGGTCGCCACCTCCGAGAAGGCCGACGCCATCATGCGCCACCGCTCCGACTGGGTGCGGGCCATGTCCCTGGTGATAGCGGACGAGGTGCACCTGATGAACGACCCGGACCGCGGGCCGACGCTGGAGATCACCCTGACCAAGCTGAGGATGCTGAACCCCCAGCTGCAGGTGATCGCCCTCTCCGCCACCGTGGGCAACAGCAAGGAGATGGCCGAGTGGCTGGACGCGGAGCACGTGGCCAGCGAATGGCGCCCGGTGAAGCTCAAGGAGGGGGTGCTGCTGGAGAACACCATCAACTTCACCGACAACTCCCGGAGGAGCGTCAAGCCCCTGGGGGACCCGGTGTGGTCCCTGGTCAGGGACGTCATGGACGAGGGCGGGCAGGCCCTGGTCTTCGTCAACACCCGCAAGTCCACAGAGACCCTGGCGGTGCGCTTCGCCAAGCTGAACAAGGAGAAGCTGGACGCCGCCGCCTCCCAGGACCTGGAGGAGGCCTTCCAGGAGGAGCACACTTCCATAGGCACGACCCTGCGGGACTGCATGCGCTCCGGGATGGCCTTTCACAACGCCGCGCTGAGCAACGAGCAGCGGAGGACCGTGGAACGCTTCTTCAAGGCCGGGAGGATCAAGTGCATCGTGGCCACCCCGACCCTGGCCGCCGGGATCAACCTCCCGGCGCGCCGGGTGGTCATCCGCGACGTCAGCCGCTTTGATGACGGTGGCTACGTCCCGTTGCCGGTCATGGAGGTCAAGCAGATGTGCGGCCGGGCCGGCCGGCCGCGCTACGATCCGTATGGCGAGGCTGTGCTCCTGGCCAAGACGGTCGACCAGAGCCACATGCTCTTCGAGAACTACCTGCTCGGCGAGCCGGAGGACGTGCTCTCCAAGGTCGGCAACGAGATGGTGCTGCGCGGCCACGTGCTGGCGCTCATCGCCACGGACACCGCCAACACCCGCAGGGGGCTGATAGAGTTCTTCGGGCGGACCTTCTTCTGCCATCAGCGCGGCGAGGAGGGGGTGGAGCAGGCCGTGGAGAACATCGTGCAGTACCTCTACAAGGAGGGGCTGATCAGATGCCCTGGGATCGAGTTTCTGGCCGAGGAGCCGGAGGCGGACCTCAAGGCCACCTTCTTCGGACGGCGCGTCTCGGACCTCTACGTGGACCCGGTGTCCGCGGTCAAGCTGAGGGACGCGCTGCTCTCGTTCACCCCCGGAAAGGGGGTGCTGGGCTTCATGCATGCCGTATGCTCCACGCCGGACATGCTCAACCTGTACCTGCGCCGGGACGATGCGGACATCCTATCCGACATAGTGGAGCAGCGCAAGGGCGAGCTCCTGTTCCCCGTCCCGGAGTTCGACTCCCCCGATCACGAGTACTTCCTGAGCGAGGTCAAGACCGCCCTGGTGCTCGATTCGTGGGTGGACGAGAAGGACGAGGAGGAGCTGCTGCGCTCCTTCAGCATCGGGCCGGGGGACCTGCACAACAAGGTGGAGGTGGGGGAATGGCTGCTGTACTCGATGCGGGAGCTGAGCAACATCTTCAACAAGGACTGCTACCCGGTGCTCACCAAGCTCATGGCCCGCATGAGGTACGGGGTGAGGGAGGAGCTGCTGGAGCTGGTGGACCTGAAGGGGGTCGGCCGCGTTCGCGCCCGCTCCCTGTTCAAGAAGGGGTTCGTGTCCCGGGAGGCCCTGCGGGAGGCGCGGATGGAGGACATATCCAAGGTGATCGGCATCGGGGACACCCTGGCCGACCGTATCAAGCGCCAGGTGGACCCGGACCACGTGCCGGTCAAGGCCCCCAAGACCAGGAAGGAGGCCCCTCCGAAGATGACCGAGGAACCGGCCAGGCAGGGGCAGACCAGGCTGTTAGATTTCTGAGACCCTCCAATGAATTCGAGATCGGCCGTTTTCCCCTGTTCGATCACCGTTTGGTGGTCCTGGGAGAGGATCGGCGCGCGCAGAGCGAAGGTATCAGCCTTGCGACCGTCAAGCTCAGAAATCGGTTATGGCCCTGGTCACGTAGAAGGTGCCGTCCTTGAAGTAGAACGAGAAGTAGCTGCTGCTGTGGTCCGTCTCGCGCATCTTGACCACGCGCAGACGCCTCTGCACCTCGATCTCCCCCACCTCCACCATCTTCAGGTGGATGATGCCGTCGGCCAGGAAGTCCGTGTCCCCGGAGCCGTAGTACTGGTATTGGCCGACAGGCATCTCGGCGATCATGAAGGTGGTCACATCGGTCGAGCGAAGCCACTCGAAGAGCCGGAATATCTCCTCCCGGGGCTGCTCGAACTTGGCTATGAGCTCCAGGGCCCCCAGGGAATCTATGACCAGAACGTCGTAGTCGATGCGCTTCTTGCTCTCCTCCACGGCGAAGCGGAAAGTGTCGAACCATCCGCCAGACTGGGCCTGCAGGCGTATCTCCCCCAGGTCCAATACCTCCACCAGGTCCTCGGGGTTGCCGGGCATGTGCAGGTAGTCCATCTGCCTGAGCAGGGAGGGCTTGTTCTGCTCCAGGGAGATGTACAGGGCCTTGATGCCCTCGCGCACCGCGTTCATGTGCAGAATGTAGTAGGCGAGGGAGGACTTCATGGTGCCTGCCGCGCCGGAGACCAGGATGATGTTACCCTTGGGTATGCCGCCGGACAGGTTCTCGTCCAAACCGTTAACGAAGGTCTTGATCCGCGCCCTCTCCACTTCTCTCCCAGTGGGATATCGGGCGCGGGAGATATAATGGTTGGTCTGAGGACGCACCCTCGGCGGACGGTGGCCCGGGAGGGATGTTCTCTGGAATAAGAAAAAAGAAGGGGATGGGAAGAGGTTTGCGGCCCTAGAACTGCCGGCGGATCATGTACAGCAGCCCGAGGATGATGGCGATCATCACCAGTACCAGCCACCACAGGCTGCCGTCCGAGACCTCCGGAGTTCCATGCATCTCTACGTCCAGGGACGCCGATTCGGCGTCTATGGTCAGCGGCATGGCCTGGTCCTCGTAACCCTCGGCGCTGATGGCCACCAGGTATTCCCCTGGGACGAGCTGGAAGCTGTAGCTTCCGTCGGCTCCGGTAACCGCGACCACCACTCCGTTCACGGAGATGGTGGCGTTGGCCACCGGGTTCCCCTCGTCGTCCAGCAGTATTCCGCTGATGACCA
>JAXGRO010000010.1:0-49808 GCA_040765825.1 Methanomassiliicoccales archaeon
CCTGTTCCCGAGTTCGGGATGGTCCGGATGGCGTGGCGCTTTGGCGGAGAGCTCCTTGACCCCGCAGACCTGCAGGGGCACGGGGTCCCACACGAAGAAGTAGCGGTTGGCCTCCTTGTCCACCAGGGCCTTGTTGTAAGCGTAGATGTTGTCCCAGGCGAACTCCACGTCCGTCTCCTTTATTCCGCAATCGACCCAGTAGTTGCGTATGGCCTCCGGGCGGAAGCCCCTCTTGGCAAGAGCGCGCACCGTGCCCAATCGCACGTCGTCCCATCCGCTGTACTCGCCGCTCCTGATGCCCTTGCCGACCGTGGAGGTCTTCAGTATGGCGTCCGGAACGGATACGAGGCCGTAATGGGTGTAGTGCGGCACCTTCCATCCGAAGTACTTGAAAATGTAGGCCTGGCGCTGGGTGTTGTTGAGATGGTCCTTTCCCCTGAGCACATGCGTCAGACCCAGGAAGTGATCGTCCAGGGCCACGCTGAAGTTCATCATCGGATAGACGCAGTACTTGTCGCCCTTCAGGGGATGCGGCGTCGACGTAACAATGCGCAATCCCACGAAGTCCCTGATGGCCGGATTGGGATGCTTGAGATCGGTCTTGACCACGAAGACGGCCTTCTCCTCCTCGTAATGTCCGGAGAGCATCTTCTCGAACTTGTCCATGGTGGTCGCGATATCCTCATCGTGATGCGGGCAGGGCAGGCTCTTCTCCTTCAGGGCCCTCCACTCCTCCACGGGGCAGGTGCACACGTAAGCCCGTCCCATCTCGATCAGCTGCCTCGCCACATCGTAATACAGCTCGAAGCGGTCGCTCTGTATGACGGTCTGATGGACCTTCACGCCCAGCCATTCCAGGTCCTCCGGGATCATGTCGTAGGCGTCCGGGTCGATCTTGTCCGGGTTGGTGTCCTCCATGCGGTTGATGAACTTCCCGTCGTAGTTGCGGCAGTAGTGGTCGTTGAGGATGGCCACTCGCGTGTGTCCCAGGTGCAGCGGCCCGGAGGGCCCGGGGGCGAAGCGCATGACCACCTTTCCGCGCTCCATGCCCGGAAGCTCCGGCAGCCCGCTCCTGCGCTCCTGCTTCTCCTTTTTTAGCATCGAGGAATCTATGGACTCCAGCTCCCTGTGCTGGGCCTCCGGGTCCATGGCGTTGACCTGCTCCACGATGGACGCGATGAGCGGAAGGACCTCCTTCACCCGGGAGCGCAGCTCGGGGGACTCGGCCAGCACCTTCCCCTGCACGGCCTTGGGATTGGCCTTTCCCGCGTAAAGCACGGCGTTCTGCAGGGCGTACTTCCTGATGGTCGCTTCCAGTTCCTCGGACATCGTTCGCGGATATCTTACTCCCCCTCTTTAACTTTCGTAGCTACCTGGGGGCGCATGGGTTATATCGTGGAAGGATGATTTACGCTCATGGCGATGCAATCTCTCCTGGACCGCATGAGCGGGGTCCGGACCGTCGACCGCAGGGTGCCCGCGGAACTGGAGCCCACCAAGCTGCTCCTGGAGGACCAGGGCGTTCCGCTGTTCTTCAAGAACCTCAACGGAGGCAAGGCCGTCGGCAACGTCTGGAGCGACCGGGGGAGGGTGGAGCAAGCCTTGGGTCTGCCGTCAGGGGGACTGACCAAGGCGCTGCTCGGCGCGCTAGCGTCCCCGCGTCCGGTGGAAGAGGTCAAGAAGGCCGGCTTCGAGGACATGGTCACCGAAAAGTTCGATCTCATGGACCTGCCGATCCCCAAGTACTACCCGGAGGACGGCGGTCGTTACGTGACGGCCGGCGTGGCCATCGCTGAATATGAGGGAAAGCTCAACATCTCCTTCCACCGACTGATGGTGATGCCCGGCAACAAGTTCGCCATACGCCTCGTTCCGCGCCACCTCTTCACCATGCACAAGCTGGCCAAGGAGAAGGGGCAGGACCTCAAGGTGGCGTTCGTGATCGGAACGTGTCCGTCGGTCCTTTTGGCCGGGGCGACCTCCACCGACTACGAGGTCAACGAGCTGGAGATAGCCAGCGCTCTTCGCTTCATTGGATTGAAGGAGGGGCTGAAGGTCCGGCGCACCAAGTACGGCCTTCCGGTGCCGGCGGATGCCGATTACGTGCTGGAAGGACGCCTTACGTCCGAAACGGTCGACGAGGGGCCGTTCGTGGACATCTCCGGCACTTATGACGTGGTGCGCAAGCAGCCGGTCTTTCAGGTGGACCGTCTATACCGCCGAAAGGACGCGGTGTTCCATCTGGTGCTTCCGGGCGGACTGGAGCACTATTTGCTGATGGGACTGCCCCGGGAACCGGTCATCTTCAAGACCGTGCGGCAGGTCGTCCCGCGCATTCATGCCGTGCGCTTGACGGAAGGGGGATGCTGCTGGCTGCACGGAGTGATCTCGATCACCAAGAACAAGGAGGGGGACGCCATGAACGCCGCGATGGCCGCCTTCTCCGGCCACCCGTCCATGAAGCAGGTGATCGTGGTCGACAAGGACATCGACATCTACGACGACAGGCAGGTGGAGTGGGCGGTGGCGACACGCTTCCAGGCGTCCCGAGGGCTGTTGGTGGTCAACAACGCCGCCGGTTCATCGCTCGATCCGAGCACTGAGGGAACGACCTCCAAGGTGGCCATCGACGCCACCATGCCGCTGGGGGACCAGAGGGTGTTCCTAAAGGCCACGCTGCACGAGGAGAGGGACGGGAACGGGGACATCCCTCCCGGGCCGCTTTCCTCCTGCTGACCCTGCCTCGTGGTTCTCGCCTCGTCCCTCAACAAAAGCAAGAAGGAAATGGGTTTCAGGGGGTCCATCCGGTCGACAGCCGGTTATTGTGGTATATCGTCCCGGACCCGTCATCGATGAAGTCAGCGGTCCAACCGGAGACGTACAGGTCGTTGTTGATGACCACATTGTTGTTGCAGAACGACGACTGGATGTACAGTCCGTATCGCTGCTTGAAATCGGTGTACCCTATGCGCACGGTGTTCCCGTCGATCAGGTTCGTGTCGCTGTCTCCGGCGATGTATATGCCGCTGTAGGAGTTGCTCACCCGGAAGGAGTTGCAGCTGACCGTGTTCCCTGAGATCACGCAGTCGTCCGAGGACGATATCATGATCCCGTGCTCCTGCGCCCACCGCACCGTGTTCCCGCTGATGATGCATTGGTCCGAGCTGTATATCGATATGCAGGAGTAGAAGCAGGAGTCCACCACGTTGCCGCTGACCGCGGTGTCGTCGGAATCGTAGACGATCAAGCCGGCCCATCCGGAGTCCAGGATGGCGTTGCCGGTGAGCGAGTTGCCCGTAGATCCATCGATGCGCACCCCATCGTACAGGCTGGAGGAGACGGTGTTCCCCACCAGGATATTATTGTTCGAGGATGTGCTGACATAGATGCCCCACCAGCCGGAGCTGAGCACCTGATTCCCGGAGATGGTGTTGTAATAGGAGCTGTCCAGGTAAACCCCGTTCACCTCGGCCCCCTTCAGGCAGTTGCCCTCGATAACGTTGTAGTTGCTCAGGCTCATGTAAAGCGAGTGCAGGCCTCCGAAGCATACCTGGTTTCCCCGAACCACGCAGTCCCGGCTCTGCGCCAGGAACACCGAGACGTCATCGCATCTCTGCACCTGGTTGTCGAGGACGGATATCCCCGTGGAATAGTTCACCCAAACGCCGAAGGTCACGCAGTCCCTGATGACGCTGCCCTCCAGGATCACCATGGAGCTGGAGCTGAACTCCACCGCCGTCCCCCTCAGGTCCTCGATCTGGACCCCGGAGATCCGGGATTCGTAGCACCGGTCGAACACGATCCCGTCGTGATCGCCCTCCACGTTCGATGCCTTGTTCCCATCGATCCTGAGGTCCTCGATGACGATCCTGGAGACCTGCTGCGCCCTCATCACGGTCATGGTGCCGTTCAGATCGTCCTCGACCTTGAGCACCGTCCCCGCGCCGGAACCTCCGATGGTCACGTTGGAGCGGGAGATGCTCAGGCCATCGCTCAGCAGGTAGGTCCCCTCCCGGAGGTATATGGAGCCGCCCTGCTCCGGCAGCGCCTCCAAGGCCTCGTCGATCTGCACCTGGTCGTCCACCCCGTCGCAGACGAAGTCCGCGTTCTCGTTGTCCAGGGAATCGTGTGCGGCGATGACGAAGCTGGCGAAGCCGTAACCGGGCTCGCCCTGCGGGCCGGCGGCCCCCGTGTCGCCTGCCGGACCCTCAGGCCCCTCCGGGCCTTCAACGCCCGGGGAGGCCAGGGCCATTATCCCCGCTCCCGCCCCTATCGCGGACAATACCAATGCAACCACCGCTATCGCTGTCAGAACGTTCGGTTTCAGTTCCACCATCGTCAACCCCCTAAAGATGGGAAAATATGCCAGAGAGGGTTCATAAAACCATAAGTTGATGGATGGTCTCAAGCTCACAAAAAGGGAAATGAATGGTCATTCCGGCCAGTGTCGCGACCTCTGATCGAGGAAGAGGACCACCGCCGCTCAGATCACGGCTGGGAAGGCCACGACGATAAGGGAACAACATCTCCAATGAAATTCTTCCATTGTACCACATCACGATAGGGGCATGCAAACAATTGATAATTGGCCGATCATAAGGCCATATCATAGATATCTGTCATTCTCGGATGGGTCGAGGGGAATCAGATCATCATCAGGAACCATTCCTTCGGCACTCTCACGTATCTGCTTTCCAGGTCCAATTGGAGGTCTCCATCCGATACCAGCAATGAATATCTAGGTCCAACCTTCTTGGCCGTCCTCTCCACCTGCTCTCCTCCCTTCCTCCCGTACCCCACCTCAATGACCACGGGGTCCAGGTCGGCCCACTGCACGATGAAATCAGCTCCACCATCTTCGTGATCGTAATCAAAGCGCATGCCCATCCTGTTCCTGCTCATCTCGCGCAGGTACATGGACACCGCATCCTCCATCAGCCAGCCCAGGGTTTCCGGCTCCCCCACGGACCTTCCCACCTTGTGCAATATGGCCGCCCGCATCGCCGGGGTGGAGAACTTGTACTTGGGTGTCTTCCTCATCCTGGTACTCTCCGAACCGAATGGACGGACCTTGTAGATGACGTCCGAGGCCTCCAATGCGCCCAGCACATCCAGGAGCCCGGTCTTGGAGATATCCAGGTTCCGGCTCATCGACTCCAGGCTCATTCGGTCCGACAATGCCATGAACGTCAGCAGGTTCATGGCCTTTGTCTGGTTCACTGGGTTAATATTCTTCACCGTTGGCAGGTCAATGCTCACGATGCGGTCCAGGGTGCTCGCGACGAGGTCATAGAAATCGAACTTATTCTTCATCCCCACGGAAAAGGCGATGGTACCGGTCTGCAGGTACTCCTGTAGATGGAAGTGATCCACATGGGAAATTGATTCGGATATGCGAGGTCTGAGTTCGTTCAATCTGCTGTAGCATTCCTCCGCAGATACCGAGTACATGATGGCCTCTTTCATGGCCGTTCCCAGGGATCTATCTATGGTGATCCCTCTGGACAACAACAAATTCTCGGAGAAGGAGAGGGATGGAACATGGCGAACCAACGCCCTCCTGGCAGCATCTGGACCTTGGGTCAGAGCCAGGGCGGAGGAACCAGTGACTAGAATAAAAACGTTGTTGGACCTCTCATAGACGCTTTTCAACGCCCCATCCCAATCCGGATCGTAGTGCGCCTCATCCAGTAAGATGAACGTCCTTTCATCATCACCCAGGGATTCCAACGTTCTCCCAATGACCTTCTCATAAGCGGTCATCAGTTCATCGATGGAACCGTTCAGTTTCCTGATGGAATCCTCGACTGATAGGAACAGGATGCGGTTCCGCGGAACCCCTGATTCCAAGAGGTGCTGATAGGCTTGGGCCAGCAAGGTGGTCTTGCCCATCCCCCTCAGACCGGCCAGGATCATCCATCTTATGATCACATCCCCATTTCTGAATGCATCGATCCTGTCCACCAGATCATGGAACATGTAGCGTGTGGGATATCTTACCCCCCCCGGACCTACCACGAAACGCCGCAGGCGTTCCTCAGCGGTTGAGATGGAACGATGTACGAACTCTCTAAGGAACGCTTCTCGTTGTTCCTCCACTGCAGTCACATTAATAATAATGAAATGTAAGGTTTATAGTATTATCTATAATACTAAAAATGCCTGGTTTCAGTATTATAGATAATACCAATGTCATCTGTAAATTAAAGAAACGGGCATCATGTGGCCCTGGCCACCACTATGCGGTATGTGAAGGGGCCGCGGAAATGCCTCTCCCGCACCTCGTACCGCTGGCCAAGGCCGAAGCGGCGCAGGGTCTCGCACATGCGCTCCAGTTCAGGCTCACCGAGGGCGTAGCGCTCCGCCAGGTCGGTGGAGCGCAGGTCCAGCGACGGCGCCAGCGACATCTCCATGACCTCGAAGCCGTTGCGTTCGTGCGCCTGCTGCAGGTCCTCCGGGTCGAGGTAGAACTTGTCCACGCCCATGATGGGGTAGAGCTCGTTCATGCACCCCACCTCCTCCGGGGTGGTGAAGCAGGCCGGCTGCTGCACCAGGTACTCCCCCTTGCGCATCACCGAGCGCAGGGCACGCAGGAAATCGTCCTGACCGTTACGGCCGAAGTAGTGCATGACCGAGCGGGAGATGAGCATCAGGCGTTCCTCATCGTTCACCAGGTCCCCGCGCCTGACGTCCAGCACCGAGCAGAGCATCGGCTCCAGGCCCCTGGAGGCGCACACCTGCAGCTGTTCCGGAGAAACGTCCACATCCACCAGCCGGGGGCACCAGCCGTTCATGCGGGACCTGAACAGGTCCAGGAGGAACCCTGTTCCCCCTCCGATGTCGGCGATGACGTTCGGCCGTTCCCGCAGGGCGATGCGCACGGCCTTGTCCAGGAGAGCCCCGGCCTTCACCGGATCGGAGAAGTACGAACCGTGGGCGGTGGCCCACTTGCCGCCATGCACCCTGAGCTCCTTGCTGACATTGTCGGAGCTGTCCGGCGTTCGACCGTTCATCCCCGGGAGCATGCATTGCCGATTATTTCAAGCGTGGCCCTGGAAAAAGTGAAAGGGGGAAGTGGTTTCTGGGTCTAGGGTTTCCTCCTTAAGAACACCAGTACGCCCACGGCCGCCACGGCCAGGGCGATCACCGCGGCCACGATGATAATGGTGTTCCCACCGTCGTCCTCTTCCTCGTTGGCCACCAGGGTCAGGTCTCCCAGGTCGATCACCTCTCCCTCATCGACCTCCAGGGCCTGGTACAGTATGTCGTACCCCTCGCGGAACACGATGAAGTCGTATGATCCCGGCAGCACCTCCAGGAAGGAGAAGTTGCCCGAGGCGTCGGTGACCTCGATCATCATGCCCAGGGAGACGACCACCCCGGCCATGGGCTCGCCGTCCTCGTCCAACAGGGTCCCGGAGACCGCGCCCACGAGGACCGCAGCCTCCATGGTGATGTTCCCCAGGTCCGAGGTCTGGTTCCCGTACACGGTCACCATGGCCGCGCCCATCAGGTATCCCTCCTTCACCAGCGTGATGCTGTAGTTCCCCGGCTCCACGTCCGCAAAGGTGAAGCGCCCGTCAGCGCCGGTGGTCACGTTGACCTCGTTCAGGGTCACCACCGCCCCGGACAGGGCGGCCCCGTCCTCATCCACCGCCCGGCCGGTTATCTGCCCGACCAGGGTGGTGTTGAAGGACCAGGCCTCCTGCATGGTGTTCCCGGCCAGGTCCCTGCCGGCCACGCTCACCAGGTACCTCCAGTTGTATGCGAGCGGTGCGGAGGGCGTGAACGTGGCGTTCATGTCATCCCAGGTCACCGTCCCGGTCACTCCGGCGATGGTGATGGTGGTGGCGTTGCGGTCCATGGCCTCGGAGAAGGCCACGATTATTATGGTCCCCAGGTCGACATCGTCACCGGCTGGATATCCGACGCAGGTGGGCGCGGTGATGTCCACCAAGAAGGTCACCGAGGCCAGGGCCTGGTTCCCGGCGGCGTCCCCGACCCTCACGGAAACGGTGTGCTCCCCGTCCTCCAGGTCCTCCACCGGGGAGCTGAGCGCCGCAGCGGCCAGGGGCTGCCAAGCCCCTCCGTCGACCGACAGATCGACCGACGCGATCCCTCCGGCCTCCATGATGCTCCAGGTCACCAGGGCGCTGGAGGAGTTCAGCAAGGCCCCGTCGGCAGGGGCGGTGATCAACAACACCGGGGCCAGGGTATCCACGGTGATCGATACGGAGGCGTCTTGATAGTTTCCTGCCCGGTCGAAGGCGCGAACGGTTATGTCATTCGTCCCATCGTCAAGGGTCAGGGTCTTGCTGTTTCACCGCCGTCATCCAGTCGCCCGCCGACCCGGACCTCGTAGCGGTCGATGCCCGAGAGGGCATCGCCTCCACCGTCCAGGTGACGGTGACGCCGCTTACGTTGAAAAGCGCCCCGTTCGCAGGGGCGATGCTGACCGTCGGCTTCACCGAGTCGATGGTGAAGGTCGCATTGTCCCAGCCAACCAGACCGACCTTGTCGGTCACCCGCACATGGACCGTGTGGGTTCCGTCACCCCGGGCCCAGGTCGTGGCTGGTCCCGCTGACCGCCGTCCAGTTCTCGCCGTCGATGCTGACCTCGGTCCTGTTCGCTCCGGAGACGTCATCCACGGTCCAGCTGACCACACCGCTGTCGGCGTACCCGCCGTCCGCCGGCGAGGTTATGGTCACCACCGGGGCGGTGGTCAACGGTGAACTCCACGGAGGTGATGTTCCATTACCGGCGTAGTCCTCCGCCCTCACCTCCAGCAGATGGTTATCGTCCGCCAGGTCCAGCATCATCGTGCTGTCCCCGCCAAGGTAGTCCAGGCCCCACCGTTGAGGCGATATTGAACCCCGGCCAGACCGGAATTATCGTCGTTGGCCGATATGCTGAGGGCACTAGTCCACATCGTAGATCGCCCCGTTCGGCGGGTTCAGTATCTCCAGGACGGAGCGCGGGTGTCCAGGGTGAAGTTCACGCCGTTCATACCGACGTTCCCCGCAGCGTCCACGGCCTTGATCTGGAGGTAGTAGGGCCCGTCCTCCAGGTCCGGGAAGACCACGGAGCCGTTCTCGGTGCGTATCCAGTCCGGCCCTCAATGCGGTAGTGCATATCGACCAGAGGCGCGTCCCGAAGGAAGGGCATGTACTCAACGAAGGTCCAGGTGATCTCCACCGGCACATCGTTAAGGTACGATCCATCGGGCAGGTAGGTGAACTCGATCACCGGGGGATAGGGATCGTAGTAGAGGTCCAGGGAGCAGGTGGCGGTCCCGCCCGCCGAGTCGTTGGCGAATACGGTGATATGGTTGAGCCCGTAGTACAGGTAGATCTCGACCTGCCCGTGGTAGTGTACGTCCAAAGCGGGTGTCGATGCTCCACCAATACGGGGTTCCCGATTCTGGGATATTTGCACCAAGATGTGGTCCAGCCATTCCCAGCCTCCTGCGTCAACGGTGATGTTGAAATTCTGCTCGGAGTGCGTAGGTGATCGTCCCGTTGGCCGGTTCCGCGCTGACCGACGGGGTGGTGCGCACCAGGATGACCTGGTCAGAATACGTCCGTCCGTCGATATCCTCCATGCTGACCACGATGGTGTTCTCGCCGGTGGTCAGTTCCACCTCCTTGCTCCAATGGGTCTGGGCGGTGACATTAACCGTCTCTCCCGTGGCCGTGTTCTCCAGAGTGAATTCGGCGGCGAGGTGATGGTTCACCAGTACACCGGAGACCACGGCGGAAGTACCGAACTCCTGGAGATCGGCCGGGGTCTCGATCCACAGCGGGCTTACCAGCGGGTAGTGGTCAATGTTGCCTCCCATCATGATGTAGCCGTCGTCCACGATGCCGTCCTCGTTGAGGTCGGGAGTGGTATGGTCATTCCAGTAGTTGCCGGAATCGGAGTCGTTCCAGTGGCTGAACGAGGAATCGGAGCATTGGGCAGGTTCTATTGGAAAATTATCGATGAAGGCGTTGCTCACGATAAGGTTGTCATCGTCCCAGCTCATAAGGGCCACAGCACCGAAGAAGTACTCCAGGAAGGTGTTATACTCGATGGTGTTGTTCTTGCTCGGCCCCCTGTCGGTCGTGAATTGAACCCCGTAGTTGGAGCCTCCCCTGAACAGGTTGCCGGAGATGGTATTGTTGTTGCATCCCTTCGATTGCTGTGTGTCGGAGCAAATCGCCCGGATCCCGGTGAATCCGCCTATGAAACTGTTGTTGGAGATCAGATTCCAATCCGCAGTGTCAATTTCTATTCCCCATGCGTTCTCAATGAAAACGTTGCCTTCCACGACGTTGGCGGACGTTCGGAACATCCTGATGCCATCCACATCGCGTAGGAAGGTGTTGTTCAGGAGCATGTTCCCAGTGCCTCGAACGATGTACACGGCATAGTAGCTGGAATGGTCGCTGATGTTGTTGCCCTCCAGAACGTTGCCTTCCGCGTATGTAAGGTAGAAACCGTAATCATCACTGAACAGCACGGTGTTGTTGGCGAATCGGTTCTGATGGGAAGTATCAACCAGTATCCCGCATTCTGTGGAGGAGTTGATTACGTTCCCCTCCACGAGGTTAAGATCGCTTGACCACAGCCACATCCCGCGTCTGGAACCGACGCAGGTGTTGTCCACCACACTGATGCAATCGCTGTTGCTTAAGGAAATTCCGGACATGGCGTCGTTGTCGCAGGTGTTGTTCATCACCAGTATGGTGTTCGAGGACTCCACCCGCAGGCCGGAGTTGGAGTTCCCGCTCAATCCGTTGTCCCGAACCTCGCAGTCGTGGGCGTTGGTGAGGAAGACCCCACAGTTGGATCCCATGACATCATTGTCCTCGATCAAGCAATGGCTCGAGTCGTATACGGCCATCCCGTAGAAGCTCACAGAGTTGACGGTGTTTCCAGTGAGAACGACGTTGAGGGCGTTCTTCGCGTACACGCCGTGATGGGACGAGGATATGACGTTGTTCTCCACGACCACGTTCTCGACGTCGTACAGGTTTATGGCCCCGCCATGGGCGAAGTAGTTCGCCAGGTAGGCGGCCCCGTATAGCGTGCAGTTGCATATGCGCAGATACGAGGTGGTGTTCCCGATGTAGATGGCCGCTCCCTGTCCTGCGGCATCGATCTCCAGGCCGTCTATTACGTAAGGGTCGACGGCAGTCCCGGATCCGGAAGCCGTGCCGGAAGATACTAGCGCGGCCAATTCGGCGTTGCTATCCACCCTTATGACCTGAACCAGCAGCGCCGACTCCCCGACGGGGGCCGCTCCCCCAGAGTCGTCGGCCACAGCCGCCATACCCGACGGGACGAAGGCCGCCGCGATCAACATCGCTAATACCACGAATGATAATGTCCTCTCGAAAGACGCCATTCCTATCCCCCCTACGATCCCCTAGATTTGAGAGAAGGAAGCCGTCGCGAACGCTTAATATTTTGCATATTTTTATTAAATAGTGGGTTTCCAAACCCATGAACGGACCTGGGTGCGTTCATTCTTGAATAAATCATTAATAATCAATTACGCCATTGACTGGGAACATAGGAGGATATCTCTTGAGATGTAACAATTGCGGAATGGACTACATTGCGGACAACGCTGCGAACTGTCCGAGGTGCGGCGCAAACCTGGGGAACCCCGGTTACCAGCAGCCGCCCCAGCAGTACGAGCAGCCCCCGCAGCAGTACCAGCAACCACCTCAGCAGTATGACCAGCAGTACCAGCAGCCGCCCCAGCAGCAGGGCGCCTACTATCCCCCGCAGGGAGGTTATTATCAGCCCCCGGCTCCGCCGAAGCGGACGCCGACGGTCAAGCGCATCGACCTGACCGAGACCATCCTGCTCGTTTCCGGCATGTTCCTGTTCATGGGGGCCATGTGGAACTTCTCCGACCTCGCTGGATGGGGATTCTACGCTCCCTCGCTCATACTGGGCCTGTTGAGCCTGGTGGCGGGAATGATGGCCCTGGGCATGGTGCTGGTGCCCCAGCTGCTCAAGCAGCTGGAGGGCGAGATCATCGACATCATCATGCTGGCGTTCGGGGGCATCCTGGCCCTCTGGGGCCTGGTGGTCCTGTTCGCCTGGAACTATGGCGCGGGCGGCGAGATCGTGTTCATCGGGGGCTTCGGCCTGCTGATGGCCGGCCTGCTGCGCATGGGCATCCTGAAGTGATGTTGAAAACCACTTTCCCCAACCTTTCTTTTTTCCACCGCAATCCAATTATCCCCGTTCCATCGATACCATCCCCGCCATGAACGATGTCATGTCGAACATCAACTCCCGTAGGTCGGTGCGCGGCTACACCGACCAACCGCTGGACAGGGAACAGATAAGCAGGCTTCTGGAATGCGGGGTGCGGGCGCCGAACGGCTGCAACACCCAGCCCTGGAGGTTCGTGGTGATCACCGACCGCGAGGTCATGGACCGGTACAGCGCCAGGGCCAAGGCGCTGTTCTCCATGCATCTGGAGAAGCAGATGCAGGGCGACCCTCCGGGAATAGACAACCTCCGCAACCTGAAGAGGATGATGGACGATCCCGCCAATGACATATTCCACGGCGCTCCGTGCTTAATCCTCATCTTCTGCGCCCCCGGTGCCATGACCCCTGCCCAGGACAGCGCATTGTGCGCCCAGAACATGATGCTGGCCGCGCATTCCATGGGCCTGGGCAGCCTCTGGGTGGGTTTCGCCTCGCCGTTGGGCCAGGATCCGGAGACCCGCAGGGAGTTGGGCGTCCCGGAGGACCACACCCTCCAGGCCCAGCTGGTGTTCGGCCACCCGGCCAAGGACCTCGGACCGACCCCCAGGAAGGAGCCTGTCGTTCTGAAATGGATATGATCTCGGGGTTCACCGTCATCGAAAAGTGGATTACGGCCGGGGCGAATGGCAACGCAGGATGAGGCCGACAGGCGCGGTCAGGTCGTTCAACATCCCGGTGCAGGACATGGCCCGGGCCAGCGATTTCTACCGGGAGGTCCTGGGCTGGTCCATCGCTCCGGTCCAGGGAAGCGGTGGGGACTATCACCGGGTCCTGACCGCGGAGGCCGATGGCGAGGGGGTCCCTATTGAAAGGGGGACCATCAACGGGGGTCTGTTCAGAAGGGGCACCCACGGCGCGACGGCCACCTTCCTGGAGGTCGAGGTGGGGTCGATCGACGAGGTGGTGAGGAGGGTGCTGCAGAACGGAGGAAGGGTGGTGATGGAGAAGAGGCCCATGATGGACTTCGCCCACCTCGCCATCGTGCAGGACCCCGACGGGAACCATCTCGGCCTAATGGAATACATCGACCGATGAAGGCCCGGTCTCAGCGCCTTATGGTCTCTTCCCTGCCCTTCCCCACGCTGATGATGCGCACGGGGACCTTGGAACGCTTCTCGATGTATCCCAGATAGTCCCTCATCTCCTTGGGGAGCGCATCGAAACCGCCGCGCACTATCTCCGCGGTCTCCTCAGGCTTCCATCCCTTCCAGCCGTCCAATTCCTCGTAGACCGGCCTGGCCCGCTCCAGCATCTTGAAGTTGCCCGGGAAGTGGTGGACCTTCTTGCCATCTATCTCGTAGGCCACGGCGACCTTCACGGTCTTCAGGCCGTTCATGACGTCCAGCTTGGTCACCGCGAACTGGGTCAGCCCGTTCAACCGGGCGGCGTGCTCCACGACCAGAAGATCGAGCCAGCCGCAGCGGCGGGCCCGTCCGGTGGTGGTGCCGAACTCCCCTCCCACGTTCATGAGCAGCTCACCGGTGGCGTCGTTCAGCTCCGTGGGGAACGGTCCGGCTCCCACGCGGGTGGTATAGGCCTTCAGCACTCCCATGATCTCGTCGACGCGCTTGGGACCGACGCCAGCCCCAGTGCATATGGCTCCGGCCACGCAGTTGGAGGAGGTGACGAACGGATAGGTCCCATGGTCGATGTCCAGCATGGTGCCCTGAGCCCCCTCGAACAGCACGTTCCTTCCCTCGTCCAAGGCCTCGTTCACCAGCACCGAGGTGTCCATGATGTGCTTCTCATACTTCCGGCCGTAGGCCAGGAGCTCCTTGAGCAGCTCCTCGCGGTTCTGCGCCAGGCGCACCCCCAATATCTCCATGACCTTGAGCTTCATGGGCATGACCGTGTCCAATCTTTCCTCCAGCAGCTCGGGGTCCAAGAGGTCGCCCATGCGGATGCCGCTGCGGGCGATCTTGTCCGAGTAGCAGGGGCCGATGCCCTTCCCGGTGGTGCCCACGGTCTTGCTGCCCCGGAGCCTCTCCTCCGCCCCGTCCAATAAGCGGTGCCAGTTCAGGATGACGTTCGCCCGGTCTGAGATGCGCAGTCCCTCCACGGAGCGCCCGCGGGCCTGCACCTCGGCGATCTCCCGGTCCAGGGAGATGAGATCCACGATGACCCCGTTGCCTATGACGTTGAGAACCCCGTCGCGCACGATGCCCGACGGCAGGATGTGCAGGGCGAAGACCTCCTCGCCCACCTTTATTGTATGGCCAGCGTTGGAGCCGCCCTGGTAGCGCACGACCATGTCCGCGCGTCCGGCCTCGTAATCAGTGATCTTGCCCTTGCCCTCGTCTCCCCACTGGGCACCGATGACCGCTATGCTCGGCAATCTCTCACCATCCTCGCAAAACCGGCCCAGATAGATAAAGGCTTCTTCCTCATGAGCTCGGTCTTCAGGTCACAATGAAGAAAAGTCCTCATCATTCTCAAATACTTGATAGGGGGCTTTTCACCCGGGGAAGTCGAGGGCCTGAGGAGAACGGCCCTGGGGGAGATGGGTCATTTGGCTCGCGGAAAGGGCAGAAGGACAGCGCAGGAGAGGGAGGCCAACCTGGTGGGTTGGCTGCTTTGGGTGGCCTGGATCGTGGCGGTGACCGTCGCATCAAATCTGCTCATCACGGATGAGGCCACGGCCGAGGTGGTCCGTTCGCCCTTCATCCAGTGGCTCACCTTCGGGCCCCTGCTGGTGTTCATATTTCTGGGAAGGCGGCTGATGCGCTTCGAGACCAAGATGGCCTCCGGCTCCCTGAGCAACATAAGCAACGCGGTGACCTCCGCCACCGCCTTCATGGCCTGGGGGCTGGTGATACTGGTCTGGGACTGCTTCTTCGGCGGGGCGGACGTCCTGATGGGGGTGGCCCTGGGGGTGGTCTTCACCTATATCGTGCTGGTGGCGACCAACCGCCGCTTCAACATCTGACTCAGCAGATGGAACGGAACGCCTCCAGCACTTCCTGCAGGGGGCGGTCCGTGCGGAAGCCGGTGGGGGAGAAGTTGGTCCGGGAGGTCCGGCCGATCGATCCCATGACCTCCATCAGCTCCTCCCGACGGGGAGGGGAGAGCTTGAGCATGGCCGCGATCTCGTTGGTCTCGTAGTAGAAGGGAACGTCCAGCTCCTCCTTCCAGACCTCGAAGTGCTGGCGCACGCGCTCCTGGCATTCCAGGCCATCCGGCACTTCCGCCCCGTTCACGGCCTCGTGGTCCATCAGCGGCCCCAGCCACATGGGTCCCATCTTCCCCTCTCCAACGGTCCGTTCGCCGGTGGTACGGTCGTAGGACATCATCCCCAGCTGCTCAAGGGAGGCGTCCGCGGCCCCCGCGCCCTCCCTCACATTGAGGAACAGCCGGAAGTAGTGGTCCGCGTAGTAGCATAGCAAAGGGGTGATCCCACGGTCCTCCTGGGCGGCCATGCGCACGATGGTGCCGATCATTATGCGCAGCCCGCTCTCATGCAGGAAGGGGTTCCTCTGGCTGTTGGCCATGTACCTCCTGCGGCACTTTCCAGGGTGCGTGCCGGACAGGGAGGCCGTATCGGTCGCGGTGACCGCCAAAATGCCCTTCCGGGACATTCCCTGCAGGGCCGCGGGGACGAATGGGATGGGCGTCCCGAACGGGTCCAGGTCCACGTAGTCGAAGGTCTCATGGGCCAGCAGGCAGCGCAGGTCGGCGTTCTCCGCAACCGCGTTCTCCAGCCCGTTGCGGCGGATGTTCTCGGCGATGTACTCGCAGGCCAGGGGCTCGCGGTCGTTCAGGATGAATGTATAGTTCCCGGGGGCCTCGCGGCAGATGCGCAATCCCCTGGCACCAGTGGCGGCCATGGCGTCCAGGCACCTGCGGGGCCGGATGATCGAATGGAACATGGCCACAGAAATATCGCGATTGAAGGCCATCTGCCTGTTGAAGAACACCTTCCCCTCTATCTTGCCAGGTCCCTTCTGGGAGATGGCCGGGGGGACCAGTATATCGGTCCCGCCCTCCCTGATGACAGTTCCTTCCAGGTTCACAACAGCTCGCCCTTCATCAGCTTCATGATCTTGTAGGGCAAAAGGTTTCTGTTGATCGGGGTCACTTCCAAAATTCGCACGTCGTCGCGCCTCCGGATGTCCTGCAACAGTGGATTCCTGGATTTCTTGTGCAAGGTAAGCAGCATGGGCTTCTCGGTCTTGAGCGCCTCCTTCACGGCGTCCCGGAACTTCTCGCTCTCCACCTCGATCTTCCCCACCTCGTCGATGACTATGATGTCCGCCTGCTCGCAGGCGTTCACCAGGGCCTGCACGCCTATCTCCTGCAGGACGTCCAGGTCTATGCCCATCTTCCCGACCATGAACTTGCTGTGTATGTCCGTGGCCGCCAGGACCCCCTTCTTCTTGGTCATCCAATCGATGACGTAGAGGCCGTTGCGCTTCTTGTCGTCCAAGATCGGTTCGGTGATCATGCCCCCGACCTTGTGACCCTCGTCCTCAAGCATCTTGATGACCTGAATGAGGGTATTGGTCTTGCCTGCGCTCGGAAGCCCGGTTATGCCGATCTTGATGTTGTTCATCCAATTCCCCGGTGTCCAACCGTCGAATGGGCTCGACGCATTGGAGGACCTATATTGCAATCCTAGCTTAATATCCTTTCCCGAGCGGCCCAGGACTGGGTTCGGTCGGGTAATCACTCAAATAAATAATAATTACAACATTTATTTTGCGATCAGGGAAGGATCGACCTCACGTACATCAGGGGGTAGCGCAGGTCCTCCTTGAAGTCCATGGCCGCGACGACAGTGGTCCCGCCGACGGTGATGGTCAGCTCCACGTTCAGCATGTTGCCGGTGAGCGTCTGATAATCGAACTCGTCCTTCTTCCTGCGCAGGGCCTCCCTGGATATGGCCACCCTGACATCCTTGACGAAGGGCTGCACGCGCACCCCGTCCTCGATGGCCTTCTCCAGTATGTCCACGTTGGCCGCGGCCACCGGGGTGCCCACGAACTGGTGGTAGATGGTGCCCAGCTTGATCCCGGCCTCGAACACCGCCCGCTCCCTCTCGCTGCAGTTGAAGTACCTGGCGGCCAGCTCCTCTCGCCCGCTCGTCATCCTAACCGAGGTGATAATCGCTACTGGATTATTATTTGTTGCCCCGGCGTCGCATGACATACCAGGCCGCATGCCCGAATGCAAAGGATTAATTCGGGCCTGATGCTTGGGTGCGGGGGGAAGGAACATGGACCTCGAGGACATCAGGGAAAGGCTGAGGATGGAGGGTGAGCCAAAGGAGAGGATCGATCCCCGGGCCCGCAAGGTGTGGACCATCAGCGGGGCCATCTCCTCCGCGATCATCCTGGTCATCGCCGTTCTGTTCATCCTATTCTTCGTTCCGGCCACCGGCCTCCCCGGATGGACGGGCTGGGCCGCCATCGCCCTGGCCCTGATGCTCGCCGCATGGTCCATCATCGCCGGGCCGTGGCTCAAGGCCCGCTTCTGGCGTTACGAGGTGCGCAAGGACGAGGTGGAGATACAGCACGGCATCTTCGTCATCAAGCGCCACCTCATCCCCATGGTCCGGGTGCAGTACGTGGACACAGAACACGGGCCCCTGATGCGCTACTTCGGTCTGGCAACTCTCTACGTATCCACGGCCGCCACCCGCTTCGCCATCCCGGCCCTGCCGCAGCAGACCGCGGAGGAGCTGAGGGGGGAGATCGCCGCCCTGGCCCGGATGAGTGACGAAGATGTCTGAACTCCGCCGCCAGCATCCCCTGCTTATCCTGTTCGACACCGCGCGAGGGCTGCGCTCCTACATAGGCATGGCCCTGGTCCTGGCCATATCCCTGCCCGGGGACCTCTTCGGGGGCTTCGTCGGGAACCTCATCGTCATTTCCCTGGCGATAATCGGCATTTCCCTGCTCTACAGCGTCATGCGCTGGTACTTCTACCATTACAGCTACGAGGAGGGTCTGGTGCATATTCGGGAGGGGGTGCTCTTCAAGCGCGAGCGGTCCATAACCTGGGAACGCGTGCAGTCCATCAACGTCTTCTCCAACATCCTGCAGCAGGCCTTCGGCCTTTCTACGCTGCAGATCAAGACCGCCGGGGTGAACGTGGACGCGGAGGTCAACCTCCGCGCCCTCTCCAAGGAGGAGGTGGAGAACATCCGCCGCAACCTCAACAAGGCCATGCCCCGGCCGGATGAGATGATGGAGGTGCCCCGAGGAATGCGCTTCCTTCAGGGCAGGGACCTCTGGCTGGCCGGGGTGACCTCCGGGAGGTTCATGATCCTCTTCTCGGTGATCGCCCTGATATATTCGCAGGTGTACGAGTACATCCCCCAGGACCTAATGGACTGGGTCGTGGAGGGCCTCTCGCACATGTCCCTGCTGCTCTGGGTGCTGCTGATCGCAGGCATGCTCCTGGTCTCCTGGGCACTGTCCACGGTGACCTTCGCCATACAGTACGCCCGCTTCACCGTGAACCGCTTCGAGGACCGGCTGGAGATCAGCTGGGGGGTCATCAAGCGCAACCACGTGACCGTGCGCCTGCACCGCCTGCAGGCCCTGGTGGTCCATCAGGGGTTGCTGCGCCAGCCGCTGGGGCTGTGCACACTGCTGGTGGAGGTGGCCGGTGGGGGGTCCAAGGAGAAGGAGCGGGTGTCCATCCTGCACCCCCTGGTGCGCCGGACGGAACTGGAGGCCTTCCTGCACGACATGCTGCCTGAATATTCCATGCCCGGGAGCATGACCCCCCTGCCCCGGAGGTCCCTGAGGCGCTACCTGTTCAGGGCCATGGTGCCCACGGCCCTGGCCGCCTCCGCGATCGCGGCCGCCGGATGGTACTTCGGCGTCCCGTACCTGTGGGCCTCCTTCCTGCTGCTGGTCCCCGCGGCCCTGCTGGCCCGGTCCCGGCACGCCAACGGCAGATCCTCCGTGGACGGCATTCAGCTGACCCTTCGCTTCCGCAGCTACAGCCTGTACCACGTGCTCATCGGGCGCAGCCACGTGCAATCCCTGACCCTCAAGGCCAACCCCTTCCAGAGGCTGGCCGGCCTCCGTTCCCTGTCCGCGTCCCTGCTCTCCTCGCCGGCGGGCAAGTCCTACACGCTCAAGGACCTGGAGGCCTCGGAGGCCCAGGCCATCCGCGATTGGTACTCGCGTTCCGGGTGAGATCGATTAATTGCGATACCGATGCAGGCACCAAAATCGTTATGTGGTATCAGCTCAGATAGCACGTACAGGTGTTTTAAGAATGGAACAAGTCAAGAGGTATGAGCTTCCCAAGCTCGCTTACGGCTACAAGGACCTGGCCCCCTTCCTCAGCGAGGAGCAGCTGACCGTGCACCACACCAAGCACCACGCCGCCTACGTGAACGCGGCCAACGCCATATTGGACAAGCTGGACAAGGCCCGGGCCGACAACGCCGACCTGGACATGAAGGCCCTGACCAAGGACCTGTCCTTCCAGGTGGGCGGGCATTACCTGCACTCGGTGTACTGGGAGACCCTGTCCCCCGCGGGCAAGGGCGGAGAGCCCTCCGGAAAGCTGAAGGAGGAGCTGGTCAAGGAGTTCGGCTCCATAGAGCGCTTCAAGAAGGAGTTCAGCGCAGCCGCCGGCAGCGCCGAGGGCTCCGGATGGGCCGTTCTGGTCTACTGCATGGCCCTCAAGAAGCCGATAATCATGCAGGTGGAGAAGCACAACGTGAACGTCATCCCCGGCTTCCGGGTGCTGATGTCCCTGGACGTATGGGAGCACGCCTACTACATCGACTACAAGAACCTGCGCCCCAAGTACGTGGAGACCTTCTGGAACCACGTGAACTGGGCCGAGGTCGGCAGGAAGCTCGACGCGATGCTGAAGTGATCCTCCGTCCCTTGGGCGCTCCTCCGGCAAGGGGGGGCTCCCAGGGCCAACAACCCCTTTCCCGGTCGGCCTCGCTCCCCTCGGCCGCCCCGGCGGGACGGGGCGATGATCGCATCTGGACCACGAGGGCGAAGCATCGCCATTCGCAAGCTGGTGAAGTAAATATTTATACGGATTTTGGCATGGCATGCCGAATGAACGCCGCGGAGCGCATCCAGGAGCTCAAGGCCAAGCACAAGGCCGTCATCCTGGCACACAACTACCAGCCGCCGGAGGTCCAGGACCTCGCCGATTTCGTGGGGGATTCCCTGGGGCTGTCGCAGAAGGCAGCCAGCACCGACGCGGAGGTCATCGTGTTCTGCGGAGTGGACTTCATGGCCGAGAGCGCCAAGATCCTTTCTCCCGGCAAAAAGGTCATACTGCCGGAATCGGAGGCCATGTGCCCCATGTCCGCCATGTGCACCGACCTGGAGCTGGGGCCGGTGAAGGAGAAGTATCCCGAGGCAGCGATAGTCGCCTACGTGAACACCTCCGCGGCGGTGAAGGCGCTCGCGGACGTGTGCTGCACCTCCGCCAACGCCGTCAAGGTCGTCGGCAGGATGCCGCAGAAGCGCATCATATTCGTGCCCGATCGGAATCTGGGCGCGTACGTGCAGCGCTTCCACCCGGAGAAGGAGATACTGCTGTGGCCGGGTTACTGCCCTACCCATCACGACATATCCGTGCAGACGATAATGGAGCTCAGGCGCCAGCATCCCAATGCCAAGCTCATGGTGCACCCGGAGTGCACCCCTGAGGTGATAGACCTCGCGGACAGCGTTTCCTCCACCGAGGGGATGATACGCTACGCCAAGGGCAGCGAGGCCAAGGAGTTCATCGTGGGCACGGAGGTGGACATGACCTACCGGCTGGGCAAGGAGGCCCCGGACAAGGTGTTCATACCGGTCCCCGGGGCCATCTGCCCCAACATGAAGCGCACTTCGGTCTCCTCCCTGATCAAGGCCCTGGAGACCCTGGGTCCGGAGATCACCCTCTCTCCGGAAGTTATAGAGGCCGCCAGGAAGCCCCTGGAAAGGATGATGGAGATAGGCCGGGGAGACTAGCCTTTTTATTCCCTCCGGCCCATGGCAAGGGCATGGGCATCTCGCTGCGTCCGATGGCGGACTGCGACCGCCACCTCCTGGTCCTGATGGTCACCGAGTTCTACAACATTCACCGCCGCCTCACCGGCTCCCCCGACAAATACCTGCAGACGGAGGAGATGTCCGAGGAATGCCTGCGTAACTGGCAGGCCGGGGGGAGCGAGGTGCACTGCATCTGCTGCGACGGGCACCTGGCCGGGTTCCTGGTGCTGCGCTACGGGGGACAGAACGCCGCCTGGCTGGAGGAGATCTACGTGGCCCCGGAGTTCCGGGGGAGGTCTGCGGGCCGGGAGGCGCTGCGGCTGGTGGACGGCATGATGCGGGAGAAGGGTATCGCGGCCCTGTTCGTGGACGTGATCCCCCGGAACGAGGACGCCATCCGTCTGTACCTGTCCTCGGGCTTCGACCACCTGAACATGCTGCAGCTGCGCAAGAACTTCGATGCCAGCCTGAACCGGGACGAGGAGATCGAGGTCCTGGGCCACCGCATGAAAAAGTATTGAGGAAGGGGTTTGCCGGCCTTCACCGGTAGGGCGGGGGGACCTGCATCCTGCCGCGCTTCTTCCGCTCCACGTACAGGATGACCGCGGCGATGAGCACCAGCACCGCGCATATCATCACCGCGATGACGATGATCACGGTGACCAGCACCGGTATGCTGGGGACCATGTCCACCCCCAGGGCGTGCACCTGCACCGTGGGATCGTGCATGACGCTCTGCCCCACCGGATAGATGTATCCTCCCAGGATGACCAGGGAGTTGACGTCCCCGTCCGGGACGTCGTCAGGCAGCATCTGCCGGGAGCCGGCGTGCACCTGGTATACCACCAGCTCCTCCTGGCCGTCCACGCTCACGTTGCTGACCCAGGTCAGGGCCCCGGTCCTCTGCCAGTTGTCCCGGAAGCTGATGCTGTCCCTGGTGACCAGCACGGACTCCTCCGGAAGCTCCTCATTGCCGCGCACCTCCACCACTCCCTCGGAGGTCTCCAGCTCGGCCACCCCGGCCCCGTCCTGCACCTTGTCCTTCACGAACTGCGCGGAGTACCAGTCCTCCACCACGTCAGGGATGAACACCGCATGCACGATGCCGTTCTCCAGCATTATGAGCGGGTCCTCCGCATCCGTGGAGGGGTCCCAGCCCTCGATGATGTGGTCGTACTTGAAGGAGGTGTCCGTGGTCACCCCGGTGAAGTTGCGGGGGGCGATCTCCTCCGAGGAGAGGATGACGTTGTCGTTCATCCCCTGTCCCACGGTCACACGGTAGAACGGTATCTGCACCTCTTCCTGCTGGGCCATGGCGGTCAGGTGGAAGGCGAACTCGATGCGGTCCACCGTCCCGTCGTCCTCCGTGCCGTTCCGGTACTGCATCAGTTCGGGATCCCAGACCTTGTCGTAGAGCACGTCCTCCGCGTACAGCGAGAAGTCGTAGTGCTTGCTCTGGTTCGCCGGGTCCAGGGTGGTCTCGATGTCCGAGAGCGTCCAGGCCCTCTCCAGGTTGATGTACTTGTATACCGGTTCGAACCTTCCCTCGGGGTCCTCGAACAGCCGGCGGTCGCTGTTGAAGTCGAACAGCCCGTTGCCGGCCCCGTAATCCAGCCCGAAGTCGGTGCGGTAGCCGACGTCGTCGAACTCCAGCAGGGCGAACAGGCTCTGCCCGAACACGGTGACCACCGGGATGGGCACCTGGTCCAGCAGCACCGTGCCGCCCTCGGAGACCACCTTGGCCCCGCCCAGGTAGCGGATGTTGGCCCCCACTATGGTTATGGGCGCCGGGTCGTTCTCGTTGCCGTAGACCACGCCGAACCAGGCCAGGGACGAGCCGTCGGTCATGTTCAACGCCACGTAGCTTCCACCGCCGTAATCGGTGGTGGTGCCCTGTTCCAGCCTTATGCGGTCCCAGGGGTCGGGTTCCGCGGCGTCAGCACTGATGCTGATGCCGCTGAAGGTCAATGCGGCCACCAGGACCAGGACGATCACGCTTGTGAGCTTCATCATTCTAAGCCTCCTTGCATCTGCTAACGCGGGGGTATATGATATAGGACCAAGCAGAAATGTTACTGACGAATGTTTCCTATGATTTTATATAGGTAAAAATGCGAACGTGGGGAGATGGCTGACGACCCCCGCAGGGTGGAGAACCCCATCTCCGCCATTTTCGACCTGGCGGAGGAGGTGCACAGGGAGGCCCCGCACATGCGCAGGCTGGTATGGGCCGCGGGTGCCTTCATCGCCGCCTGGCTTCTGCTGGACCTCATACTCATAGTGCAGAACGCCCCGCACTCCTACCCCATGACCGCCGTGTTCATCCTGCTCTTCGCCCTGGGGGTGTGGACCCTGTTCACCCTGCGCCGTCTCAAGGACTTCCTGGACTACTACGACCTGAGGCACTCGGCCATCCTGAGCATAAAGCAGGACGAGCCGGTGATGTACGCCCCCCAGGGGGGCAGCGCGGTGGACAGGCTGAAGGCGCACCTGGCCGCCAGGAACCCCTCCATGGCCTCGGCCCTGGCCTCCAAGGGGGCCTCCCCGGCCATGCTGCCCGGCCATTCGGGGGCCACGCACCGCTTCGATTACCATCTCGTCTCCCGCCCCGGGCCGCTCTGGAGGGCCCTCGGGATAGGGTACCCGGGATACCAGATGTTCATCCGCCATTCGGATTCGCCTCCCACCGCTGACGCGGCGTGGGGCATGATCAGGGACGTGGAGGACGTCTGCGCCAGGGCGCGCATGCCGGCCTCCCGGGCCATAATGCTCTGGAAGAGGTCCCAGGACCAGGACCTGGACGAGGCCGCATACGATCTGCTGATGAACGCCTCGATCACCGTAAGGCATCGCGGCAAGGCCTTCGCCTCCTCCCTGGAGCTGATCGTGGAGAACGAGGACGGCAGCTACGAGTTCATCCCATACCTGGCCGACGGTCACCGGTCCTGGGCGCGGGCCCAGTGAGGCAGTCCCCGGTAGCGGTAGTGGTCGCGGATCTGCTCCGCGTAGATGTTCATGAAGAACTCGTTGTACTTGCGGATGTACAGCACCCCGGCCTTGGTAATCCGCACCTGGTAGCGGTTGTCCGCATGGTCCACGGTGACCAGCCCGTCCTCCACCAGCTTCTCGATGACCTTGTTGGTCATGAAGTGGTTGGAGCGTATCTCGTGCTTGACCTCCTCCTTGGAGATGCCCTTCACCTCATCGGTCAGCAGGCGGTCCAGTTTCGATTCCAGGTCCGGCTGGTACAGGTTGATCCCCAACTCCCCCACCAGCCGGTTCAGGGTGAAGCAACAGTAGATCTTGTAGTCCTTGTAGGCCCTGGACATCGCTGCAGGTCAGTAGGCCGACGAAGGATAAAAGGATGAGGTCAGAGCAGGGAGCTCAGGGCGTTGTAAACGAACAGCAGGGCGAAGAATATCATCAGCACCCCGGAACCGGCGATGACCCGCTGGTGCCAGTCGCTGCTCCATCGCCCCTTGGTCTCGAATATGGTCATGCCCACGAAGCCCTCCCATAGCAGGTCGCAGGTGATGTGCACCACCACGAAGAAGGGCAGCATCCACCAGCCGAAGGTGACCGCCGTGGCGGTCAGGGCGGCGCCGACCGTGGCCCACCACAGCAGCCATCCGGGGTTTGCCGCGGTGGTCATCACCCCGGCCCAGAAGGGGCTCTGGTACTTGGTGGAACAGCTTGTGACCACCTCCTTGCGCGTTCGGAACACGTCGTAGCCCATGTACAGCAGGATGGCCCCTCCGATGAGGCCGATGGTGGCCAACACCATCTCGTTCCTGATGAAGACGCTGAGCCCGAAGAATATGGCCACGATGGTGGGTATCTCCACCAGGGCGTGGCCCAGGGCTATCTTCCAGCCGGACCAGCGGTCCTGGAAGCCGCAGGCGATGGTCACCGCGAACACCGGCCCGGGCATGAGAACCCCGGACAGGGAGATGACCGCCACCGAGCCCAGGAACAGGAGAGCGGAGTCCAGGCCATCACCTCAGAGGTACCAGTCCGCGGTCATTCCGATGTACTCGTCGGGGGACATGTCCCTCAGCGAGGCGTTCTCCACGTCGATGATGGAGACGCTGTGGATGCGCGAGTTCATGATCTCCTCCATGCTCACCGGCGGGCTCTTGTAGTACAGGTCGCAGTAGCCCTTCACCAGCATGGCATCCCCCTCCGAACGGTCCCGCGGGGGCCGGGTGAAGAAGTCCATGACCGGCATCACGTAGTGCGGGGGCGCGGCCAACGAGAACTTGTGGCAGTGGTTGGAGTAGCGGGCTATCTTCGAGGCGATCCTGGCCCGTATGTAGTTCATGGGGTCCAGGGCGTGGGCCGGCGGCACGTACCCTGTCTCCACCTCCACGATCAGCACCCCGTCCCCCTTGCGCGCGTAGACGTCGCAGCTCAGCCCGGCGTCGATCATGTGCTCAAGATTGACCTCGTAGCCGTCCAGCACCAGGTACTTGGCCACGATCATCTCCAGCACGGAGTGGTTGATCTTGAGCAGGTTCTTCTCCTTGAGGTCCAGGAGGCGCTGCTCGAGCTGGCGCAGGGACTCCTCGCAGGGCGGGGAGCAGCCGGAGACCAGTTTGGCCATCAGCGTGTCAAGGTCCTGGGCGAACTTATCCAATAGGAAACCTCTGCCTGGTAAATACGACCTAATGCTTACTTTTTATGCTCCCGGCAAACCACCAGGGTCAGGGTGGAGCGCACCCCCGGCACCTCGCGTATGGCGGAGATGGCCGCGCTCATCTCCTGCTCCTTGGAGGCCGACAACCTCACGATGACGTCGTACACCCCGTACACCATGTAGCACTCCTGCACCGAGGGCATCTTGCAGAGGGCCTCCATCACCCGGCCCTCGGCCTTGATTTCCGTGTTGATTGCCACTATGGCGCTGTTCATGGAGAATGGATTGGAACGGTACCGCTTCAAACTTGCCGTCTGGTGAAGAAGGTGGACGGCAGGCTCATGTCCCTCAGTCCTCCGCGGAGGGCTGGAACACGTCGGTTATGTTGCCGGTCTCGCAGGACACGCAGAAGCCGTATCCTTCCGAGGTTATCTCGTGGGCCACGCACAGGGAGTAGGGCACCCCCACGTAGCTGTTCTTGGCTTGGTCCAAGGGCATTTGCTTCATCTCACACCTCCGCTCGAATGCGGAATTGATGATTATCGCCGGACAGGACATAACGGTGCTGTTCGGCAATCTGCAGCCTTCCGCGGGCGGTGTCCGATTTCAGACACAAGGCGCCTTGGCAAACGTTTATTGCCCGATAGCCGGTAACCGCAGGCGTCATTGGACCGCTTATCGGATCGATGAAGAGAAGAGGGTCAGCTGATCCGCAAGGAGATGATGAACCCTATGAGTGCAGAGATCCCGGTCCAGGACTCAGTCCACCCGGCGCAGGCTGAGGTGCATCCCCGGGCACTGGTCCGCATCGCCGTAGCACTTGCCGGCGGTGATGCGCACCACCTGCGAATCATCGGGTATGAGTATGTTGGTGATCCCGTCCAAAGCCGCGCGCACCAGCTTGTCCAGGTCCGGGCGCTTGGTGTTCTGCCTCCATCGCTTGGGTATGCTCTTGGGCTTGCTGAACACGAACTCCAGGGTCACCTCGTACCCCAGCCGGCGGTCGTCGCAGAAGAAGCTCTGCGGCCTCAGTCCGTCGGCGTGCTGGGCCTCGGTGGCTATGCGGTTCCTCCACTTCTCGGTGTTGGCGTTGGTGTGGGTGGTCACCACCCTCTCCAGCTTCTTGATGTAGAAGGCCTTGGTGGAGCCCTGCGGAACGGGCTCTCCGGCCACGAAGAACTCTATGAGGTCCGGGTCCACCCGCTCCTCATAGGGAACGTACTCCATGGGCCCCGGCTCGTGCTCCTCCGCTAGGTCGTAGTTCAAGTGCATCCCGGGAGGGATATGAATCTCCGCAGTAATATATTTGTTCCTGCTGGAAGCCTTCCCAAGCGCTCAGGGGACCAGCCGGTTGCGGTCCCTGGGGAACAGGATGGTCTCCCGGATGTTGCTCAGCCCGAGCATCTTCTGCACCATGCGCTCCACACCCAGCCCCCAGCCCCCGTGCGGGGGCATGCCGTAGGCGAAGCTGTTCAGGTAGAACTCGAAGGACCTGGGGTCCAGCTGCAACTTCTCCATCCTCTGCACCAGGCGGTCGTAGCGGTGCTCCCTCTGCCCTCCGGAGGATATCTCCTGCCCCCGGTAGTCCAGGTCGAAGGAGTGGGAGTACGGCGTGCCGTCCTTCTCCATGATGTAGAAGGGCTTGGCCGCCTCCGGATACTCAGCGATCCAGTACATATCGTGTCCGTCCTGGACCATCAGGTCCCCCAGCAGCTTCTCGCCCTCGGTGCCCAGGTCCTCGCCCAGCTCGATCTTGAATCCCGCGCCCTTGACCATGTCCACGGCCCTCTCGTAGGTGACCACGGGGTAGGGGGCCTTGGGCACCGTCACCTCCGCGCCTATGGCCTCCAGGGCCCACTTCCCCCGCTCCCTGACCTCGGAGATCACGAACTGGGTGCAGCCCTCGATCATGGCCATGACGTCACGCAGGGAGTCTATGTGGGCCATCTCCCCGTCGAAGCTGATGAACTCGGAGACGTGCCGGGCGGTGTCCGACGGTTCCGCGCGGAACGCGGGGCCGATCTCGAACACACGGTCCAGGCCGGTGGACATAAGCATCTGCTTGTAAAGCTGCGGCGACTGGGCCAGGTAGGCCGGCTTCCCGAAGTAGTCCACCTTGAAGAGGGTGGACCCGCCCTCCGCGCCGGAGGCCACCAGCTTGGGGGTGAAGACCTCCACGAAGCCGTTGTCCGCCAGGTACTCGTCGATGAGGCGCATGGTCAGGGACTTGATCTCGAACACCGCCCTGACCTCCGGTTTGCGCAGGTCCATGTAGCGGTGGTTGAAGCGGGTCTCCGCCTCCACGTCCACCTTGTCCACCACGCCCATGGGCAATGGCGTCTGCGCCGCGCTCATGACCTGCACGGCGGAGGGGATGACCTCATAGCCGGCCTTCACCTGCGCGCTGGGCTTGACCGTGCCGGTCACCCGCACCACCGACTCCCTGGAGAGGGAGGTCACGGCCTGCATGACCTCCGGGGCGATCTTCTTCTTGGGGCAGGTGACCTGCACCACCCCGTAGCGGTCGCGCAATATCAGGAAGGAGATGCCCCCTAGGTTGCGGACCTCCTGGGCCCAGCCCTCCACGGTGATCTCCTTCTCGTACTCGTCGGCAGTGATCGAACGGGAATCGTAGAGCATGAACATACCTCGGAACGGAATGGCTGGGTATCACCGCTCCCAAATATAAGAATTGGCGGATGCGCCATCTTTCGCCGCTATCGGGGGCTCAGGCGAAACCTTAATGCCCGGTGGCATGAGTTCCATTCTCATGCCTGTAAAAGTGACCATAGACCAGAAGGAGTGCACCGGTTGCGGTATCTGCTACAACGACGAATGCCCCGACGTCTTCATGGAGGGCGATGACGGAAATTCCAACCTCAAGCCCATGTATCAGAAGGGCGACAAGTCCGTCGGGGAGGTCCCTGACAACCTCAAGGGGTGCGCCCAGAACGCGGAGGCCGCCTGCCCGGCCTCGGCCATCAAGGTGGAGTGAGAGCTCCACCCATTCTCCCTTTTTCCCATCTCGTCGTTCGACGATAACGGTTCGTCAAACATTATATATCCAAGCAGTAATTCTCAGAAGCCAAGGTATGGGAATAACATGTCTCAGAAGGTTACTGTCTCTGTTATCAAGGCTGATGTAGGATCGGTCGCCGGGCACTCCAAGCCCCACCCGAAGATGATGAGGAAGTGCGAGGAGGTCCTCACCGACGGCGTGAAGGCCGGCACGATCAACGACTTCTTCGTCACCCGGGTCGGCGACGACATCAACCTGTTCATGACCCACTACAAGGGCGAGAACCACAAGGACGTTCACGCCCTGGCCTGGACCGCCTTCCAGGCCGCAGCCAAGCTGGCCAAGGAGATGAAGATGTACGCCGCCGGCCAGGACATACTGTCCGACGCCTTCAGCGGCAACATCCGCGGCATGGGCCCTGGAGCGGCCGAGGTCGAGTTCACCGAGCGCGGCGCCGAGCCCATCGTGTTCTTCATGGCCGACAAGACCGAGCCTTCGGCCTATTCCATGCCCCTGTCCCGCATATTCATGGACCCCTTCACCACCACCGGGCTGGTCATCGACCCGAGGGCGCACGAGGGCTTCCGCTTCGAGATCGTGGACGTCATGGACTCCAAGAAGATCGTGATGTCCGCCCCCGAGGAGACCTATGACATCCTCAGCCTGATCGGCGACACCAGCCGCTACGCCATCAAGCGCATCATGAGCAAGGACAAGAACATCGGCACCGCCTGCGTGGTCAGCACGGAGAAGCTGAACATCTGCGCCGGGAAGTACGTGGGCAAGGACGACCCCGTGGCCGTGGTCCGCTGCCAGAGCGGCCTTCCAGCGGTCGGGGAGGTCCTGCAGCCCTTCATGTTCCCCGCGCTCGTGGCCGGCTGGATGCGCGGCTCGCACTACGGCGCCTGGTACCCCTGCTCGGTGGAGGACAGCGACCCCACCTACTTCGACGGACCCCCGCGGATATGCGCCCTGGGTTTCCAGATCAGCAACGGCAGGCTGCAGGGCTGCGAGGACCCCGACGGCCCGCTGGGCAAGAAGGTCCCCGTGGACTACTTCGCCGGCAGCGTCTGGGACGAGGCCAGGCGCAAGGCCGTAAGGGCCAGCATCTACATGCGCCAGCACGGGCCCTTCATGCCCTCCATACTCGGTCCGGAGGAGATGGAGTACACCACCCGTCCCGCCGTGCTCGCCAAGTTGAAGGACAGGATGGAGAAGATTGACTGAGCTGCGCCTTCCGGTCATCGTGGTCAACTTCAAGGTCTACTCCGAGGTGGAGGGGCCTGGAGCTACCGCTTTGGCCCGGGCCATCGAATCCGCGGCCAAGGAGACCGGGGCCAGCTTCGTGGCCTGCCCTCCGATGGTGGAGCTCTCCAAGGTCGCCGGCTCGGTGGCCGTTCCCGTGTTCGCGCAGCACGTGGACGATAAGAAGCCCGGATCCATCACTGGGTACGTTTCCCCGCAGAGCGCCCGGGCCGCGGGGGCGCAAGGCACCCTTCTAAATCACGCCGAGCACCGCATTCCCGTGGCAGAGATATCGGCGCTAATCGAATCCTGCCGCAAGCTCGGTATGGTCAGCATAGTCTGCAGCGACACCGCGGAGTCCTCCGCGGCATTGGCCGCCCTGAACCCCGACTTCATCGCCGTGGAACCGCCTGAGCTCATCGGGGGTGACGTCTCGGTCACCACCGCCGACCCCCAGATAGTCAGCCGGACGGTGCGGATGGTCCGCGAGGTGAACGCCAGCGTCAAGGTGCTTTGCGGCGCAGGCGTGAAGAACGGGCGGGACGTGAAGGCCGCCCTGGACCTGGGGGCGGAGGGCGTGCTATTGGCCTCCGGCGTGGTCAAGGCCAAGGACGTGCGGGCGGCATTGCTGGACCTGGTCTCCTTCTGAAGCCTCACTGCAAACACATTCGTTTTCTCCTGTGCTCCTGTTCTTGCGGGCGTGTTCCGAGCGGTCCTCATCGCGCTATTGGTCGTCCTGCTCCTCCTCTCCGGAATCCCCGTCGTGGCCGCCGAGGAGGACATCCCCCAGGTCCAGCTGACCCGGGTCTGCCCTGCCTACCCCGGGGAGTTCGTCACCGTGACCAACTCCGGCGGGGATCTGGATATGAACGGATGGCGGCTGAGCGACGGGGAGGGCAGCGTGACCTTCACCTCCCTGCGGCTGCCGGAAGGAGGCAGCGTCACCTGGACCGACGGCAGCGGGCGCTTCCCCGCCCTATTCCCCGGGGAGGCCTTCCTGAACTCCTCCTCCGGGAACGTGGAATGCCAGGGCAGCCTGAAGCTGGCGGACGACGGGGACCAGGTGTTCCTTTTCGACGGTCGGGGAGTGTTAATGGACGTGCTGCACTACGGGTCCTCGGAACCGCTCGCCCCCTGGAGCGGTCCTTCTGTGGTCTGCCGCAAGGGGATGATGCTCTCCCGCCACTCCCCGGAGGTCGGTCACCAGGCCTGGTCGGCGGAGGTCCCCGGCATCTTCTCCGTATCCACCTCCTGGTACCGGGCGGAGGTGGTCCCGGTGCTCTATCCCGAGAATGGACTGGAGGTCCTCACCAACGAGATCGACCGGTCCCGGGAGAGCGTTGATCTGTGCACCTACATCATGGAGAACTGGACGTTGGCGAGGCACTTGGCCTCCGCCTCGCTCAGGGGGGTGAACGTCACCGTACTGCTGGAGGGACAGCCGGTGGGAGGGGTCAGCCAGAACGGCGCGGCCATCGCCTACTACCTCAGGGACGCCGGAGCGGAGGTGTGGATCATGCGCTCCAGCAGCTCCTTCCGGCGATACGACTATCTGCACGCCAAGTACGCGGTGTTCGACGGAGAACGGGTCATGGTGTGCTCGGAGAACATGGCCGACTCCAGCTTCAGCTCCAACCGGGGATGGGGGGCGGTGGCTCACTCCCGTCAGCTCTCCTCCGTCGCCGCAGGCCTCTTCGAGAGGGACCTCGCCGGCAAGGGGGTGGACGTCTTCCCCCTGGAGCTGAGCCTGCCGCAGGCGCAGGGCGGTCCCGGGCATCTTGTGCCCCACCCTTCCTCAATGGACGTGCAACAGGCTGACATGGCCCTGTTCTCCTCCCCGCACCAGTATCGCGAAATGCTGGTCACCCTGCTGGACTCCGCCCAGAGGAGGGTGCTGATCCAGCAGATGCGCATACAGGAGGATTGGCTGGAGGGCGAGGTGCTCTCCTCCCTGTTCAGAGCCGCGGAGAGGGGAGTGCAGGTCCAGGTGATGCTGGACTCCGGTCTGGGCACCAAGGAGGAGAACCGGCGCACAGCCTCCTCCCTCAATCAGCGGGCTGCCTCGAACTCGTGGGACCTGGAATGCCGCCTGATGAACGAATCCCTGTCCATCGAAAGATTGCACAACAAGGGGGTGGTGGTGGACGACACGGTGCTGGTCGGTAGCGCCAACTGGGTGGACAACTCCATGGAGGAGAACCGGGAGCTGATGATGGCCATACGCTCCGAGGGGACGGCCTCCACCTATTCGTCTTGGTTCCAAGATGATTGGGTGGGTGACGCACTCCCTCCGGCCATTGCGCTTCCATGGCATCATCTTAATGTGCGGGAGGGAGAACCCATCGTCCTGGACGCCACCGGCTGCCACGATCCCTCGGGCATCAGCGGGTTCCACTGGGACCTTGATGGGGATGGGGTTCCGGACGTCCAGGGCCCGCTGCAGGTCGTCTCCCTGCCCCGGGGGACGCACGGGATAGGCCTCAAGGTCACCGACGCCCTGGGCAATTCCGCGACGGAGGTGGTATACGTCACGGTCTCCCCGGGCGGGAACGGTGCGGGGGCGTGGCTGCTCTACGCCCCGCTACCTGCGGCGATGCTGCTCCTCTTCATCAGGAGCAGGCACAGAAGGATTTAGTTAGGAGCAGGGGCATTGGCCGCCGTTGCAGATCCGACGCTTCCAGAACCGGGACCTGGCCGACGTCTGGCAGGTGGCGACCGATTCCCTGCGCGAGCACTACGATCCCTCGCTCTTCACCCAGCTGGTGCCATTCTGGCCCGACGGGCTCATCGTCATCGAGGACCTGGGGAGGGTGGTGGCCTTCGTCTTCGGGGTCATGAGCGGGCCGCAGGAGGCCAGGATCCTGATGCTGGCGGTGGACCCCCGCTACCGCAGCTGCGGCATGGGCTCGCTGCTCACGCAGGAGTTCTTCCGGGCCTGCGCCAAGAAGGGCGTCCGGCAGATCTCCCTGGAGGTGCGGGTGAGCAACGTGGGCGCGCAGCGGTTCTATCAGCGTCTGGGCTTCTTCTCAGTGCGCCGCGCCTCGCGATACTACTCGGACGGCGAGGACGGCATCTTCCTGATGCGCTATCTCTAGTGGAACATGGAATCCTTGGTCTCGTTCCAGAAGTAGTAGGGGGACTTCTCCTTCTGCGCCGAGGAGATGTCCGTCCCGAGCCCTTTGGTATAAGAGCCGTAGCGGTCCTTGATCTGCTCCTCCGCGCTCTTGCTGCGCTCCACGGCCCTGGCGATGTGCGCGGCGGTGATCAGCTCGGCGGAATCCACGGTGGCCAGGTCGCCGGCGGCCCTGATCAGGCCTCCCAGCTCCCTGAGCCGCAGGGTAAGCGCGTTGTTGATGCCGTCCACCTTGCTGGCCCGGATCCGGGCCTCCCGGACTATGGCCTCGAGGGCCGAGGCGTCCGCGTGCGGTATCCGCCCGTCGGAAACGATCTCCTGGGCCACGAACTGGACCAGCTTGGAGCGGTTGTCATCGGTGTCCGGCATGGCCGTGTTGACCAGCACCTCGTAGCCGTTTCCGCAGACGCGTGAACGAAGGGGGGACAGCACCTGCTCCAGGTCCTGGATGTTGCAGGCCCCGACGAAGATGAAGTTGCAGGGCACGTTGTCCACCTTGACCGAGGCGCCCGCGGACTGGGGATTCCGCCCGGATATGGGGAAGCGCCGCTCCTGCATGGCGGTGAGTATGAAGCGCTGCAGGTGGCCGAGGTGCGGCAGCTCGTCGATGAACAGCACGCCCTCGTGGGCCTCGTGTATGGCTCCAGGCACCACCCGGTCGTAGGGCTGGGTGCCCAGCTGGGCGTGGCCTCCGTATGGATCGTGGCGCACGTCCCCCAGCAGCTCCGTCTCCGAGGAGCCGGTGGCCAGCACGAAGGGGTTGCGGTCCAGGCGCACGATGACCTTGCGGGGGGACTGGCGCTCCCAGTCCCTGCGCTTCTCCAGGGCGTCCTGGTCCAGCAGGCGGATCATCTCCCCGCAGCGCTCGAACACCACCACCTCCTCCTTGCCGAAGCGGGTCCGGGTGGTGGTCACGCGTTCCTTGCCGGCGGTGCCCTGCAGCCCGGGCACGTTCATCTGCTCGAACAGCCCGGACATGAGGTCCCCGAAGGGGTTGTTGGCAGCGGCATCCGATCCCTTGCCCTTCTGGCATTTGGGGCAGACGCGCTCCTTTGGAGAAGAATAGGCGCCGCAGTTGCGGCACCGGTAGCCCAGACGCTCGGCAACGTTCACCGGCGCGTTCTTGGGCTCGATGAGCTCGCCCTCGGCGAACTCCTTGACCTTGGACTCCGAGCGCACCTCGTCCTCGTTCTTCACTTCCACCAGGGGGCGCTCGGGGTTCTCGGGGTTGTGCACCACCCGGATCTCCTGGGTGGGGCGGGAAAGGTGCAGCGAGAGCGCCTGCGCGATCATGGACTTCCCGGTTCCCGGGGGTCCGACCAGCAGCAGGTGCCGGCGCTGCTTTGCGGCGATGCGGGCCAAGGTCACGGCCTCGTCCTGGCCGATCACCCTCTTCAGGGGATCGGAGGGGATGACCACCTGGGCGGTGCTCTCGACACCGCGCCAGTCCACCCTGTCCGCCTCGCTCATGTTCAGTTCAGGTCGTCCTTGGACCAGACGTCGATACCTTCCGGCTGCTTGGTGATGTTGCCCATCTTGGTGCCGACTATGGTACCGATCTTCAGGTCGGAGGCCAGGTCCAGTATCCTCTGGGTTATGATGCCGTCGAAGACGACCGCGGACACCGGGTCCTTCTCCTCCTTCAAGGTGTTGACCAGCTCCTTCACCGCCACCTCCTTGATGATCCCGCCCATGGAGTCCATGATGCGGGCCTTGGAGGTGGATGCCAGCTCGTTGATCATTCCCTTGTACTTCTCCTGGGCGGCGGAGAGCTGCTTGCGGGAAACGGGCTTCCGCTCCTCCAGCTCCCTCTCCTCCACCGGGGGCTTCTCCCTCTCCGGGCGGGGTTCGCGCTCCTGGCGCGGCTCGCGTTCGGCGCGGGGCTCCCTCTCCTGCCTCTCGGCCTTGGGTTCCCGCTCCTTGGGCTCCTCGCGCTCCTTGCGCTCGCGGCGGTCCTGCCTTTCCTGGCGCGGCTCGCGTTCGGCGCGGGGCTCCCTCTCCTGCCTCTCGGCCTTGGGTTCCCGCTCCTTGGGCTCCTCGCGGTCCTCCTTGTCCCGGTCCGCCCTCTCGGCCTTCTCGAAGCGCTCCAGCTTCTCGGCCTTGTTGGCGCTGGGCTCCAGCCTCCTCTCCTTGTCCTTGCCGTTGCCCTCGCCGACCTCCAGATTGAACATCTCGATGAACTGGTCGCCCGGGATCTTGTTCCGCAGGCACTTCATGATCTGCTTCTGGGTCAGCTCCTCCACCTCGTGGGCGCGTGGCGCACGAGCGACGAAGTCCACCTCGGCCACCTGGAACAGCTCGCGCAGGATGAGCTCTCCGCCGCGATCGCCGTCGACGAAGGCGGTGATGACCCTCTCCTTGCTGAGGTCCATGATGGTCTTGGGGACGTTGGTGCCCTCCACGGCGATGGCGTTCTTGATGCCGGACTTCAGCAGGTTCAGGACGTCGGAGCGCCCCTCCACCACGATGATGGCATCGGACTCGGCCACGTTCGGACCGGCCGGAAGGCGGTCCTTGCCGTAGTAGGTGATCTCCTCCACCTGAACGGACTGGCGAACGCTCTCGGTGAGGTCGATACCGGAGGTCTTGGACTGCTTAATGAGCTCGGTCAAAAGCTCCCTGGCCCTCTCGATTATCTTCTCACGTTTTACAACGCGCACGTCCTCGATGGATTCCACGTTGATCTTGGCCTTGCACGGACCCACCCTGTCGATGGTCTCCAGCGCAGAGGCCAGGATAACGGTCTCTACCTGATCTAAGCTAGATGGTATCAGTATCTGTCCTTCGGACTTCCCCTGGCGGGAGTGGACGTCCACCTCGATCCTGCCGATCCTGCCGCTCTTCTGCAGGTCTCTCAGGTCGAGCTCATCGCCCAGCAGCCCCTCGGTCTGCCCGAATATCGCACCCACCACGTCCGGCTTTTCGACAATGCCATCAGCGTTAAGCTTGGCCTTGACCAGATACTTGGTGGTGCTTGGGTCAATGTTCATGGTTTCACCTCTCTCAGGCTGGAAAAGTGGTCAGACTCCCGCATACCAAGTGCGACTACGCCGTTCAGGACCATCGTTTGGCGGGTCCTGAAAGGGGTTTCCATTCTTGTCCCGGCCGTAGCTGGCCAAGTAAGGTTATGGTTATAGTGATCATGATATAGGAAAGCCCAGGTTCTTTTCCAGGCTCTGATGTTGACGCTATAGAAATTTATCAAACGTTAATAAACCTTTTCTTTCTACACCGGACCGCCGGAGGAAGGCGGCCCCGGGAACCTGGTTATCTCCACGGTGGTCGAACCGACCCTGACGTTCATACGCTCCATCTCCTCCAGTATCAGGCGGCTCAGCCGGCTGCGGGCCTCCCTCCTCTGCCGGGTCAGGCAGATGAAGCGCACGTGCAGCTCCAGGTAGTTGCTGGTCAGGGCCAGGAACACCCTGGGCCGAACCTCCCTGGGGGTGAGGTAGTACTTGCCCATCATGGAGGAGAGCTCCTCGGTGGCCTGCAAGGTCACCTCCGCGGTGTCATTCTCCACCAGCGTCTGGACGGCCTCCGCAACCCCCCTCCAGTCGCAATCGTAGGGGACCGGGACCACGATCTCGTCCCACAGGAAGCTGTTGTCCTTGGTGTAGTTGTAGACGTTCCCGGAGAGCAGGTGCCCGTTGGGCACCATCACCAGCCGTCCGGTGGCCTGGTCCCCCTCCACCCACTCCTGGAGCTCCAGGAGCACCGTGTACATGATGTTGACGTCAATGACGTCCCCCACCACGTCCTTGACCTTGACCCGGTCCCCCACCCGGTAGGGCGATTGAATGTAAATGATCAGGCCACCGGCAATGTTCCGGAACATGTCCTGCAGGGCGATGGCCAGCCCGGCCGCCAGAAGTCCGTAGGACACCACCAGGGCCTGGGGGTCGGTGACCCAGACGGTGACCACGGCCGCCAGGGAGAAGGCCAGGCTCAGGACGGAGAAAATCTTTCTCAGCTGATACTTCGCCTTGGGGTCCTTTATCCGGGCGGAGAACAGGGCGGGAAGGGCTATGGAGAATGACAGATAGATAGCGGCTACGGCCGCCAGGGTCAGGGCGCCCTTGGAGAGGTCGTCATTGGGATAGCTGCGGTCGATCAGCCAGAGCGCAACGGCCCCGAAGACCAGCAATGACAGGTTGACGGCCCGCCTCCACACGATGGCCTAGTACGCCTTATACGAATAAATAAGCAGGGCTCAGCCTCCCGAGGCCACCCGTATGATTCGCAGCGAGTCCCCCGGGGAAAGGGGCTGGTCCAGGGGTATGGGGGTCCTTCCACGCACCACGATGTGCGCATCGGGATAAAGGCCCATGGAGTCCAGTAGCCCCTGTACGGTGCTGCCCTCCGGCAGGCTCAGGGATCTGGACTGCCTGTTGAACTCCACGCTCAGTTCCATATCGCCCATGGTCCACTCGTAAACGCTCCCCGGAAATAATCTTTTGCTGCAGGTCATGGGGCCCGGCGGTCCTAGAACCGTCAAGTTTGAAATATCAGCAGGGAAATCCCCAAGCGGGCCAAGGTAGCCTAGTCCGGAAAGGCGGTAGCCTCGAATCGGTCCTCAGGGGCCGGAGGGACAGCTACTGACTTCACGTCTCGGGAGTTCAAATCTCCTCCTTGGCGCCATCTCCTTCTCAAACGATGCCCTTGATGTGCCCCGGCCCAAGCAGCCTCTCCTGAATATCGTTGGCGAACGTCTCCGAGGCCTGATAGTAGTTCCTGCCGAAGTCCTTCTCCGTGAACCTCTCGTAATGGGCGTGGACCTTGGCGTCGGTCTCCAACAGCAATCCGGCCTCGATCACCGGGAACACCTGGTTCTCCTCCTCGGTGATGTGAACGGTCATGTGGTCCACCAGCCTCCTCATCTCCTTCTCGGCCTTCTCCAGGTCCCCCTCGTCCAGGGCCTTGAGCGCGGCCTTCATCATACGGCGCGCCTGGGCGTGCTCCTTCTTCAGCCTGGCCAAGGTGTCCGCCAGCTTGGGGCACTCCTCGGCCGCGGCCGGGAACAGGAACTTCTCCTCCTTGGCGTGGTGGAAGCGGTCCAGGAAGCGCTCCATGAACACCATGGTCTCCTTCAGCTCGAGCACATGCCTATCGACTCGGCGGGTGCGGCACACCTCCCCCACCACGTCCAGGACCTGACGTACGATGCCGTGGTCGTATTGCAGCAAGGTCACCGAGATCCGCATGTTGGAAACTAGGTACTGCCGACTAATTAATTGCTTTGCCTCAGCGGAGGTAGCCTTCAAGGTCCAGGGCCACCCGGTGGTACCCCAGCCCCTTGAGCAGCTCCACCACCTTGGCCCGGTTCTCGAAGAGGCGGGGCAGGTCCTCCGGGGCCACCTCCACCCTGGCCCATCTCTCGTGGTCCCTAACCCTCAGGTCCCTGAAGCCGAACTGCCTGAGGGCGCTCTCGGCCTTCTCCACCCTGCGCAGTATCTGGAAGGTTATGCGCGTGTCGTAGGGCACCCTTGTGGAAATGCAGGTGTTGCTCGGCCGGTTCCAGTTGGGAAATCCCAGCTCGGAGAGCGCGCGGCGCACCTCCTGCTTGGTCAGGCCGACCTCCGCGAGCGGGGAGCGCACCCGCAGGTCCAGGAGCGCGGCCCGCCCGGGACGGACCTCCAGGAGGTCGTCGGCCTGGCTGCCTTCCAATATGAAGGGGATCTCCCGGGCCTGGGCCTCCCTCTTGATCCTCTGGAATATCTCGTACTTGCATATGTAGCATCGGTCCTCCCAGTTCCGGGCGAAGCGCTCGTCGTTCACCATGTCGATCTTGAAGCGGACCAGTTCCACACCCATGCCCTCGGCCAGCGCGGAGGCGGCCTTCTGGTCCTCCAGGAAGAAGATGTCCCCGACGGCCATGAACACGGTGACCTTGGCCCCGGAGTCCAGGGCCGCCTTCAGCAGCAGTGTGCTGTCCGCCCCTCCGGAGAAGCCTATCGCCACGCTCTCCATCCCCCGTATGAGGTCCACAAGCCTGCGGTACTTGACCATCGCCTCGTCCATGCTATCGACCGATGATGGGAGCGGCGATATTTATTATGAGGGCAGCCCATTGTGTTCATATGCCCAGAAATCAGTGCCGCTTCGGGAGGGGAGGTCCGGGACGACCGATGAAGCCGCGGATCCTGCGCGGCCGTTCGGATTACGGCAGCTTCACCCCCTCCCGCCAGACCGAGGCCGGGCCGATCGTTTTGGAGCCGGACGAGGTGGAGGCCCTGCGCTTGGTGGACCACCTGGGAATGAACCAGGAGGAGGCGGCTATCAGCATGGGGGTCTCCCGGGGCACGGTCTGGAGGTGCGTGGACAGCGGCCGGCGGAAGCTCATAGCCATGGTGGTGGAGGGGCGCACGCTGCTGGTGGGCGGGGATGCTTCGTGCGACGATGATTAGGTCTCCCTAAATTACTTATAATATTGTGCTAATGCACATTATAGACGCCGTTAATGCGGCGACAGGAGATGCAGACATGCCATATCTAGACGGTACCGGACCCTGGGGCACTGGACCCTACGGCCGCGGAATGGGACCTTGCCGCGCCGGCGGCAGGATGGGCGCAGGAATGGGAATGGGCCGGGGAAGGAGGGGCGGTCTCGGCCGCCAGGCCTTTTACGCTCAGCCGACCGACGCGGAGATCAGACGCTCCGTGGAGGTGGAGGTCGAGGCCCTGGAGGCCAGATTGAAATACCTCAAGGAGCAGCTGGGGTCCGCGGAGACTGATTCCCCATGAAGGTGGCCGTCACCGCCGCCGGCCCCGGGGCCGAGGCCATGATGGACGATCGGCTGGGCCGGTGCCCGTACTTCGTGATACTGGACACCGACTCCGGCAAGCTCGAATCGTTGAAGAACGCTGCCGCGGAGGCCTCCAGCGGCGCCGGGACCAAGGCCATGCAGGCCCTGGTGGACCTTGGCGTCAAGGTGGTCATCACCGGACGGGTGGGCCCCCACGCCACAGCCATGCTCGAGGAGACCGACATGGAGGCGGTGACCGGCAGGTCGGGCCAGGTGGCCCAGGTCCTCGAGGACTTCAGGCGCGAAAGGGGTCTCTGACCCCCTCTTCCACTCTTTTCTACTCCAGCTTCAATACCAGTCCGCTCCCCCTGCGGTCCTTGGCCCGGGAGCTCACCTCTTTCCATATGCGATGGAGCTCCAGGGCGGCCGGCGAATCCGGGAACTGCGACGGCAGCGGGCGCATGGCCTTGATGGCCTTGTTCACGTTCGGATCGTAAGGAATGCGGCCGACGACCATGACCTCCTGCCTGCGGCAGCTCTCCTCTATCTCCCTGGTCACGCCCGGGTGCAGGTCCCATTTGTTCACGGCCACGCATATGGGTATGGAGAAGTGGTGCGCCAGCTCGATGAGGCGCATCAGGTCGTGCTCCCCGGAGCGGCTGGGCTCGGTGATGGCCAGTATCAGGTCCACCCCGGTTATGCTGGCGATGGCCGGGCATCCCGTCCCCGGGGGGCCATCGATGAGCACGGTGTCCAGGCCGTCCGACTCGGACAGGTCGTCCGCCAGGCGCCGCACCAGGGTCACCAGCTTGCCGCTGTTGGATTCCCCTGGCTGCAGCTCGGCGTAGGCCATGGGCCCCCGGTCGGTGTCCAGGACCAGGACCTCGCCGGACTTCCTCAGCTCCATGCGCACCGCACCGGCCGGGCATACCACCCTGCATGCCCCGCAGCCCTCGCAGTGTATGTCCACGACCCTGAAGTCCGAGATAGCCCCAAAGGCGCAGTTGGCCTCGCACTTGCCGCACTCCACGCACAGCTTCTCATCTATGACGGCCTTGAGGGCGCCCTTGTAATCATCCTTGGTGCGCAACCTTCCCTTCATGGTCAGGGCCAGGTTGGCCGCGTCCACGTCGCAGTCCGCTAGGACCAGGCCGTCGGAGTACCAGGCCATGGAGGCCACCGCGGTGGTCTTGCCCGTTCCGCCCTTCCCGCTCATCACCGCGATCTTGGTCATCGGCGCAGCCCCCTGATCTCCAGGAACATGTCCAGCAGCCGGTCCTTGATCCCGGGCATGGCCTCCAGCAGGGTGCCCCCCTTGGCGTAGGCCTCGGCCACCTTGCGGTCGAAGGGGATGCGCATTAGTATGGGCACGCCCTCGGCCTTGCAGAGGGCCTCGATGATCCCGTCATCCTCGGACGAGCGGTTTATGACCACCCCGCAGGGCACCTCCAGGCGCCGGCACACGGTGATCATTCCCCTGAGATCGTGCTCCCCGAAGGGGGTGGGCTCGGTGACCAGCAGGGCGAAGTCGGAGCCCTCCACGGACTCCACCGCCGGACAGCTGGTGCCCGGCGGGCAATCGATGATCACCAGGTCGTCCCTCTGCTCCTTTATCTTCCGTATGATGGGGACGGAGAGGGCCTCTCCGGTCCTCAGCTCCCCGCAGTAGAACCTCATCAGCCCGGCGTTGCCGGAGTGCACGATGCCCACGGGCCTGCCGGCCATGGTGATGGCCGCCTTGGGGCACACCAGCCTGCACACCCCGCAACCGTGGCAGAGGTTGGACATCAGCTTGACCTTCTTGCCCAGCCTAATCATGGCCCCGAACTGGCACTCCTCCACGCATTTGCCGCAGCTGTCGCAGCGGTTGGCGTCTATGATGGGATAGGGAACGAACACCTCCTCCCTGGAAAGCATCTCCGGCCCCAGGAACAGGTGCGCGTTCGCTCCCTCAACATCGCAATCCAGGAAGGTCATCGGACGGTCCAGCGCCAGGGCCAGGGCGCAGGCCACCGATGTCTTCCCCGTGCCTCCCTTTCCGCTCGCCACCGCCAGTATCATATGCGGTCCTCAGTGGTGGTGCTCCTGGCAGGCGTTCTGATGGTCGGCGCGGACCAGCTTTCCCTCCTTGTACGCGTCCAGGGTCTCCTGGACCGTGCCCTTGGCCCCCACGAAGACCTGTATGCCAAGCGAGGTGAACATGTCCACCGCCTTGGGCCCCAGGCCTCCGCAGAGCATGACGTTCACCCCGGCCTTGGACAGCAGCTCCGGAGGCAGTCCTACCCCGCCCATGTGCTCGCTGGTGTTGTCTATGAAGCTGAGCTCACCGGTCTCCATCTCCATTATCGCATAGACAGGGACCTTCCCGAAGTGGGCGCCCACGGTCGATGACATGCCGAAGCGGTTCATAACTGGCACTGATACTTTCATTTGGTGCACACTCTCTTTAACGCCGTTCAGGAGCTCCTCAGCTTTAAACCTAATCCCTGACGACTACGCGATGCCGGAACTATCCCGGCCCTCACAACGATAAAATATCCAGCCCACCCTCCAAGGAACGATGAACGTCCGGGACGTCTTGGAATCCTACCGGCAGGGGAAGATCGACCTTCAGAGGGCGGAGCAGCTCCTGCGCATGGACTTCCTGGAAAGGGTGGGCGATCACACGCTCTTCGATCACGCCCGGGAGGCCAGGAGGGGCATCCCCGAGGTGGTATGGGGGGAGAACAAGTCCCCGGCCATGGTGGCCGAGATCGTCGCCACCGTGCTCAAGGACCGTGAGGCGGTGCTGGTGTCCAGGGCCTCCCCGGAGCACTTGGCCGCCGTGAAGGGGGTGGTGGACGGGGGTCCCGTGCGCTACATCGAACGCTCCCGGCTCATAGTGGTGGACAAGCGTTCCGACAGGCCCATGGTGGGCAAGGTCGGTATACTAACCGCCGGCAGCTCCGACATAGCTGTGGCCGAGGAGGCCAAGGCCATGGCCGAGGTCATGGGCTGCGAGGTGCTTACGGAATACGACATTGGCGTGGCGGCCCTGCACCGCTTCCTGGATCCCCTGGCCAGGATGCTGGACCATGGGGTGGACGCCCTGGTGGTGGTGGCCGGAATGGAGGGCGCGCTCCCCACAGTGGTCTCCGGTCTCGCCGACGTGCCCATCATCGGCGTCCCCACCTCGGTGGGCTACGGCTTCGGGGGCAAGGGGGAGGCGGCCCTCATGGGCATGCTGCAGACCTGCTCCCCTGGACTGGTGGTGGTGAACATTGACAATGGCATCGCCGCGGGGGCCACCGCGGCCCTGATCAGCCTGCGCTGCCGCAGAAAGGGGTGAAGGAATGCCCCAGGTCCGTCTCCTCCGACCGGACGACGTTCCCGCGGCCCAGGTGCTGATGGCCGACACCTGGTCCAACCTGCTTAAAAGGCAGACGGGCATGGACATATCCTACCCGGTTCGCCCCGCGGCCTGGTATGTGGCCAGGTTGCGCCACGAGCCCAAGGGATGCCTGTGCGTCGAGGAGGACGGCAAGATCCAGGGGACGGCCTTCTGCCTCAGCTGCGGACCGGTGGGTTGGATCGGCCCCATGGAGGTGAGCCCCCCGATGCAGGGCCGGGGATACGGCACCATGCTGCTGGAGGCCCTGGAGGTCTACCTGATGAGCCGTGGGTGCAAGGCCGTGGGGCTGGAGACCATGAAGGACGTCTCCAAGAACACCGATTTCTACACCGGGGGAGGCTACGCTCCCGAGCAGGACATGTTATATCTGGAGAAGGATTGGCTGGAGGGACACGACGGCGGAAGGCCCGCGGACGGAAGGGCGGACCTGAAGGAGGTTCGCAGGCTGGGCTCCACCATCCATCCCGGTTTCGATCCCTCCAAGGAGTTCCAGATGTTCGAGGAGATGGGCACCGGTCGTACCCTGCACGGGGAGGGAGCGGCCGCCCTGCTGGTCCTCGACCCCATTCCCGGCTCCGGGAAGGCCTACCTGCGCACGGTGCTGACCGAGGGATATCACCGGCTCAGCGAAGGGGTTGAGCTGGTGCAGAGGGCGGAACGGGAGGCCCTGTGGGCCGGGGCCCGGACCATATTCACCATCGTATCCTCGGGGAGCGAGCTGCTCCCGATCCTTTTACGGGGGGGTTACAAGCCCAAGGGCGTGGACGTGCGCATGATGAAGGGCTCCTTCACCAGGAAGCACGAGTGCCATCTGTTCTCCTGGTCCGGCTAGGGGGACCTGGGTAGCACTATTGCCAGCACCAGGTAGGCCAGCAGGAAGGCGCCCAGGGAGGCGATGAGCCCGACCACCCACAGCACCCTCACCAGGAAGGGGTCGGTGCCGAAGTACTCGGCCATGCCCCCGCACACCCCGGCCACTATCCTGTCCCTGCTGGAGCGCATCAGCCTCTTCACCGGCTGGTACTCGGCGGGCGGAACGGAACTGGCGGGAGGCGCCATTCCCGGTCCGGATGGCGGCACGGGCAGGGGGGCCTTCTGCAGGTTCATGATCACGCTGATGTATCCCAGCAGCAGAATGAGCAGGAAGATTATGTACAGTATGGACATCAGCACGTCCCCCATGGTCACCAGCACTTCGTTGCCCACGCTGTCCTCGCCTATGAAGATGAAGACATTGGCGGCCACCCACAGGAAGAAGGTGACCACCACCGCGGCTATGATAGGGGAAACGAACGAATGCTCCCTGGGGTACAGCCTGGAGTAGTAGCCGGAATACGAGCTGATGAGGATGATGACGAAGAATACAAGCAGGTTGCCGGCCAGGAAATCTCCGAAGCTCTCGGCGAAGTGGGAATCCGCGGACAGGGCCTGGGAGATCTCGATCACCAGAAGCAGGAATATGGTCACCAGGAAGGTCTTGATCAGCGGCCCCGCGGCCTTGAAGGTGCGATCGAAGGAGGTCTGCAGGTGGCTGGAGGGAAGGCGCTTCGAGGGCTGCACCGGGGGCTGCATGGAGCTGCCGCACTTAATGCAGAACGTCGCCTGGTCCTCGTTCAAGGCCCCGCATCTAGGACAGTAGGTCATGGTTTCTCCTCGCGCATACCTAATTCCGCCCCGTCTTATGTCCTTTTCCCATCCCATGCACATGCAAAGATTATATGCCCTGAATCCCCTGAACGGCCAGTTCATATGGCTCTGCGCATCGTGGAGATCATCGTCGACCCGGGCAGTGAGAACAGCGTCAAGGACGCGGTCAAGGACCTGGAGGTGCACGACCTGTGGTGCTCCAGACCCAGCGACGACAAGCTGACCGTGCGCATGCTGGTCAAGGCCGAGCAGGCGGAGGAGGTCGTGGATGTCCTCAGCCAGAGGTTCGGGGTTTTCGAGAACTTCCGTCTGGTGATAATACCGGTGGAGGCCACCCTTCCCCGCATCGAGGAGAAGCCCAAGGAGGAGAAACCGAATGAGCAGCCGGAATCCCCCTCTGCGGAGAACAACGGGAAGCGCCGCTGGATCCAGAGGATCAGCAGGGACGAACTGCACAACGAGGTGCAGGACTCCGCGGGGCTGACCGCCATTTATCTGATAACCATAGCCCTCTCCGTGCTGGTGGCGGCCATCGGTCTGCTCAAGGACAACGTGGCCGTGGTCATCGGGGCCATGGTCATCGCCCCCCTGCTGGGGCCGAACATAGCCATGTCCCTGGCCACCGTGCTGGGGGACAGCAAGCTGCTGCGCCGGTCCGCGTTCACCATGGCCGCGGGCGTCCTCCTGGCCCTGGCCCTTTCGCTGGTCATAGGCATGCTCTTCGAGGTGGACCCCACCATCCGGGAGATATACCTGCGCACGGAGATCGGCCTTACGGACATAGTCCTGGCCCTGGCCTCGGGGGCCGCGGGGGCGCTGTTCTTCACCATCGGGACGTCCACCGCCCTGGTGGGGGTGATGGTGGCCGTGGCCCTTATGCCCCCGCTGGTGACCCTGGGGATGCTCGTCGGCTCCGGGCAGTTCGACCTGGCCTTCGAGACCCTGCTGCTTTTCATGACCAACTTCATATGCGTCAACCTGGCCGCGGTGGGGGTGTTCGTCTCCCAGGGGATCAAGCCCACCCACTGGTGGGAGTCGGTGCTGGCCCGGAAGTCCGTCTCCTACTCGCTCCTGCTTTGGATGGCCCTGCTGGTGGTCATGGTGGTCCTCATCCTCCTCTACGCCTGAGCGGGAACGAACCGGAAAGATTGAACTACCCACCTCCCCCATCAGGAAGCGATACAATGGATGAGAAGGATCAGCAGGAGATGGTGCGCAGGGTCCTGGCCCGGGTCAGGGAGGAGTACGGCTTCGTGCCTCTGGTCTCGGAGATGATGTCCGAGCGCCCGGACATATACCTGCCCTACTCGGAGATGTCCTCCGGCCTGTTCTTCCGGCCCAGGCACCTGGATCGCAGGACCGCGGAGCTGGCGGCCATAGCCGCCGGGGCCGCCCTGGGCAGCGAGAACTGCCTGGGAGTGCACATCCCCCAGGCCCTGAAGCTGGGGCTGAGCGAGGATGAGATCATGGAGGCCATGTTCGTCGGGTCGTTCATGAGCATGAACCGCAGCAACTCCATCGCGCTTCGCTGCCTGAAGGCCGCCCGGGGGAACCAGGGATGAAGGTGGCCGAGGGGCGCCTGGGAAGGGTGCTGGTGCTGCGGCTGGAGGAGGGCGACGTGCTGCACGAGTGTGTGGAGCTCGCGGCCCACCAGGCCGGGGTTCAGAGGGCCGCGGTGCTGGCCATCGGCGGGGCGGATCGCGGAAGCCGCCTGGTGGTCGGTCCTGAGGACGGGGACGCTGAGCAAATCGTGCCGGTCACCACCGAGCTGGCCGGGGCCTCGGAGATCGCAGCCGTGGGAACGCTCTTCCCGGACGAGCAGGGCAGGCCCTCCCTGCACATGCACGCCTCCTGCGGCCGGGGGGAGAGGAGCGTCACCGGCTGCGTGAGGGCCGGGGTGATAACCTGGCTTATCGAGGAGGTCATAGTCATCGAGATCGAGGGTCTGAGCTCTATACGTTTGAAGGACCATGCGAGCGGCTTCCTTCTGCTCCGCCCGTGATCAGAAGGCGTCCACGCAGCGCAGCCCCCTCTCCGAGCACACCCTGCGGATGAAGGCCTCCATCCCCGGATAGTCCCGGTGCAGGTGGGCCTGCTCCAGGCGGAACGCGGAGGCCTCGCCCCCCTCCCGGGCCCTTATGTCCTGGTACATGCCCGCCCGGGGGCGGAAGCGGTCCAGCATCACCCATTTTATGCCCGTGGCGGCCAGGGCCTCCACCAGTTCGGAGGCGTCGTCCTCCTCCAGCATCGGCAGCAGGGGACCGACGAGCGCGTAGGCGTTCAGGCCGGCGCGGGCCAACTCCTCCAGGGCGGCCAGCCTCCTTCCCGGGAGGGGGGCTCCCGGCTCCATCTCCCTGCTGAGCATGTCGCTCACCGAGGTCACGGTGATGCCCACCTCCCCCTTCAGCTCCCGGTACAGGTCCAGGTCCCGCAGTATAAGGTCCGACTTGGTCAGGGCGCTCACGGCAAGGCCATGGGGTATTATCTCCATCAGGCAGCGGCGGGTGATCAGCAGATGCCTCTCGGCCTCCTGATAGGGGTCGGTCACCGTGCCCAGGCCGATGGTGCCCTTCTTCCCGCGTATCTCCCTGGCCAAGACCATGGGCAGGTCGGTCCTGGCCTGTACCTTGGTCCATTCCGCCCTGGGCCTCCTGGTCACGTAGGGCGCGTAGCAGTACAGGCAGTCGTGATGGCAGCCCACGTAGGGGTTCAGGGCGTAATCCAGCCCCGGGAGCCTGGAGGGCGGGAGGGCCGTCCGGGTGCGCACCTCCCCCACACGGGGGGCCCTGGGCGCCGGGCGCTGGTCCATCATCAGGAAAAGGTCAAGGTTCGACATAGTCGTCGATCCTCCTCTGATGCTTGAGGTCCTTGAGCACCGCGCTGTGGGCGGTCCAGGTGGACATGGGGATATCCATGCGGGTCTGGATATGGACCAGGGCCTGGTCCAGGGTGCTGAACCTGCGGGGCCTCTGGGTCAGGGCCATGCGCACGTTCTCTCTCACGTTCCAGACGCCCACCGGCAGCAGATATCCCGGATGGGCCTCGCGGAATATCACCGCCCCGGACTGCCTCCTCTCCCTCTGCAGCAGCTCGTTGACCGCCAATCTGGCAGCGTAGTAGCAGCCCCCGATCTCCGCGTAATCCTTCCTGCCGTCGTAGAACTCGTGCGAGGAGATGATCTCCACCTGCAGGCCCATGGGGTTCCAGACGGTGTTGGGGTACCAGGCCTCGATCAGCTCGTACCTCCAGGAGGTAGGGGTGAGCAGGACGCTCCAACGGTTGTCCAGCTGCTCCCAGTCGTACACCCTGAACTCATTTATGAACGGGAAGGTCTTGGTGGTCTTGAGCAGGTCCTTGCCCAGTATGTCGTCTATGGCGGTGATGCTCCACCGGGTCGGTACCAGCCTGCGGTTCTGCTCCACGCCGAAGGCCCCCACGCTGAAGGCCTTCTGTATTCGGGAGATCAGCACCTCGTTCTTGTAAAGCCCCTTCACCGCCTCCGCGGCCTTGAGGTCCGTGTCGTAGTAGGCCTTCTCCACCTTGTGGTCGTACTTGGGGTTGGTGATGCTCAGCTTCTCCAGCTTTGCCGAGGGTCCGAAGGGTTGGATGTTGTCGTCCAGCACGATGCGCCCCGAGGGCTTCTTGGAGAAGGATGCCTCCACGTCCACTGAGTTGACGGAAAGGGCCAGCTCCCTGGTGTAGTCCACTATCCTCCCGGCATTCTGGAAGTTCTTCACGTCCACCAGATGCTTTCCCCTTACCAGGCGGAAGCGGAAGTCCACGATCTCATCCATGCTCTTGCCCATCCACTGCTCCGGGGTGTCCATGATCAAAGTGTCCCCCAGGTCCGGGGGGACCAGGGGCCCGATGTCCACCTTCGGGTATCCGTAACGGCCGACGAAGACCCCCGGAGGGGAGCTGCCGTGCAGGTCCTGGGCGTCGATGAGCCTCTTGGTACGCGAGTACGAGTAGAATTTTACCATCAGCGGGCAGCGGTCCTTGCCGCACAGGTTCTTGGAGCCCTTGCAGATATGGCACAGGCTGGAGCTGTCCTTCCGTGAGGGGGTGAAGGCCTGGGCCTCCAGGGGCAACGGCTCGAAGGCCGACATCTAGCCGTTCTACCGAGGATGGCATATATGACCGTTTTCCAGGGCGGTTCAAAAGTGCGGCAACCGCCATATGGCCCTGAGCTTCTCCTGCGAGGCGGTCCAATCCGAGGTCGAGCCGTTGACCACTCCCGGGACGTCCGTCGGCTCGTACCCGTCGTCAAGGAACCGCAGCGCCATGATGGTCCAGGTGGGTGTGCTCCCCAACCGGGGCGAGGATATCAGGGAGGCCCCGTAGCTGTTGGGGAACCGGTACACCTTCTGGACCCGGCCGCCCTGAAGGTCCAGGCAGGCCTGGCAGTATCCATCGTCCACCAGGAACGCTTCCAGGTCCTCCATGCTAGGGATATCCCCGTTGTATAGAAAAAAGTTCTAGGCCGGGGCTATCATTTTATATGGCGTAGGCATTCTGGAATGTGTCAGCATACTGTTTTTGGGAGAGCTGACTCCGATATTGTTATATAGAAGCGATAAAATACCGACCGTAAGGAGGCTCATTATGGCTTACGGAATGGGACAAGGTAATCAGCCTATCATAGTTCTTCGCGAAGGTACTGACAGATCTAGGAACAAGGAAGCACAGTTCAACAACATCGCCGCCGCCCGTGCGGTCGCGGACGCGGTCCGCTCGACCCTGGGCCCG
>JAXGRO010000011.1:0-45151 GCA_040765825.1 Methanomassiliicoccales archaeon
TGCTTAATTGAATATAATTAGTGATTTTATCTAATAACTAATTGTTTTTGAAGTAATATGACTAATTCAATAATAATGTGTGATTTAATAAAACATAAGGTTATAATATATTAATATATACATAATTATACCTTATCAACTTCATATTAGCCACGATAAGTATAAATAATAAAAAGAAAAAATCAATATTGTTAGTAATAAACTATAAATATTAATTATAAAAACACGAAGCATCGTTCCATAAATTTAATATATTAAATTCAAAAACCACAAAATTCCTGAAAATGTGCTGTGTTCGATTATTTATCATAGAGAGCGTTATTAATTGATCAATAAAAACACAAATTCATTCGTTCAGTATGGTGGATTATCTCGGTCGGTCGAACAACCTCTGATCATCATGATTTATGGAATGAGGCCTATTGTCTATTGATGACGATAAAGGTATAATCGTCTCCTGCCATACCGCATCTCGATACCAATGACCGACGAAGCGAAGGAATCCTATTCCTCCCTGATGGCCCGCTCCAAGGAGATGTTCGTGCTAGGTTCCGCAAACAGCATACTCTATTGGGACATGGAGACCAAGATGCCCCCGGCCGCCCAGGCCATGCGCGGCGAGCAGCTCTCGGCCTTGGAGCTCATCATCCACAAGAAGCTGACCGACCCGGAGATCGATGTCCTTTTGAAGAGATGCGAGGGCGACGTGAACGCCTTTGACCAGCTTCAGAGGAGGAACCTGCATCTCCTGCGCAAGAGCTACGACGAGAACTCCAAGATACCCGACCAGCTGGTGACGGAGACCGCCATGCACCAGTCCAAGTGCAACATGGTGTGGAAGAAGGCCAAGGCGGCCCGGGACTTCAAGATGTTCCGTGACGACCTGGCCAAGATGATAGACCTTCGCGAGCAGGCCGCGGAGATCCTCATGAAGGTCAAGGGTACCAAAACCCCTTACGACGCCCTCCTGGACCAGTTCGAGCCCAACATGACCGCCGAGCGCATCGACGAGGTGTTCGCGGAACTGCGCCAGGGGCTGATCAAGCTCATCGGGAAGGTGGATTCGTGCGGCTTTAAGCCAGACATGTCCCCGATGTCCCGCAAGGTGCCGGTGGAGGTGCAGAAGAAGATATCCCTGGACGTGATGAACTTCATCAAGTTCGACACGACAAGCGACAAGGCCGCCGGACGATTGGACGAGACGGAGCATCCCTTCACCACTGGGACCTTCGATGATGTGCGCATCACCACCCACTACTACGAGGACCGCTTCTTCTCTAACGTCTTCAGCGTGATGCACGAGGGCGGCCATGCGCTGTACGACCAGGGGATACCGAGGGAATGGATGTACCAGCCCGTAGGCACCCCTTGCTCGTATGGCATTCACGAATCGCAATCGCGCTTCGTGGAGAACATCGTGGGCCGTTCACCGGAGTTCCTGAACTACGCGCTGCCGAAGTTCCGCAAGTACTCGCCCAGGTCCTTCAAGGGGCTCAAGAACAAGGACATCATCGCCGCCGCGAACGCCGTCGTTCCGTCAAAGATACGCATCGAGGCGGACGAGGTGACGTACGCGCTGCACGTCATCATCCGCTTTTCTTCGAGATCGAGAAGATGATCTTCTCGCACAAGGTCACCGTCGACGAGCTGCTGCAGGTGTGGAACCAGAAGTACTCGGACTACCTGGGCGTGAAAGTGGAGCATGATGGCGAGGGTGCTGCAGGACACGCACTGGTCCGGGGGCAGCTTCGGCTACTTCCCTTCGTACGCCTTAGGCAACATCTACTCCGGTATGTTCCTGGACAAGATGCAGAAGGACCTGCCGCAGCGGCAAGGGCGCAATGGACTTCACCCCGGTGCTGCAGTGGCTGCGCAGCAACGTGCACTCCAAGGGCGACCTCACGACCCCGCCGACCTGATAAGGGTGGTGACCGAAGGAGATCACGGTGACCCCGTTCCTCAGGTACCTGGAGAGGAAGATGTCCAAGATCTACGGCTTCGAGCAAACAGGGGGTCCAACCCCCATCCTCAATTTTCTTAAATAAAAATTTTAAAGCGAAGTGGTTTTCGTGCCTCACTTGAAGCGTATGGTCTCCAGGTTCATGGGGGCCCGGGTCTCCACGTTGAACTTGCGGTACAGGGCGGAGGCCAGCTCCAGGCACTTGTGCTCCTCCCCGTGGCCGATGACGATGCGCTCCGGCTTGGGGTCCAGGGAGGCGATGTAGTTGATGAGCTGCCGGCGGTCGGAGTGACCGGAGAAGCCGTCCACCACCTCCACGTTCATGCGGAAGTCCACGGTTATGGACTTGCCCTTGTCCGAGAGGGTGAGCTCCTTCACCCCCCTCTGGATCTTCCGCCCGATGGTGCCGTCGGCCTGGTAACCCACGAACACCAGGGTGGCCGTGGGATCGCTGGCCCAGGCCTTGACGTATTCCATGACCGGGCCGCCGTTCATCATTCCGCTGGTGGCCAGGACGATGCACGGCTCCACGTCGTGCAGGATCTTCTCCCTCATCTCCTGCGAGTCCACCCGCTTGAACATGTCGCTGAGGAAGGGGTTCTGCCCCATCTGGAATATTCGGGTGCGGAGCTGGCTGTTCAGGTACTCCGGGTACGCAGGCGTCGGCTGCGGCCTCCAGATGCTGCCGTCCAGGTACACCGGCACCTTGTCCACCTTGCCGGTGCGGGCCAGCTCCTCGATCACCAGCATGACCTCCTGCGAACGGCCGACCGCGAACACCGGGACGATGATCTTGCCCTTGCGCTGCATTATGGCCCTCTCGATGACCCCGCGCAGCTGGGTGGCGGCGTCGATCCTGCTGGGCTGTATGTCGCTGGAGCCTCCGTACGTGGACTCGATCACCAGGGTCTCCAGCCGGGGGAACTTGTTGGTGGTGGCGTTGAAGAGCCAGCTCCTCTCGTACTTCATGTCCCCGGTGAAGGCCACGTTGCGCTGTCCGTCGCCGACGTGGAAGTGGCAGACCGCGGAACCCAGAATGTGGCCGGCGTTCTGCATGGTCAGCCGGATGTCCGGGGCGATGTCGGTGGTCTCCCCGTACTTCACGGTGATGCAGTGCTTGACCACCTCCTTGACGTGCTTGGCCTCGTACTCGTTCTTGTTGGCCTCGCCGAAGGACACCTTGATGGCGTCCAGCAGGCTCAGGGACATGAGGTCCCTGGTGGGCGGGGTGCAGTACACCGGCCCGTCGTAGCCGTACTTGAAGAGCACCGGGAGCAGTCCGCAGTGGTCCAGGTGGGCGTGGGTGATGACCACCGCGTCCAGGGAATCGAAGGGCAGGAACTCCGGTGCGGAGAAGTACGGCGTGGGCTGCGGGCTGGTCTTGGAGGGCCACATGCCGCAGTCGATGAGGATCTTGCTGTCCCGGGTGTGCAGCAGGGTGGCGGAACGGCCGACCTCGCGGAAGCCTCCCAGGGAGGTCATGCGGACCCAGCTCTCGCCCTCGGGCTTGCCCTGCGCCAGCCTCTTTCCGACCTTGCGCAGGAACTCCTTCCTCTCGGCCTGGACCAGGCGCAGGTAGGCCCTGGTCTCGTAGACGGTCTTGGAGGGGATGGGGGGAGCCCGGATGACCTTGGGGGCCCAGCCGATCTCCTTCTTGATCTCGTTGAGCACCGCCCCCTGCTTTCCGATCACCAGGCCAGGGGCCACCGCCTCGATGGTCACCTCGCCGGTGTCGTCCTCGAAGGAGATGTTGGTTATCTGCGCCTCCTCGGGTATGATGTCCCGGAGCTTCTTCTCCACCTCCTCGGAGTTGGCCAGCGTGGATGGGTCAGGGCGTATGGCTACGCGGCGTCTCAAGCCCTGCGCCAGCTGGCGTATCATGTCGTTCCCGGAGGCGAAGGCCTCCATGTCCTTGGTGTAGATCACCACAATGGGCCCCTCAAAATCAATGGCCGTGATATCGATGTGCGATGGCACTATCTTGCGGACCTGTTCTCGGGCCTCTTCGAGAATCTTTTCTGCGCTCATGACGTTCACTTTAGGGAAATTATAACAGGGAAGTTGGTTGGGAAGGGGTTTACGGCCTGGGGACGGTTATCCCCATGCGGGAGGCCCGTTTGAGGATCTCCTCCTGGGAGACCTCCACGTAGCCATCCTTGGTGATGGTCACGATGTCCATGCCATCGCCGCTCGCCGAGTCCCTCTTCATGGCCGCGTTCAGGGCGCGGATAGCCAGGTTGATGGAGTCGTCCAGGCCGATTCCGTCCTGGTAGTGGTCCTCCAGGACCCCATAGGCGTAGGGGGAGCCGGAACCGACGCTGATGTAGCGGTCGGGTATGGAGCCGCCGGCCGCGTCCAGGGAGAACACGTGCCCGCCCTCGCGGTCGTATCCCCCGACGATCAGGCCCACGTAGTAGTAACCGTAGGCGCCTCCACCCCTCCTCAGGATGTTGGAGGTCAGGGTCGCGGCCGACTTCACGGTCATGGGCGCGGTCCTCTTGAGCTTGTACAGCTCCACCTCCGCCCGGAGGTAGCGGGCCATGACCTGCGCGTCGCCGACCAGGCCGGCGGTGGTGAGGCCCAGGTTGTCGTCGATCTTGAAAACCTTCTGGGTCTCCTTGTGGGCGATGAAGTTGCCCATGGTGGCCCGGTGCTCGGACGCCAGGACCACTCCGTCAGCGTTGACTATCCCTATGGTGGTAGTACCAGTCTTCATGTTGTCCATATGAATCATGTCCTCCAAAACCGTGTAAAAACGAATGATATGGAATGACTGGTGGCACAATCATCACGATTCTATATAAGTGTTTTCCCAGCCTCCAGCGGTGGGCGGGGTCATGCCTGGCCATCCCCCTCCGGGAATGATTTTCCATCGTCCCTCCGTTCGAAGAAGTTCAGGACCATCGCGCCCGCCCCCCATCCCACGGCCAGGCCGGCCAGCGCTCCTGTGGCCAGCCTGATGGCGTTGTCCGACTCGTAGGAGGTCAATGCCTGCAGCCCCCCGTCCAAGGCCATGGGCACCAGCATGAGCAGGAGCAGTTCCCAGTGCGCTCTCCTTCCCCGGAGCATGAACAGCATCGTTCCCGCAGCGGCCCCCATCATGATGCCCAGGTCCCTGGCGCAGAAGGGCATCTGATTGCCGTTCACCTGAAAGGAGCGCTCGGCCTGCTGGTGGCAGTTGACGTCCCCGATGAGGTACACGGCCTTCTGGGGCCAGGGGACCTCCCGCAGCCTATCCCAGTTGTCCACGACGCCGATGCTGCCGTCCAGGTCCGGGACCGAACCGGCGGGAAGGGTCAGCGGCGAGACGATCACCGCCAGGGAGAAGGCCGCCAGGACCGAGGCGATGAACAGCATGTAGCGCCGGGGCGCCCGAAGCTCCATATCGTTCCCGCTACCGTCTCCCGGGTATTAATCTGTTCACCGGTGAAACATGATTTTTATATGTTGAAGGATTAAGTATCCATCATGGCCGGCATGCCTGAGGACCTGAGACGATTGGCGGAATTCCACGGACACCTTGGCCCGTACGTTCTTTTAGGATACCGCATGGGGCTGGTGGCCCGCAAGCATTTCAAGGGCAAGTTCTACGGAACGGTGTTCACCGGCACCGAACCGCCGGTTTCGTGCCTTATAGACGGCGTGCAGTTCTCCTCGGGATGCACCTGGGGCAAGGGTAACCTGGGGGTCAAGGAGGGAGGGAGGCCGGTGGCCCGCTTCTATGACGGGGTCAAATCCCTGGAGCTGTCCCCCCTGGATCCCGTCCAGAGAAGGATCGACATGGTCGCCAGCTACGAGGCCGGGGAGAGGCTCTCCCTGGAACTTCACGAGCTCAGCGACCACGAGCTGCTGCTGATCAGAACAGGCGGAATAGAAGAGACTGACCGCATAGTGAAGCTGTGAGGAACACCGCCAGGGCCAACGCTCCCCGGGCCCCGTAGCTTGTCAATTTCCCATTCCCCCTCTTCCATCCGTCCAGGCTGCTTGTGAAGTAGTTGACCAGGAAGGCCAGCTCCACCACGTACACCGAGGCCAGGGCCATCAGCCATTCCCGGTCCCCTCCCAGCATTCCCATTATCCCGCTGGTGAGCCCGATGACCACCGGGGCGAACACCAGGCTGGTGCTGCTCATCATGTCCACCACCGAACGCAGGGACTCCCTCATCTTTCGCCTGGTGCGGAACATGTCGCTCTGGCACTGGGCCAGGTTCACCGCGACCCTGCCCGCCCCCACATGATCGTCCCTGGCGCATTCCATGACCGTCAGGTAGCTCTGGCGCAGTACCTCGCCCAATCCTGAAAGTTCCGGGTCCTCCCTGACCGCCTCGGCCAGCTGCGATCTTCCGGTGCGGGTCAGGTGCATCATCCTGGAGGCCCAGGTGCGGAAACGCCCCTCCTCCGCCCGGGCGGCCTCCTGGAACGCGGCCTCCAGGTCCTTGCCGCCGAGCATGGCGTTCCCCATGCGGTAAAGCCCGTCCACGAAGGAAGCGGCATCCTCTTCCTCATTGCCCCTCCCCCCTCCGCTCTCGAACAGGGCGATGAGCGCCAGGGCCAATGCCGTCAGCGTGGACCATAGGGCGGAGGAGGTGACCAGGTAGGCCGCCGCGAACGCAGGGACGGCCGAGAGCAGCAGCAGGTGCCGCCATCCCTCCCTGGGCGCATGGTCGTTCCGGGCCCCGAGGGGGCTCCTGGAGGCCATGCTGCGGGTGTAGGCCAAGGTCATCGATGGAACGACCACCAGAAGCAGCAAGGCCAGGGTGGTCAGGTCCATCTCCCCTCCCTGCATCCCCATCATCGGGATCAGGGAGAAGAGCATCACCGGCGCGAGCACCCCGAAGGCGAACACCAGCATCACCGGGAAGGACAGGGAACCGACGTAGCGTTCGAAGGCCTCCTTCAAGCCCTCCATCACCAGGGAGTTGGCCCTGTCCAGCAATCGGTACCTCCCATCGCTCTGCGGGTCCTCCTCCGCGGCCAGGATCAGATGCAGGGAACGGCGCAGCCCCTCGTTCCTGCGGTCCAGGCACGAGCTCCACGCTGAAACGCTCTCCCTGAGGTCCCCCGCCTCCCCGGTCATCGACCTCCAGGAGACCCTTGAGAGCGAGGAGTGCAGGGGCCCGGACCCTGACCGGCATCCGGCCTCCAGAGCCCGCTCCAGGGAGGGGGACCGGTTCATGCTCATGGTCATGGCCCCCACCACCGAGGGCGAGTCCAGCAGGAAGGACCTCTGCTCCATGTCGTAGATGCGGGAGGGCATGGAGAGCACCCAGGCCGGGATGGCGAAAAGCAGGGCCAAGGCGGCTGCCGACAGTATGGAGTAGGGAAAGGGGAGCGAGGCCAGCAACAGGGCCAGGGGCACCAGGAATAACGAGGCCCAGACCAGGCCGTTGAAGGCCAGCAGTTCGTAACGCTGGAGGCTGGTCCCCCTCCTGGTCATGGCCTCCTGAAGCCCGGCGGCGTTCTTGATGGTGAAGCTGCGGCGCAGGCATGGGGGGACCTCCTGCACCAGCAGGGGCAGGCGGAAAGGAACTTCCACGATATCACCTCTCCCTCAGGAAGGCGGCGAACCCGGCGTTCAGGTCCTGGTCGTTCCCGGCGTTCCGCCAGAGGTATTCGTTCGCCGCCAGCACCATGGCCGGGGAAAGGTAGGAAGGGTCCTGCTCCCCTAGCTTGAGCAGCATGCGGCGCAGCTCAATGCGCCTCCTGAGGTTGTCCATCCCTTCATCGTAGCTCATCCCCCATCCCGCGGAGATGCGGCCGATCAAGGGCATGTGTCCCTCGTTCAGGCGGTATCCGTCATCGTACCTGAGCATGGGCTGGAACTCCAATCCGTCCGGGGTGCGCACCACCTCGGCCACCTCGGTGATCCTCCTCACCTGCCCCAGTCCTCCACCGGGGCGCAGCAGGCCCATGGTCACGATCACGTCGGTGGAGGCGAAGGAGGCCGCGGGGATCCCCAGCTCGTTCACCACCCGCTCGTAGACCTCCCGGGCCCCGTTGCCATGTATGGTGCCCAGCACCGAGGACCCGGCCTTGCCGGTCCTCATGCTCTCGTAGAGGGTCATAGCCTCCCTCCCGCGCACCTCCCCCATGACAATGGCCGATTCACCCAGCCTCAGGGACACCCTGAGCGCCTCCTCGGTGGCCGCGGTCCTGTCCGCCCCTTGGGCCTCCACCATCATGGATTGGGCCTTGAAGCCCAGGGACTGCAGGGCGCGCACCGGCACCTCGCGGGTATCCTCGATGACCAGGATCCTCTGGTTCAGGGGGAACTCGAACAGGAGGGAGGATAGCAGCGAGGACTTGCCGGAACCGCGCGCCCCGCACACCAGCACCGACGCCCGCCCGTCCATGAGGAAGGAGAGCAGCCCGGCGGCCACCTCGTCCAGGGCCCCGTGGCTGGCCAGGCGCAGCAAGGTCCAGGGGTTATCCGATCTCTTTCTCAGGGCCAAGGCCAGTCCGTCCGGGCTCAGCGGCGGGCACATGGCCGTGGCCCGCACCTGGCTGTCCCCGATGTCCGTTTCCAGCACGGGATTTGAGCGCGAGAAGGGGCGTCCGGAGCGGTACTTCAGGCGCCCGACCAGCCCGTTCATCTCCCCCTCGGAGACGATCAGGTTGGTCTCGCAGCGGCCGAAGACATGGCCGGGACCGGAATGGTTCAGGGTCAGGTAGACCCGGTTCCTCTGGCTAGGCGCGTCCACGTACACGTCCTCCACCCGGGGGTCCCTGAGCATTACGTCCATGGCCCCCAGTCCCAGGGTGTTGCGCAGCACCGCGTCCTGGAACTCCTCCGGGACGTCCGGGGGAGCGAAGCCCCTGGCCACGGACCGCACGTGGGCCTTGAGCCCCTCATCATCATCCAGGGACCTCGAGGGGGGCTCGGCGCGGACCTTGGCGATGGCCTGGGCCAACCTCTTCTGCACCTCATATCCCGCGGAATGCTCCCAGGGGATGATGAGGTAACGGTGCCGGAGCCCGGTGGGGTCGGCGGCCAATTCCATCCTTCCGCCCAGCACCGACCCCCGGTCCACCACCGACCAGCCGCTGGGAGCGTCCCTCTCGATCCAGTAACCGGAGAAGGAGGGTTTGACCAGCCGGTCCCGCTGCAGGGCCGGCAGGGACTCCGCCATCCCGGGAAGCCTGCCCTGGGCCATCAGTCATCGCCTCCCTTGACCTCGGTGATGCGGAAACGGTCCACGGCCAGGGTGCGGCGGGCCCGGTTGCGGTCGGACCGCAGGTCCTGCAGGGCCCTCCTCTGCCGCTCCAGGCATGCGTGGCAGGCGTCCCCCTCCCCTCGGCAGAACAGGTCGGTGCTCCCGCCCCTCACCCGGGTAAAGTACCTGGAGATCCTCTCCGCCGGGATGCGGTTGGGGCACGGGAGCGAGGAGATGACATCCCTGAACTCCTCCCAGGCCGTCTCCGCGGCCATGATGCTCCTGAGGGCCTCCAGGCCCTTCTCCCTCAGCCACACGTCCTGCTCCCCCTGCAGGACGGCGTCCTCCAGTTCGGGATGGGCGTTCAGGGCCGAGCGCAGGCCCTCAAGGCACCGCAGGTCCGGGGCGTCCCCCAGGCTGGGGCACTCCCGGCAGTCGAAATGGGCCGTGCGTCCCCGCATCGCGTATGGGCAGGAGGTCTTGGCGACCGTGACCGTTCGTCTTGTACCCTCCCTGCCTGGAAAGAGAACTAGCTTCGCCATCTTACGTCCCTTCACCTCCAGCGGGCGGCGAGGTATTTTAGATGACAGCTAACCGTAGCCTACATCGCCAATTAATAGGGGGACATGCGATTAACTGGGCATGGAGCTATTAGCCCCCGCGGGGTCACCGGAGGCCTTGAAGGCCGCGGTGGCCGGGGGAGCGGACGCGGTATACCTCGGCGGCAAGGGGTTCGGGGCCAGGCACTTCGCCAACAACTTTGACGATCGGCAGCTGGCCGGGGCGGTCAGGCTCACCCATGACCATGGCATGAGGACCTACGTCACGGTCAACACCCTCATCAAGGAGGCGGAGATGGCCGACGCGCTCTCCTTCGTGGAGATGCTCGACACCATAGGGGCGGATGCGGTGATAGTGCAGGACCGGGGCCTCCTGACCCTGATCAAGGAGCGCTTCTCCATCCCGGTGCACGCCTCCACCCAGATGGCCATACACAGTCTGGCCGGGACGAGGTGGGCCAGGGAGCAGGGCATCGACCGGGTGATACTGGCCAGAGAGCTGGGCCTGGAACAGGTCCAGGTCATAGCCGAGGATTCGCCAGTGGACGTGGAGGTGTTCATACACGGGGCGCTGTGCTACTGCTTCTCCGGCCAATGCCTGTTCTCCAGCTTCCTCGGGGGACGCTCGGGGAACCGGGGCATGTGCGCCCAGCCCTGCCGCAAGCCTTACAGGATGGGGGACCGGGAGGGCTACCTGCTGAGCACCGCGGACACCTTCGGGGTCGATTCCATTCCTGGCTTGCTGAGGTCCGGGGTGGTGTCCCTGAAGATCGAAGGGCGCATGCGCTCGCCGCAGTATGTCTACTACGCCTCCAAGATCTACTCGCAGGCCATTCGCCGGGCCAAGGAGGGCGCGCATCCGCTGATCACCGAACGGGAGAGGGAGATCCTGGAGGTGGTGTTCAACCGCGGCTTCTCCGGGGGATACCTGACCGACCGGGAGGTCATGCAGACCGATCATCCGGAATCCCGGGGGAGGCCGCTGGGACCGGCATCCATGCTCGCCGGGACCCTGAAGATGTCCAGGGGCGCGCTGGAAGCAGGGGACGGGATAAGCATCTACCGGGGAAGGGAGAAGGTGGGAGGATTCGACCTCCGCCCCTCGGACCTGAAAGCCGATGAGGTGCTGGCCGCTCCCCCTTTCCCCCTGGCCGATGGCGCGTATTCGGTGTACAAGACCAAGGACCGGGAGTTCCCCTCGGTCGAGCAGCTCATCTCCCGGATATCGCTGCAGGAGGCCGCCGCCCTCCGGAGGCCCCAGGAGCTGCCGGCGAGGCGCCTGCGCCGCGGGGAAAGGAAAATCCAGCTGTCATTCTACGTGTCCAGCCTGACCGTGCTGAGCTCGGTGCTCCCCTTCGCCGACCGCATCTATTACGATGGCACCAAGCAGGCGGAGGATGCCGAGAAGGCCTGCCGCGACGCTGGGATCGAGTACGTGAGGATGCTGCCCCGGCTGTCCCTTCCCGAGGAAGAGGACGGCGCCGAGGCGGTGATGGTCCACACCGCGGACCAATACCAACTGCATAGGGACCGCAGGGTGTACGGGTCCTACCATATGAACGTCTTCAACAGCTACACGGTCCCCCGTGTGCACCAATGGACGCTGTCCCCGGAGCTCAACCAGCAGGAGATGCTGGACGTCCTATCCAGGAGCGAGGAACGGGCGGAGGTGCTGGCCTTCGGCCGCCTGGAGCTGATGCTCAGCCGGGACCCCACGCTCCCCGAGGGCACCCTGGTCGACGAACGCGGCGTGCGTTACCCCGTGCACCGCGATTCCAACGGTTTCGTGCACATACTGCACAGCTCTGACCTGTTGCTGCTGGACAAGGTCCCGGAGCTGAAAGCCATGGGCGTGGATTCCCTGGGCATCGATGTGCGACGCAGGCACCCTGACCTGGCCGCCTTCGTGGCCCGGAGCTTCCGCAATGTGAACCTGGACTCCCTGGAGGAACTCCGAAGGAAGTGCGGGCGGAGCAGCCTGGGGCACTATCGCAAAGGGGTCTTCTGAGGTAGCGTACAGTTAGGGGAAGGCAGCATCACCCCTATCGCCGCTCCCATCCTCATGGGCAGGGGACACAGGCGCGACAGGCGAGGGATCGGCGGCTTCCTGGAGGCCATATTGGCGGTCATGGCCATCATAACCGCGGCCTCGGTGTTCATGGTCACCATCAGCGTTTCGGATTTCCGCGCGGAGGAACCAAGCAAGCAAGATGCCGTCCAGGCCCTGGTCCGGGCAGGGCTCTGGCCCGATGGCTGTCCCATGGATATCTCCAGGCTCAAGGAGAACTTCTCGGAACTGTCGGACATCGGGGACTTCACCGGCGTTCGCCTTAGCTACCGGGCGATGGGCTCCCGCTCTCCGTTCCTGGAACTGGGTCCGGAGGTCCCCGAAGGCAGGGAGGTCCTGGCGCTGGGAACGCCAGCATTGCTGCTGATCGAAGGAAGGTCCGTGGCCGGAATGGCGGAGGCATGGCTGTGGTGATCTCCCGGGACCGCCGGGGCATGGCCGTGCTGGTGGACGCCCTGCTGTTCCTGGCGGCCCTGACCCTGGTCAGCGCCCTGCTGGTGTTCCCTCAGCAGGCCCCTGGGCAGGATGAAGGGAACGTTCCCCTATCCCAGTTCCACCAGGTGATGCTGGGGAGCGAGGTCTCCGATGAAGGCAGCGCCCTTTCCCAGGTATCCATGTCCTGCTTCCTGGTCCTGGTGGCCCAGGACGGAAGGGTGGACGATGCTGAAAAGGCCGTGCTGGAACAGGCCTGCCAAGGGACCCTGGAGGAACTGGACAGCCGCGGGGCGGCATGGTGGACATTGGTGGTGAACGGACGGTCATATCAATTCGGCACGGTCCCGCCGCTCTCCGGGAACGTTCTTGCCGACACCTGGGACCTCGGCCCGGGTCTGAGCTGCACCCTGCACCTGCAGCCCTAGCGGACCTTGCCCACCCTCTGCGCGGCCTGCTCGCTGGCCCTCTCGGTCTCCACCGCCGCCAGTACCATGGCCGCGATCAGGCTTCCAAAGAGGATGTAAAGGCGCCAGGTCCCCAATCCCAGGTCCTCCTCCAGCAGTTCCAGGGCCAGGAACGCTGCCCCCACCGCGCTCAGTGCGTACATGGCATAGCCGTAGATGGATATGGGGATGGAAATTTTCCTGCAGTCCCGGCCGCAGAGAAGGCAGGTCTTGCGACGGTACCAGGAGGTGGGTCTCAGCTCCTTGCAGTCCGGGCAGTAGCAGAACTTCATGGCCGTAAATCAAGATGGTCCGATAAGTAAGTAACTTCAGGTGATCCCTTCGCCACCCCGGCTCCACACGGAGTCGGGGAGGGCGGAGTACAGGTCATCGTCCGTTCCCGGGTCCCGGTTCTCCTCCAGCAGCTTGTGTATGTTATCCCAGTTGAAGGACCAGTAGAATATCCTCCAGTTGCGGCCGTTGATCAGCTGGGTCTCCTCCCAGCGGGTGCTGAGTATCTTCATGTCCTGCAGGAAGTAGAAGAGGCGGCGGTCGTCGTGGTCCAGGGCGTTGTCGATGATCTCGTCCAGGTAGCCGAAGTAGTTCAGCACCCGTAGGGCGATCTCATCCGCGACCGGTCCGCTCAGGCCCACGGTCTTCTCCAACACCTTGACCACAGAGGAGTGTCCGAGGAACGTCCTCAATTCGCTCACGCTCATGTTCAATAGGCGGCTGCCGGGCCTTATATACATTGGTCTCCCACCCCGGTTCAAGGGCCTTTAGCTTGGAACCCCCTTTTTATAAATGAGGGTTGCATTAACCAATTCCAGCCAAAGGACGCGTCTCCTCCAATGATAATCGACACCATCAACCGGTTCATCATCGACCTGATCAACGCCACGGGGTATGTGGGCATCTTCCTGGCCATGCTCGTGGAGGGGGTCTTCACCCCCATACCCAGCGAGCTGATCATGCCCTTCGCCGGTTACGTGGCCTTCACCGGGGAGCTCAACTTCTTCCTGGTGATCCTGATCGGCAGCATAGGCGCGGTGGCCGGCTCCTTCATCGCCTATCTCCTGGCCAGTCACCTGGGGCGGCCGCTCATCGACCGCTACGGGATGTTCTTCGGACTGGACCAGAAGAAGATGGAGTATGCGGAGAACTGGTTCAAGCGCTGGGGGGTCTGGGGCATACTGATCGGGCATTCCCTGCCCGGCATAAGGTCGGTGATATCCTTCCCGGCCGGCCTGTCCAAGATGGACAGGAAGCGCTTCATAACCTTCACCTTCATCGGCGCGCTGATCTGGAACTCGGTGCTGGTGACCGCCGGCTACACCCTGGGCGAGAACTGGATCCAGTTCTGGGAGAGCACGGACGGTCTGGAGTACTGGATACTGGGGACCCTGGGCGCGGTACTGGCGATCTACTACCTGTACCGCCGCTGGAAGGGGTCCAGGGTCACTCGATCATCAGACAGCCAATGATGTCCTTGCGGGAGACCATTCCCCGGAGCTGGCCGCCCTCCATCACTGGCATGCTGCGCAGCTTGAACTCTACCATGTAGTCCGCGGCCTTGGCCACATCGTCCTCGGGGGAGACGAAGATGGTGGCGGTATGCATGATGTCCGAGATGTCGTTGCTGTACAGCTTCAAGAAGCGGCCCAGGCTGACGTTGATCCCTGCGCTGAACGCTTTGAGCAGGTCAAGCTTGCTGACCACGCCCACCACCTTTCCCTTGTCCACCACCGGAAAGCTGTTGAAATCATGATTCTCGAACAGCTCCTTCAGGGTCTTGAGGTCGGTCTTGGGCGTGACGGTGATGACATCCTTGGTCATTATGTCCTTGACCTTCTTCCGGGCAATGTGGCGTTCCATCATTATCGATGCCCATTAGGGCCGCCGCGGGATATGGAATTATCGCTCCCAGGTGCAAGCGTTTAATGCGCCCTTCCCCATGGGGGTGCATGGACGCTTATCAGGAGGGATGGGCCGAGGTCTCGAAGGCGGTTCGGGGGCGATGCCCGGGATGCCCCCGGGACCCGGACAAGATGCCCTTGCTGTTCGAACGGGTCGGCGATCCGTCCAGGGTGAGGTTCGTCATCGTCTCCCAGGAGCCCGGCCACTGGCTCCGCGCTTCACCGCTCACGCTACCTGAGGACATGCTTCATCCGCTGTGCCGGGGGCAGGGTACTGCGGACGAGGTCAGGAGGGCCAACCCCCTCAGCAAGGTGCTGGAGGTCTTCGGGCCCTTCGACCCGTCATCCTCGGCGGTATACTGGACGCATGCCCTTAAGTGCGTGCCATCCAAGAGCGACCGGGACGTGAACAAGGAGTGGAGGAAGGCGGCCAGCCGGTGCCGGGAGCACTTCATCGCCGAGCTGAAGCTCCTGGGGAAGGCGGACCTGAACCTGATCGCCTTCGGCAAGTACGCCCTGGAGATGTGCCTGAACGTTCTTGATGGGCAGGACATAGATCAGGAGCTGAGCATCAGCGAGCACATGCAATCCGTCAGGCTGCCGATGCAGTTCAAGTACCGCTTCAAGGACGGCACTTCGAAGAACGTTTCCCTCTACGTCTTCACCAATCCATCCGCGGAGGTGGTCAAGGTCCTCAAGAGCGGGGGGAAGCTCACCACGGAAGAGGTCCAGGAGCGCGAGGTTCAGCTCATAAAGGCGGCCCTAGGTGCCGGGAAGGGCAGATGATCGGTCGTCCGTGCTTTTTAAGGCGCGGCGCCGGAGAAAGCATTCGGTAATTCGTCGAAAGCACCCCATAAAGCATATAGACCCCCCTTCATTCACGTGATGGTGCTCAAAATCGCGGAATATCAAGTTCAGAACATAGTGGCGTCCGCGAGTCTCGGCGCGGAGCTGGACCTCGACACGCTTTCGATCAATCTCAACGGGGCGGAGTACGAGCCCCACGCCTTCCCCGGGCTGGTCTTCCGGCTGAAGGACCCCAAGACCGCCACCCTGCTCTTCCGGAGCGGCAAGCTGGTGTGCACCGGGGCCAAGAACCTGGAGGACCTGGACAAGGCCATCCGCAAGGTGGCCAACGAGGTGCGGCAGGCCGGGGCGAAGATAGCCGATGGGGTCCCCCGCTACGAGGTGCAGAACATCGTGGCCTCCGCGGACCTGGGCCAGCCGGTGGACCTGACCGCGGCCGTGATATCCCTGGGCCTGGAGAACGTGGAGTACGAGCCGGAGGTGTTCCCGGGTATGGTTTATAGGCTCAGCGAGCCCAAGGTGGTCATCCTGCTGTTCGGTTCCGGACGCTGCGTGTGCACCGGGGCGCACAAGGCCGAGGACGTCGAAGCGGCCATGGCCAAGATCCGCAAGGACCTGGTCGAGGCCGGTCTTCTGGTCTGAGGACCTTCCGGCCTGCACCAAGACCCGGTCTGGTCGTGCTTCGCCCTAGGGACCAATATCCATCAGGTCGGGCTCACATGATCAGCGAACCGCAGGCCAGGCACTTCACCGCTCCCACAGGGTTCATGTGACCGCATACCGGGCACTTCTTCTGGTCGCCCACCTCGGAGAGGGCCATGCCTTATCATGCGGGCTCAAGCACCATAATGCTTTGCGAACCATGGGGTCGGGCATCCGATGCGGTATCCCATTCCAGACATCATCGCCATGGCCAACCCTTCGCCCAAGTGCAACCTCCTGGGTCTCCAGGTTGAACCGGACCATGGCAGGCGGGGGAGGAACGTAGGCCCACGGCCATCCCCTCCGACCCCCAACGATATTATCTAAATCCAGACCATCCTCGAAACCATTATGATGGGTGCTACCTGTGCCTACCAGTGTTGTAGATGGGCGTCTGTCCCCGCTGTAATCGGAAGCAATTGCTGAGCAACGACCTCTGCCCCTCGTGTCAGGCTCTGCTATGCAGCGAATCGTACCGAAGGAACCTGGACCTGATAAGGGGGCAGATGCCCCACCTGTTCGACCGTATGGTCCGGGACCTGGTTCAATCCCGCTTTGGCATGTCCAAGCCCACCCAGAAGGATTGGGAGCTGATCGGACGCATCACCGGTTCTGAACGGGAACAGTTCATAGAGATGAGCAGGTCCATCAAGGACGACCGCTTCGTTTGCGGGGTCCGCTACAATCCTTCGCTGAAGATCACCGAGAAGCTGTACTCCAATTGGGAGTGCCTTCTGAGCCCGGGGGGCGGAGGAGGGTTCGTGGACGGTCTTGCCACATCCATGTCCCAATGCGTGGCGGGCGTGGTCCGCAAGCTGAACATCTACTGTGATGCTGAGATAGCCATCCGCGCCGGGCGGTACGAGGATGCCGCCAGGGCTTACGAGCACCTCACCATGTACGAGGAGGCGGGAAGGCTGCGCAAGATGGCCATGAGCGAGAGGAACACCTCACGGAACATCTCCGTCAACATGAACCAGCTCATCGACCAGGTGCGCCAGGGTGGCCTTGCGCTGGCGTACAAATGCCCCAACTGCGGCGGCTCCATCAACATTGACAAGGACTTCAATCCCGGAATGCGCATGTGCGCCTACTGCGGAACGCCTCTGGACACCACGGTGATAGCCTCGATGATCCGGTCGCTGTGAGGGGTGCGGGGGCCTCCCGGTCCGCGCACATTATTTAGGGAATGCATTCCCTAGAGGAGAAGGATCGCATGGAAGGTTCGGCCAAGCCAAAGGGGATATTCAAGAGGGAGATCGTCAAGGCCACGATGGCCATCGGGGCCGCCACGCTGCTCCTGCTGATACTCATAGCCATAAGCAATCCCGCGGAGGACGGCGGCGAACCCGGTTCCGACATCCGATTGGCCGAATGGAGCGCGGTCAATGTGGACGGGGGGCTGAACTTCACGGTCAACGCCACCAACCACGGGGAGGCCATTGGTGCCGCCACCATCACCTGCAAGCTGGTCACGCTCTCCGCCACCTATACGGTGGACCGGGACATCGAGCTCGGTCCGGGGAAGAGCTATTCCTTCGTGATATTCATGCCCCTGCCGGAAGGTGTGATACTGGAGCAGGGCCAGGAGAGCGTGAGCGTCGTCCAGATATTGGGCGCATAGTGTTTCCCCTGTACAGATCGGTCAATGCGATCGACCTTCCTACTCTTCCAGGTCCAACAGCCTCCGTTCAAGATCGGCCCCGCCCCATTCGTGCCCGCACTCCTTGCAGGCCCAGGTCGGATTATTTAGATCGATGCAGCACCCTCCGCTCCTGACCTCCCCCCTTCCCATGGACCTGAAACCCATATGGCTTGGAAATCCGTACATTATCTGGACCCCGCTGCTCATTCCGCAATTCGGGCATTTCGCGAACCTCTTCCTGCTTAAGGGGCTCCAGGTCCTCAGGCACTCCTTGCATTTCCAGAACAGGTCGATCCGGCTCGAACATGATGTCGCAGGCATATCCGAGGCGCCTCTGAACACCGGGGGTTCGAAGAAGTATTGCTTTTCAAATCCCCTTTCAATGTTGTTCTCATGGCAATACTGGACGGACTCCTCATGACTCAGCGCACCATCGGAATCGATTATGCGGGTGAACACGGGCGACCTTCCCTTCAGGATCGCCTCGGGCACCTGTTCTTCCTTAACACCATCATATGGGACGCAGACCACCTCGTAGATATGCATGTTCCCACAGAATGGGCATCCTTTCCTCCTGGACCTTATCTCACCCATGTGCATACCCAGGCACTGCTAATGATGGATCAGCTAATAAAATGAACCTAACACGATATTATATTGATCGATACCATAGTTGAGAAGGGCGAAACATTCTTAGAAAGGGCACGATGCTTACAGACGCGGTCTGGAGGGTTGTCGGTGGTGCAGGGGTGGAGATTTGAACTCCAGAACCACTAAGGATAGGATCCTAAGTCCTACGCCGTTGGCCAAGCTTGGCTACCCCTGCGTGTGATTTCCGAATGCCAAATCCCTATTTATCCTGTCGGTCGAGGAGCTGCTGCAGCATCTCCTTGCCGTTCTCCAGGGCCTTCTCCCTGCGCTTGGGGTAGCTCTCCACCTTGGCTCGCGCGTGGATGCAGTCGTCCCCGTTGAATATGCTCAGCTCCTCGAGGAAGGCCTTCTGCTTGTCCAGGCGGAAGAAGAACTGCCCGTCCTCGTCCATCCTCTGGTCCAGGCTGTCCAGCAGCATCGCCAGGTCCTCCCGCGAGAGCCGCCGGAAGAACGAACGGATGTCCGCCTTACGCGACAAGGTGCAGGACATGATCAGAATTCGGTTTCCGTGATACCCTTCCGACCTCTCGACATCGATGTCCTGGCAGCCCGAGGCGAAGGAGATGGCCTTCCTGACGCTCTCCTCCACCTCGGTGGCGTGGCAGAAGGTGCGGAGGTCGAGGTGTATCACGCTCATAGGCCGCCTATCGCTCCTCTGGTTGAAAATGATTTGCCGGTCGGCCGCAGCGCACCATGCGGTATTGGGCGTAACCGACCAGCACCCTTTGGAAGCCGGACATCTCCCGGTCCAGGACGGCGTCCCCGGTGTCGTAGCGCAGGCAGGGGGTCTCCCGCAGCTTCTCCGGGGTGGCCAGCACCAGGATGTTCTCCGGACCGACGGCCTCGACCACTCGTGGGGAAATCTGCTGGTTCCCGCGGCCGAGGACGAAACCCTGGCGGCCTATGGGGGTGAGCAGCAGGCAGGCCCGGTGCTCCTTAAGCAGTTCCAGGAGGTCGTCCTCGGCGGCGTCCACCTTCAACAGCCTGCGGTCCAGGTACACGTCCACCCCCAGCAGGGTCTTCCCCTCCTGCATGCGGTCGGCGACGGCCTTGGTGGTGGTGCCAGGTCCCAGTATGTACAGCGTGCCGGGAAGCATCTCCTCGACCACGTACTCGGCGATGGCCTCCTTCTGCTCCTCGTCCGAGGTGGCGTACACCGATCCCTTGGGCGGTTGCATCCCGTTCCCGGAAGGCACGCGCATGTAGCCGTAGAGCCGGGCCCTTAGCTCTCCCCTGCGGAAGGCATCCTCATCCACGTCCATGACCTCCGCCAGCTTGGTCTCCTTCATCCCGGAGGCGAACAGGGAGATCATCCTCCCGGCCTCCTCCGGGGTGTTGGCGAAGACCGCGGAGTGCATCTTGACACCGGAGGGGATGCCTATCACCGGGACGCTTTCTCCTACGGCATCTAGAACGTCCCGCGCGGTGCCGTCGCCCCCGCAGAAGACGATCAGCTCCGCCCCTCTTTCCAGGAACTCACGGCAGGCCCTCCTGGTGTCCTCCGGGCCGCTGCGCTCCCCGATCTGCGTCACCACCTCGAACCCAAGTCCGAGGTCGGAGAGCACCTCGGCCCCCATGTCCCCCGGGGCGGTAAGGTAGCTGAGGTCCCCGTTCACCGCGGACAGGGCGCGCACGGCCCTTCCCCGGGCTATCGGCATCGCCCCTTTGGTCAACGCCAATTCGTAGGCCTCCCCGTCAGTGCCCTTCAGGGCCACGCTCCCGCCCATCCCGGCCACGGGGTTGATGACGAATCCCACAAGCACGGACGGAGAAGCGCCGGAGGCCACATAAGACCTTTGAGAAGCAGTTCGAAAATGTGTTAGGGGGATGGTGCGGCGGCTGACATCCACCGCACCGGTAGCGTTTAGGAAGCCGTTGTCATCCTACTGCATCATGGGTCCGAACTGGCCAGCAGGGCGCAGGCCAATGTCGGACGGGCCCTTGGCGGCCACCAGCAGCTCGGGCATCATGTAGCGCTCGCTCTGCACCGCCGGGCACTCCTCGTTCCCGCGCATGTACTGCACGACCTCCTCGGTGAGGGCGCTCATGAAGGACATGCTGACCTGGGAGCAAAAGGAGTCGATTATCTTCACCACGCTGTTGTCTATGACCGAGAAGGCCTTGTTCAGGGGGACCTCGTCGGCTATGTTCAGCAGGCGGTCGTTCTCCACTACCACCGTGGTCTTGGTGATCTTCTTGATCCTGTCGATCCCCATCTGGGCCTTGTTCATCCTCTCGGTCTCGAAGGAGAAGGGCGTGATGGCGATCACGAACGTTATGGTGTTCAGGTCCTTGGCCGCCTGGGCCACCACCGGCGCGGTACCGGTGCCCGTTCCACCGCCCATCCCGGCGATGACGAACACTATGTCCCGGTCCTTTATGGCGTCCTTTATGGCGTCCTTGGCGCACTCCGCGCAGTACTCCCCCACCTCCGGGAAGCCCTCCGCCCCGCGGCCCTCGGTCACATCCTTGCCGATGAGCAGCTTCTTGTGCGCGTTGACCTTCTGCAGAGAGCGCTCATCAGTGTTGATGGCCACCGTCTGCACGTTCTTCCTGCAACTGCCGAAGATGTTGTTAACGATGTTGTTCCCAGCACCTCCGCATCCTACCACCGATATCTTTGGTTCGGTCAGGCCTCGGCTGAGCATCGATACCATCTGCTCGGTCCTGATCGTCTGTTCCATCATTCCGGCTTCCATGTTTTTTGCCCCCGTGGTTCACGGAGCGCGCAGCGCTTCCGCTAATGGATTTAGTGCATCCCATCCCCTCTGCGCTCACGTAAAGAGCAGAGAACGCTGGTCCTTCACAACCTCGCCGCGATCTGCCTGTTCTTGTTGAAGAGTTCGTCCTTGACCTTGTCCAGGTTCTCCTTGGTGACGAACTCCTTCCTCAGGCATTCCACGACGATCTCGTCCACCGAGTTGTAGTAGCCGTCCTCCACCATCCCATCCATTATGCTACGTACAGCCGGTGGCACCTTGATGACCAACTCGCCTTTGCCAGAAACAGAGGCCCGCGCTCCACCATCCCTCTCAATGAACGCGCGGAGGGCGATCCTTGCGAGCTGCGAGCGGTTCGAGATCTCCGGGTGCCCGCCGATGAAATCATCGATGAGCTCCAGGTCCTCGCCCTCAAGGCGCAGCGTTATCCTCTCTCCCTCCATGGTCTAAAGTCTCCTCAGCAAGGCTGAAAATTAGATTGTCATACTAACTATTTAAAATGTGTGTCATTTGTCATATTTTGTCATACTAACAAATGACCGCATCAAGGCGCCATCCGCCATGATTTGGACGGTGAAGGCGATGATGGCATAAATACCTCTGGCCATATACCAAGGTCGTACCATGACCAACTGTGGCAGCTGCGGTAAGACCATCGCTGACGACATGCGGTTCTGCCCCTATTGCGGGCAGCCGGTGGCCGCCGAGGAGATGGAGCGCTTCGAACCGTCCAAGGGGGAGGTCATCACGGCCGTGGCCCACCCCGCCAGGATCGAGGGGAGAACAGGGACCTTCGCTCTGGCCTTCACCCATGAAAGGGTGCTGTTCGCCCGCATGGACGACGTGAGCTCGGACAAGGCCAAGGAGGACCTGCTCCGTTCCGGCATATTCCTGCCCGGGTCAATGGCCGGTACCAACGTTTCCCGCTTCTACGAGATGTCCCCGTCCGAAGTGCTCGCCGAGGACCAGGGCAACTTCCATCTGGACAACTCGGAGGTGGACTCCGTGCGCCTCGCGTATGACAGCGATGAGGGCGGACGGTACGTGGTCACCATCAGGACCGGCGAGGGCAGCTTCGTGCTCACCCTCCCCTACGACCGGTACTGCCGGGACCTGCTGTTCCGCCAGTACGAGGGCCGGGTCACCTGGTGATCAGATGTCCATGTGGTCCAGCTCCAGCATGAGCTGGTAGAAGTCGATGCCCGAGACGGTCCCGCTCCCCTGGTAGGTCTCCAGGAGCCGCTGCTTGCCCAGCTTCAGCACCTTGGAGCTGACCCCGTACTTGATGGAGGAGTTGGCCTCGATGAACGCCGCCAGGTTGTCGCAGCCCTTGAGCATGGCCCCGTCCACCGCCCAGGCCCCATCGTCCTCCTTGCGGTTGCGGAAGGGGTCCAGCAGCAGGTGCTCGAAGTCCCTGCGCCAGGTGGCCGGGAGCAGGGGCAGGAGCTTCTCCTCCACCTGCTGCTCCTCGTAGTTGGAGATGAGCTCCTCCAGCCCCCCCACGGACTTCTTGACCGGGGTGATGATGTCCTTGGTCAGCACCTCCGGGAGGTCGTGGAAGAGCGCGGTGTAGAAGTTGGCCACGGTGCGCTGCGGCGAGGCGCCGATCCTCAGGGAGCAGAGGTAGGACATTATGGCCACCATCAGCATGTGCCCGAGGACCGAGGTCCTGGGGATGCGGGGCGCCCGGGCCCAGCGCTGCTGGTACCTCAGCTGCCCGCAGAACTCGATGAAGCCATATGATTTCTTGGCCAGCATGATGCGCTGGACCCCGATCAGGTCATAGTGGTCCTCGATCTGCATCTCGATGTTCCTCTTGGTGTCCTCAATGCCCAGCATGGTGGGGTTGGCGTTGAACACCAGCCGGAACTCCCAGTTGGTGGCCAGGTAGTGCGCCGCGCGCAGCACCCTCCTCTCGATGCTCTCGTCCTTGTGGGTGTGGTAGGCCTTGAATCGCTCCAGGAGGTCCAGGTCGATGTCGGGGACCTCCGAGACCAGCTCCCGGAAGACGTACTCGTTGAGCTCCTTCCCTTTTTCCTTCTGCATGCGGTGGTACACCGGGGGCTTCAGGTCGGTGAGGAATATGCGGTGCAGGAACTCGAAGATGCCTCCCTCGATGATCCTGGTCCAATCGATCTTGGTGCCCTTCTCGGTCTCCTCGAAGCGCGCTAGCACGTAGGCGATGACCATCTTGTGCGACTGCTTGTCCAGCTCCGTGAGCTCCACTGGTCGTATGTGGTCGTTCCACCGCTGCATGTTGGCCGCTTCGAAGAACTTGTAGATAAGCCGGGCGTTCATCGGTCCTTGGGACATCGGTGCTCGGCGGGAATATGACGGCCTTGGAGTTAATGCTTCGCCAAAAAAGGGGTTACGGGAAGGGATTTCAGAGGAGCTTGCACTCGGGCAGGCTCTTCAGGTTGTCGAAGGGAATGTTCAGGGTGACCATGTCCCCCACCTTGTCCACGTGGGCGATGGGGATGCAGATGGTCAACCCTCCCAGCAGGGGCTTGCGCACTCCCAGCTCCTTGGTGGACTGCACGTTCAAGGTCACACCGATATGCGTGACGCTCCATGTGGAAATATCCAGGTCAAAACCGCTCACGGACCCGATGTCGAACGCGTCAGAGCTGAGCACGGTCTTGTTCAACAAACTGTTCATCGCTACCATAATTCACCGGTCTAACAAGACAGCTATGAGTTTAAATCATTTTTCCAAGTCATCTCAAACCAGGTCGAAGTCCTCCTTCACCACGTCCCTGGCGTGGACGCCTGCGGAGACCAGCTGACGGCCCAGGTCGCGCATCATGGCCCGGGGGCCGCACAGGCGGAAGGTGTTCCCGATGAGATCCCCCTCCAGCAGCCCGCCCAGGGCTTTGGCGCTCACCCGCCCCTGCTGGGCGGAGTTCCAATGCACGAAGACCAGGCCCGGGATGTCCGCCAGGTATCCCATTATCTCCCCCTCGTACGGCAGCTCCCCGTGCACCCGGTAGGACCAGACCAGCAGGACCCTCCTGCCGGTGGGGTTCTCCCGTTCGGCCTGCAGCAGGCCCAGGAAGGGCGTGATGCCTATCCCTCCCGCCAGCCAAACCTCCGGACGATCGGAGGTCCCGCGCCCTCCGAAATTGCCGTATGGTCCGCGCACCACCACGTTCGTGCCCTCTCGCACATCCCGGGAAAACCCGGAGGTCATGTTCCCCGAGGCCTTGACCGATATCCGTATCCACCCGTCCCCGTGGCCGGAGATGGAGAAGGGGTGGAACTCTTCATCTGTACCATCGAATAGCGCGTAGACGAACTGCCCGGGTCTGAACTTGAACGCGCCGTCATGCTCCAGTCTCACATCGGTCGCCCCCTGGCGACCCTGTATCCCGGCCACGCGCATTTCGGACCTAGGGCCCAGGTACCTGTAGAGCACCATGGTGTACAGGGAGGAGGCCACCCCTATGGCGGTGATGCCCGCCGTCCAAACGGCCAGGGCGGGATGGGCGGCGATGTCGGAACCCGAGGCCAGGGCGTGGTATGCGGCCAGCAGAAGAACGGCTAACATCAGGCGATGCCCGCTGAGCCAGCTTCCGTAGGGAAGGGCGTAGACCACCGTCAGGACCATCAGCAGCAGGAAGAGCAGCAGGGATGCGGTGCCCAGGGTGTTGCTCGGGTCCACCCCCGGCAGGAAAATGGCGAAAAGCCTCCCCATGTCCCCGAGGTTGACGGCCAGCAGGGCCAGGGGGTGCAAGACCATCCAGAGCAGGGACATCCTGCCCACGGTGCAATGCGCCCCGTACATGCGATCGAGTCCGCCGAACAATCTTTCGAGCCAGCGGGCCCTGGTCGACAGCAGGAAGTTCAGGCTGAGGAAGGTCAGGGCGGAGAACGCGGACACTTTGGCCAGGATCCTGAAGGGATCCCCCAGCGAGGTGGGGGATTGCAGGAGCCACAGCACAAGGGTCAGAGCAGCGATGGCCAGGACCAGCATGGTCCCGGGATTGAGGAAGGCTCGGCGGTACACCGCATAGACAAGCTCCTTCGGCAGAAGATCGCCCCAACCCCCTTTCCTGTTCATCCGGAACCTCAGGATGAAGCTGCGGGGCTATCACCTTTTCGGGAGCAAACTTATCATATCCCTGACCGTTCCCCGAACGTGAACGGACCGGGTTTGGACGACAGGATGCGCCGGCTCTACCAGGCCAACAGGAAGATGATCATGAAGCTCTCCCGCACCAAGAACAAGGGAGGGAAGGCCGCCACCCAGGTGGACATCATGCTGGAGAGCGGGGAGGTGCTCCTGAGCGTCAACGTCCGTCCATCCTACGTCACCTACACCGAGGAGAAGAGCTTTCTGACCTTCTTCGTGCGCCACGACCCCAAGCTGAGCGAGCAGGAGGTCGACGCCCTCTTCGAGAAGGCCTTGGCGGAATCCTCGGGCCACCGATGACCGCCGGTGAAAAAAGGTTTATCGGGCTTCATACCTGACTAGTCAGGTGAAAAAGCAGCAGGTGGCCTTGCTGGCCGTGGGGATCGGCCTGGCCATATTCCTCATCAAGCTACTGGCATACCTCATCTCGGGATCGGTGGCTTTGCTCTCCGACGCCCTGGAGTCCATAGTCAACATCGCGGCCTCGGCCATGATGCTGGCCTCCATCCGGGTGGCCATGAGGCCCGCTGACCGCGAGCACAAGTACGGCCATCAGAGGGCGGAGAACATCTCCTGCCTGGTGGAGGGCGTGCTCATAGTGATCGCCGCCATACTCATAGTCATGGCCAGCCTGGCCCGGCTGTGGGACCCCCAGCCCTTCTCCTCGCTGGACCTGGCGGCCCCCGTCTCCATGCTGGCCACGGCCATGAACGCCGGGCTTTACATCGTTCTGATGCGCTCCTCCCGAAGGAACGGGTCCATCGCCCTGGAGGGCGACGCCAAGCACCTGCTCTCCGACGTGATATCCTCTCTGGCCATCATAGCCGGGCTCTTCCTGGCCGAGGCCACCGGCCTCTATGTCCTGGACCCGCTTATGGCATTGGCGGTGGCCGCGCTCCTGGTGCGCATGGCCTGCTCCCTGCTGAGCAAGACCAGCCACGAGCTCATGGACCGCAGCTGCCCGGAGGTGGAGGCGGAGATCGAACGGACCCTGGACGCGCAGGAGGGCCTTTTGCAGTACCACGACCTGCGCACCAGGAAGGTTGGCGACGTGGTCTACGCGGAGATGCACATATGCGTCAGCGCCAGCAGGACCGTGGCCGAGGCGCATGACCTCACCGACCGCATCGAGCTTGCCCTGGAGGACAAGTTCCCGGGCATGGTGGTGACCATCCACCTGGAGACGGAGAAGGAGATGGAATGCTCACCATCTGAGGCGCGATAGCCGGTCGCAGGCCGCCCTGAGCACGTCGTCCCTCTTGGCGAAGCAGAAGCGGACCAGGTCCTCCCCCCCTTGGTGATAGAAGGCGGAGCCGGGCACGCTGGCTACCCCGCACTCCTTCAGGATCTGCAGGGCCCTCTCTTTCGAATCCCTACCGGGCACGGAGCTGACGTCCGCCAATATGTAATACGAGCCCTGGGGCACGTAGGGGTAAAGTCCTCCCTCTCTCAGTCCCTCAACCATCATGTCCCTCTTGGCCTGATGCTGCTGGCACAGGCGCCGGTAGAACTCCCCGGAGAGCTGCTCGATGCCCTTGGCCACCCCCACCTGCAGGGGAGCGGGAGCGCACACGTAGACCAGGTCGTTCATGTAGCCGATCATCTTGGCCCACCTGCGGTCGCAGGCCGCGTAGCCGATGCGCCAGCCGGTGATGCTGAACGTCTTCGAGTAGCCGGAGATGACCACCACCCTCTCCCTGGCCTCCGGGAAGGACATCGGTGAAACGTGCTGCTGGTCGTCGTACACGAAGTACTCGTAGATCTCGTCGGAGAACACGAACAGGTCGTGGTCCACGGCCAGGTCGGTGATTGCCTTCAGCTCCGCTCTGGTGAACACCTTGCCGGAGGGGTTCGAGGGGGTGTTGACCACGATGGCCTTGGTCCGCGGACCGATGCGCTCCTTCACCGCCTCCAGGTTAAGTTCCCACTCTGGAGGGTGCATGCTCACGAACACCGGCACCGCGCCCATGGACAGCAGGGTGTTGACGTGGTAGCCGTAATACGGTTCGATGACGATGACCTCCTCCCCGGGGTTCAGCAGGGCCATGCAGGCGCAGTAGAAGGCCCCGGTGGCCCCTGCGGAGCAGACGATCTCCCCCTCGGGGTCCACTTCCAGACGGTTGAACTCCCGGAACTTCCTGGCTATGGCCTGCCTGAGCACCGGGAGCCCGTCGTACCTGGTGTAGGCGTTGACCCCGTCCAGCGCCGCACGGTGCGCGGCCTCGATCACCTCCCTGGGCGTCTCGGTGTCGCACACTCCCTGGGCCAGATTGATGCCCCCGACCCGGTTGCATTCCAGGGTCATGTTCCTGATCTCCGACTGCACGATGAGCTCGCATCTCTGGCTTAGATCGATGGTCATGATCAATCATCTTGAAAGGGCCGGAATAGATAAAATGCTATCTGGGGGCCGGGGCGGGAAAAGATAATGATGTCGTAGCGCATTGGCCGGAAGGCGCTTGCAGGACTACTGCGCGCATCAAGGTGATATCATGGAAGAACCCGAAGCCAAACCCGCGGTCGTGGATGTGCCTGGTAACAAGATCGTGGCCCTCAAGGTCCTGCAGGAGATGTACTCGGACATGCTCAACGAGTACGAGAGGCAGATGGACGAGGTCTCCGCCCTGGGGAGGGTGAACCGCAACACCCTGTACAACATGGCCGTGCTGCATGAGATAGAGGGCATGGCCCACCGCAAGAACTTCGAGGAGCTGCTCTCCGCGGTCTGGATCGCCCAGTCTCAGCTCTCCGACATGATCGCCATGCAGAGGACGGTATGCGTGCTCAAGAGGTCCATGTGCGCCGAGGACCTGGAGGCGGCGGAGAGCAAGGAGAGGGACATCGACCACGGCGCCCTGCCCTACGAAACGATGTGAGCACATTCCATCTTAAAGGGCGGGGCCCACTTTCAACCCCCCGCCCGAAATCTATTTTTAACCTCAGGGCCAAGAGGACCCGAGGGATATGTCGTCGATAGAGATCGTTACCACGGAGCCCCGGACGGCCATGGCCGTCAGGCAGAAGGCCAGGACCGAGGAGATACCCTCGGTCATGGGCGGGATATTCCAGGAGCTGGTCCCCTACTTCCAGAAGGGAGTTAGATGCGTCGGACCGCCGTTCGCCATGTACCATTCCTGGTCCGATGAGGGGACGGACATGGAGGTGGGCTTCCCCATCTCCGGGCCGGCGGTGAACGAAGGCCGGGTGCGCACCATCGAGATGCCCGCGGTGCGCGCTGCCATGGCCGTGCACGTCGGTCCCTACGACCGATTGATGGAGACCTACGAGAGGATGCTGTCATGGATGAAGGAGAACGGGCATGAGCCGGAGAGCTACATGTGGGAGGAGTACCTGAACAGCCCTGACGACACCCCGCCCGAGCAACTGATGACCCGGATGTATTGGCCGATCAAGTGATCTCCGGGGCGCAATAGACGGCCATCCGCCATCGCCAGGATGGAAAATTGTTTAAGGGGGTGGCCGTTACATTTTCCTGCACCTGAAAATGAGGTCCCATCCGGGTTCCAATTTTAACGGTGAGATCAAAGGGTTGATGGAAGATAACAGAAGGACACGAGAGAACCGTGGTCCGCGGCCTGAAGGACGTGGCCGCGGCCGAGACCCGCATAAGCTACGTGGACCCCATGGGCCACCTCTACTACCTGGGTTACGACATCGATGACCTGGTCGGAAAGGTGATCTACGCCGAGGTGGCCTACCTGCTGGTGCACCGCCGCCTGCCTAACCAGAAGGAGCTGGACCAGTTCAGCGACACCCTGATCTCCGAGATGGACCTGCCGGAGCAGGTCATGGAGTGCATCCGCCGGTCCCCCCGGTCCGCGCACCCCATGGACGTGCTGAGGACCGAGGTCTCCCGCCTGGGGCAGTTCGATCCGGACCTGAACGACCGTTCGGACGAGGCCAACGTTCGCCGGGCCACCAAGCTGATCGCCCAGGTGCCGACGATTTTGGCGGCCATACACCGCAGCAGACAGGGTTTGGAACTTCCCCGCCCCAGCATGGACCACGGCTTCGCCGAGAACTTCCTGCACATGTTCATGGGCAGCCACCCGGACGAGAAGGAGACGGAGGTTCTGCACAGGGTCATGATCCTGCACGCAGATCACGGCTTCAACGCCTCCACCTTCGCCGCCCGGGTCACGGCCAGCACCAACGCCGACATGTACGCGGCGGTGACCTCGGCCATCGGCACCCTGAAGGGGCCGCTGCACGGGGGGGCCAGCGAGAAGGTCATGGAGATGCTGGACGACATCGGCCTGGAGGAGGAGGTCGAGGAGTACATCCAGGGGCTCATCGACGATCGCAAGAAGATCATGGGCTTCGGTCACCGGGTGTACAAGGTGGAGGACCCCCGCACCAAGCATCTGCGGGGGATAGTGGAGGACCACTGCCACCGCGACCGCACCATGAGCCTGTACAACAAGTGCACCAAGATCGAGGGCATAGTGCACGAGCGGAAGAAGATCTATCCCAACCTGGACTTCTACGCCGCGGTGGCCATGGACGCCCTTGGAGTGCCAAAGGAATTCTACACCCCCTTCTTCTGTTCCAGCAGGATAGCCGGCTGGACGGCGCACATCATCGAGCAGTACGAGGACGCCATCCTGCTCAGGCCATCATCCAACTACGTGGGGGAGTTCGGAAGGCCCTTCGTGCCCATTGAGAACCGCTGATGCGCTTCAAACCCCTTCACGACATCCATTAAATATTCTGCAAATGAAAGCTTCCTCGATACGTTTCAGGCGGGGAACGGGTCGATAACATGTCTGCTGCAAAAGGCAAGATGCTCGATCTAGTGATGGATTGGGCGAGGGGCACTGGATACGAGGTCGCATCGCTTCCGGACACCGGCAACGATTTCGTGGTGGAGCTCTCGGAGCGGCCTGAGCTGCCGAGCGTGCAGTTCGTGCATCGGCGTCCGGAACTGGCCTACATGCTGGTGGTGAGCCAGGTGCGCATACCCGTCGAGGACCGCCTGCGCCTGCGGGATGGGATGGGCATGGGTTATGACCATTTCATCTGGGAGATGAAGAGGGAGCTCATCAAGGGCGGTCTGGACCTCACCGTGCTCGGGGAGGACGAACGTGACCCTGACGCCTGGGAGGTGCAGAGGCGGCTATACCTGGACGGGGTGGGGGCCAACGACCTGCACGACGCCTACGTCAAGGTCAAGAACTCGATCATCGGGGTGATATGGTCCTACCGTCAGGCCATGGAGGGCCTGGAACAAAGAGAGATGCCATCGCAAACCGTCCCGGGGGCGGTGGCAATAGGTCCGGAGCGCACCGCCAGGATAATAAACACCGTCCTGAACGTGAGCGTGATAATGATGGTCTCCCTCATGGACGGGATGACCGACATGATGATGGGGATGACCGGGGCCATGGCCGGGGCCTTCGGCGGAGAGGAGGCCGAGGAGGAGGTGCAGGAGGCCATCCCCGAGGCCAAGGCCAAGGTGCGGGAGATGATCTCGGAGGTGCGCACGGATTATCGCGCCAAGGTGCAGGCCAGGTTGGACGAGATCGAGGAGCTGATCGTGGACCCTGCCTTCGACGCCGGGCCGGAGATCGTGGATATCTACGAGTTCGGGCTGCCCATGCTCACCGAGGAGCTGAACGACGAGGAAATCGAGCAGTACGTCCGCCTGCTGGTGCAGGAGGACAAGTACTTCACGGAGATGTTCGGCGAGCTGACCAGGTGGATGGGCACCCTGCCCGAGCTGCCGAAGTAGGGGCCGCCCTGCGATCGATCTCAAGTCCGATGATCAATCCAGCTGGCCACGGAAATAGGCCATGTGCGCCGGGCAGCGGCACCTCTTGTTCCAGGGCTCGGGGCACTGCATGACCAGGGCCACCTGGGCGTCGCCCTCCTCCTTGGGAACAGGTCCCTGGACCGAGGACCACTCATCCCCCAGGAACCGGTCGTGGAACATCTCCACCGTGTACACCTGGCAGCTCCGGCAGAAGTAGAACGAATCGGTATGCTCGTCACCCATGATGCTGCCGCTGATCGAGGCCACCGGACCCTCCCCGGCGTCCCTGTCGAAGTAAGCCCCGCACTTAGCGCATCTCATGACCGCACCTCAGGGACATATTGTGGCGTTATGTCACTGGGAGGGTGATAAAGGTGGCGTTCCTTGATCATCAGGCGGGGATCAGCCCTTCTGGAAGACGATGCCGTCTATCAGCCGGACGCTCTTCAGCTGCGTGCGGCACTTGGGGCAGAGCAGGTTCTCCCTGGTGACCTCCGCGCCCTTCAACTGGTCCTTCAATAGGTTGTCGTAGAACATCAGGCTGGCCGGTTCCCGTACCAGCTCCTCATCGCTCCCCTCCCAGCCGCAGCTGTAGCATTTCATGATATTACCGTCCTCGAGCCCCGCACCGATGTGGTCCATTAGGGCGCTTCGTTGCGCGGGCGAATGAGGGAGGATGAATGACCTTACCGACTATGAGCATTTTGCCATCGTTGAACCAATTCCATATCGCCAGGTGGCCTTTCCGCCCCTCAGAGCTTTTCAGCAAGGTCCTCTAGCTTCCTTCCGTCCACGCGGTACACGGTCCAATCGGACATGGGGCGGGCGCCCATGCTGAGGTAGAAGGCTATGGACCCCTCGTTCCAGTCCAAGCACCACCAGTCCAGTCTTTCGCAGCCCCGTTCCACAGCTATCTTGGCCAGGCAGGAGAACATGACCTTGCCCAAACCCATTCCGCGACAAGAATCGTCGACGAAGAGGTCCTCCAGGTAAAGGTTGGCCTTGCCGAGGAAGGTGGAGAAGTTGTGGAAGAACAGGGCGAAAGCGACCGGCTTGCCTTTCAACTCGCCGATGATGACCTCCGCTTGGTTCTTGATGAAGAGGGATTCATGAAGCAGGTCCTCCGTGGCCGTCACCTCCTCGATCAGCCCCTCGTATTCCGCAAGCTGCCTGATGAACCGTAGGACCAAGGCGCTATCCTTCCCCTTGGCGAATCGAATCGTAAAGCCGGGCACGGAGGTTCGGAACGGTTCGACCTCGTCCCCCTTCTCCCTGCATGCCTCGTTTCCTTCCATTCCGTTCACCTTTACCCCAATGCCCATCGGGGTGATAATAACAGCTCACGCCCGAGCATGGGCGGTCATAGGGATCAAAGAAGAGGAAAGGCAGCCCCACGGTCCATTCATGGACCAGAGGGAATGCCATTGATATGGATGGGCCCAAGGTGATTCGAACACCTGACCTCCCGGTTATCAGCCGGGCGCTCCAACCAGGCTAAGCTATGGGCCCAAGTGGATTGGCGAATGCGGCATTCAATTTTAAACCTTTCCATTGTCCTGGCATCAAATGGCCCATGGAAGGGCCCTTTTTCCATGTCAGCTCACGTTGATGGAGAAGAAGAAAGCTCCTCCAACCCCGGAGCGAGGCCGGGGCTGGAGGACCAAAATGTTTCAGGTCCTGTATTTCAGGCGGGCGTTTTAGTTCCTGAAGGATACGGAGTACTCCATCTCCTTGGCCCCGAAGTACTTCTTGCAGTACTCGGCGGTCTTCTCCGGGGGGTATTCCCGGCAGCTGAAGACATCGATGAACGCGCGGTCGGTGTCCTCGGCGAAGTGACCGGAGATCATGGAGGTCTCGATGAGTTGGGCCAGCGAGTATCCCTCAACTTTGGGGATGGGCCCGAACCTTACGACGATGGGGTCGCCGAACCTCTTCATCTTGATGTACTCGCAAAGGTCGATGGCGAACTGGGTGATGACCTCTTTGCTGCGGATCTTCTCCGGATCGCACTTTCTCAGGTCAATGGCCGTGGCCAGTCCCCACTGGTTCTCCTTCACGTACTTCTCCATCGCTTCGTCATCGCTCAGAAGCTTGCCCGTCTTAGGACTCATGGTATACATTTCTGGTAACGCCCTCTAGGTGTATTGCACCTTGAATCGACCGCATGAACGCTTCTGATATTAAAGATTAACCCGTAACTATATGTAAGTTCAAAACCATCTTTGAGCGAGTAAAAGAAATTTAAGGCATTGCCTTTATTATATTATCCTGATTGTAATTTAAAATAATATTGAACCCTCTTTTCGTTTCCTGATTCACCGCTTGAAGGACCCGAGGAACAGCCCCAAGGCCTCCGCGGCCCGTTCTAGGGGCATCCCCTTCTCCGGTATCTCCAATCCCTCCACCAGCGGATCGGTCAGCACCGCATCCCCGGAATCGGCCAGGAAACCAAGGCCGATGGTCCTGCCCACCTCCACCACCTCCAGGTGCGGCATCTCCTTCAGCAGCACCATGGCCCCGCTCTTGCATGTGAGCGGAATGACATGCGTGGCGCTGAGGACCTTCTCCCTGAACTCCTGGTTGGAAAGCCTCTTGCGCACCGCTCCCTGGAAGCAGGTGGCGGTGATGGTCTCGTTGGCCACCACCTCCGCGCCGTCCTCGGTCAGCAGCTCCTCGAGGGCGGCCGCCGAATCCTTTCCGCCAAAATCGCCGCAGATCCGGGCACAGGTGTTGCAGCTCCATATCAGGATGCGGGCGTCCTCGGGGAGGGCGGCCTTAAGTGAATAGTAGTCCATGGTCCTCAGGGTCATTATCACTGCGGTCCCTCCTCCACGGTCTTGGGGAACATCTCCCCCTGCATGCCCTCGAATCCCGGGAAGGGCAGCAGAAGGGTGGCCTTGCCGCTCTCCTGATCGTAGCAGCCCAGTCCCAGCGTCTCGTTCATGGGGATGATGACCGCGTCCGGCCAAATGCCCCTGGCGCTAACCAGCCCGGAATCGCAGGCCATGAGCACGATGGTGCCCTGGACCTTGCAGCGATGCAGGGACTCCTGGATGCAAACCTTGGTCACCAGCTCCCTTCGGGCCACGGTCACCCCCCGTTCCTGAAGCCGGAAGGCCAGATGGTCGGCGGCCAGCCTCCCGCCGGTGCCGCAATAGTGCGGGCAGCTGTTGCAGGCCACTATGGTGACCGCGTCCCCCGGGGAAAGGCGGTCGATGGTCCTGCTGTCCGGTTCTCTCCTGGTTATGCTGACCATCCTGTCTCCTCCTCGGCATGCGGGGGTTTAGCACGGGGCAGGGAGCCCATCCCATAATAATCTAACGCCCCCGTCCTCTCCGAGAAGGTTAATTATGACCGGCATGATTCGTTACCGATGAGCTCGACCGACGGTCTGAGGAACAAGGGCAAGACCCGCGAGGACATGGAGGACAGGCGCAGGGCGGTGGAGGAGCGCACCGGGGTGCGCCTGGAACATTCCGGTCAATGCTCTTTCGACCCTATGATGGCCGAAAAGAACGTCGAGAACATGATCGGCTGCACCCAGGTGCCGCTGGGCTTCGTCGGTCCCCTCAAGGTCAACGGCGACCACGCCCAGGGCGATTTCATCGTTCCTCTGGCCACCACGGAGGGGGCCCTGGTGGCCTCGGTGAACCGCGGGGCCTCCATCATTACCGCCAGCGGCGGGGCCGACGCCATAATCATCAAGGACGAGATGACCCGCGCGCCGGTGTTCCGCACCAGGGGCGTGCGCCATTCCCGCGAGGTGGTGGAATGGGTGAACGCCCACTTCGAGGAGGTCAAGGCCGCCGCGGAGGCCACCACCCGGCACGGCAAGCTGGTCAAGGTGCGGGCCTTCGCCTCCGGCCGCTCGCTCTTCCTGCGCTTCTCTTACGAGACCGGGGACGCCATGGGCATGAACATGTGCACCATCGCCTCCGAGGCCGCCTGCCGGCTGATCGAGGAGAGCACCGGGGTGAGGATGATCTCCGTCTCCGGCAACATGTGCGTGGACAAGAAGCCCGCGGCCATGAACTTCATCGACGGGAGGGGCAAGACCGTCCTGGTCGACGTCCGGATTCCCAACGAGATGGTGCACGGCAAGCTGCACACCACCCCCGAGGCCATGGTGGAGACCTGCTATCGGAAGAACCTCATCGGAAGCTCCATGTCCCTGTCCTACGGCTTCAACGCCCACGCCGCCAACATGCTGGCTGCGCTTTACATCGCCACCGGGCAGGATGCCGCCCAGGTGGTGGAGGGAAGCATGGCCAGCACCACCTGCGAGCTCTGCGAGGAGGGCGTGTACCTCTCGGTGCGGCTTCCCTGCCTGGAGGTCGGAACGGTGGGGGGCGGAACCCGCCTGCCCTGCCAGGGCGAGGCCCTGTCCATGATGGGCTGCCTGGGGGCGGGAAAGGCCAAGAAGCTGGCGGAGATCGCCGGGGCCCTGGTGCTGGCCGGGGAGCTTTCCACCCTGGCGGCGCAATCGGCCGGGGAGCTGGGCAAGGCCCACAAGGCCCTGGGCCGCTGATGGATTTGGCCAAACTTAATAATCCTCATATACCTTCAACGGCATGGAGCGGACGCAATGCCAGTCATAAACTTCAACCTCGATGACCTGAGGTCCCTGATGGGGACCAAGATGGAGGACCGCGAGATCCTGGACCGCATACCCATGATCGGCGCGGACTTCCACGACTACGACGAGGTCACCAAGGAGGCGTCCATCGAGTTCTTCCCCAACCGTCCGGACCTCTATTCCGTGGAGGGTCTGGCCAGGGCGCTGAGGGCCTTCTTTGACATTGAACTTGGATTGCGCACCTATGACATGGCGTCCTCGGACATCGTCATGAGGGTGGACCCCTCGGTGAAGGGCGTCCGTCCCTACGTGGTCGGGGCGGTCATCCGCAACGTGACCCTGGACGACAGGGCCATCCGCTCGCTCATGGAACTGCAGGAGAAGCTGCACACCACCGTGGGCCGCAAGAGGGCCAAGGTGGCCATCGGCGTGCACGACCTGGACAAGGTGAGGCCGCCGTTCGTCTACAAGGCCGTGGATCCGGATTCCATCTCCTTCGTGCCCCTGGCCAAGGAGGAGAGGATGACCATGAGGGAGGTGCTGGAGAGGCACGAGAAGGGGGTGGACTACAAGCACCTGCTGGAGGGCAAGGAGCGCTACCCGGTGATACTCGACGCCAGCAACGAGGTGCTCTCCTTCCCGCCCATAATAAATGGCCGGCTGACCACGGTGGTCCCGGAGACCAGGAACCTGTTCATCGACGTCACCGGCACCGACCCCAACACCATCAGCGGGGTGCTCAACATCGTCTGCACCTCCATCGCCGAGAGGGGCGGGATAATCGAGACCATCACCCTGCGCGGGGAGGAGAAGGGCATGTCCCCGAACCTCCGGCCGAAGCAGTGGCTGCTGGACGTGGACCGCACCAACGCCCGCCTGGGCCTGGACCTGGAGCCGCTGGCCATGTGCCAGTGCCTGACGCGCATGGGCTATTCCGCCGAGCCCAAGGGCCGCAAGGTGAAGGTGTCCTCGTCGCCGGTGCGCATGGACCTCATCCACCCCGCGGACGTGGTGGAGGACGTGGCCATCGGCTACGGCTACGAGAACTTCGGGAACGCCAAGCCCCGCTCCAGCACCATCGGCGGGGAGATGAGGATGGAACGGGTGGCCGACCAGGTCCGCCAGATGATGGTGGGCTTCGGCTACTACGAGGTCACCACCCTCACCCTGTCCTCGATAGAGGAGCAGTTCTCCCGCACCCGGTATCCATTACAGGAGGCCGTGGAGGTCCTGAACCCGGTGAGCGAGGACCACAACTGCCTGCGCGTGCACCTCGTCCCGTCGCTGATGGCCGTGCTCAGGCGCAGCAAGCACCGGGACCTGCCGCAGCGCATCTTCGAGGTGGGCGACGTGGTGATCGGGGGAAAGCGCCGCAAGCACCTGGCGGTCATGGGCATTCACGCCAAGGCCGGCTTCACGGAGATGAAGTCCCTGGCCGAAGGGGTAATGAAGGAGATGGGCGTACAGTGCTCCCTGCTCCCCGGGGACATGGAGATGTTCATACCCGGAAGGTGCGCGATGGTCAAGGTGAACGGGAGGTCGGTGGGCTACTTCGGCGAGCTGCACCCCCAGGTCATCACCGGCTACGAGCTGGGATATCCGACCATCGCCTTCGAGCTGGACCTGCAGGACCTCATGTCCGGCAAAGGAGAGAAGATCATCTGACACAAGCCGAGGTAGCCAAGCCCGGACAACGGCGCCGGTCTTGAAAACCGGTGGTACCTGTACCTCGGGAGTTCGAATCTCCCCCTCGGCGCTTCATTTTCAACCCTCCCTCATGAACATTTATCATCATCACGGACCTGTTCGTTCCGGGGTACATCAATGCCGACCATAGTGCATTTCGACGTGCCTGCCGAGAACATCGAGAGGGCGGCGAACTTCTATCGCCAGCTCTTCGGATGGAGCATCGAGCGCCTGCCTGGTCCGATGGAATACTACGGGATCATGACCACCGACGAGGAGGGGAGACCGGCCCTGGGCGGGGGCATGGGAAGGAAGAACGAATGGGACACCGGGATGATGAACTACGTGGGGGTGAGCTCCATCGAGGAGACCGTGGCCAGGTTGATAGGCCTGGGCGGCAGGGTGGCCCTGCCGCGCACCGAGGTGCCCGGCCATGGTTTCCTGGCCGTTTTCATCGACACCGAGGGCAACCGGCTCGGCCTCTGGGAGACCGCGCATTGAACTTTCGCCAGGGACGATAAATTCAGGGGAAATTATTTAACGCCATAGAATCAATATGTTCATGCCGTCAGGGCAGGATGGGATGGCGTTGTGCGTGTATCGCTATAGGGAAAGCTATTGCGCCCACGGAAAGGTGCAGGGAGTGCGCTGCCTGGGCGACAAGCACTGTCCGGTCAGGGAGCGGGAACAGCCTCCCCTGTTCGACAAGGTCGATTGGTCCAAGGGCCACGAGGACCGCTTCACGGGGGTGTGGAGGCAATGAGCTGCCCCCAGATGGGTCCGGACGGGAAGTGCCTCGGCCTCTACTACGGGTTCGCCTGCATCAAGGAGAAGTGCCGGATGCAGGACCGCGAGTCGGCCTGCCCGCATTGCATCGGCGGGGACTACTGCACCAAGTATCACCGCTTCGGGTGCGTGGGCCCGGAGAACTGCTCCTCGAAGGAGGAGTACATGTCCTTCATCCGCCGATCGCGCGAGAAGGCCGAGCTCTACCAGTAGATATCCTTCCTTATCCTGGGCACCATGGCCGCCAGTACTGCCTGCTCCGTCAGGGCCTGGCGGTCCATCGCCCCGTTGGTCAGAATCCCTATGGCCCCCATCCCTGAACCCTGGTCCCCCTCCTCGAAGAGCTCGGCGCAGGCCTGCCCCACGCTCATGCCATGGCGGACCCGGTCGGCGATGGCCGGGGGATATCTGAAGCCCATGCCCTGGCCCCGGGTCACCCGGCCCATGCCGTCCACGATGGCGCAATGCTGCACGTCGTAGAGGCCGTCCTCCATCTCCACCACCCCGGCCTCGATCCCCACGCCTAGATCCCCGTTCCCGATGCATTCCAGGGCCCGGCGCAGCGCACCCTGGGCGGCCTCCGCTCCCCAGGGCTGCTCCGGGAAATGCCCGGATGGCTCGGCTGAGGCGATGACCGCCTGGGGGTGGAAGCGGGTGATGACCTCCCGCACAGCGGCCACCTTCACCGGGTTGGTGGAACCGACCGTGACCCTCAGCGGGCGCAGCAGGCGGCCCTCCGGGTCTATCTCCCCGGACATGACCCTGCTGGAGCTGATGGGCCGGTAGTCCTCTGCCAGAACATACGGCACGATGACCAGCCGCACCGGGCGCAGTCCGGCCGCGAGGCGCATGTCGTTTATCCGCGGGCCCAGCGAGGCGGTCTCCTCGGAGACCACCAGCACCTCCAGGTCCCGGTCGTCCGGAGCGGTGCCCTCTTTGCGGTCCAGGGATGTGATGGTGAAGGTCACCTTTCTCTCTTCCAACAGCTTTCGCAGGGCCTGTTCGCGCTGGCCGTAGGGCAGCACCAGGGCCTTGTGCCGATGGCAATACTCGTCGCTCATCAGGCCCACGGCGAGCTCGTCGCCCTTGGACATGGCCACCTCCAGCAGGCGGCGATGGCCGCGATGCAGCGCGTTGAACGTCCCCCCCACGCCCACCTTCATCACATCACCGACAGAAGCACGGCCCCGATCATGATGACGACGCTGATGGCGTAGAGGATGAGCAGCTGCCGCTTCTTCCTCTTCATCGCCGCCTCGTTGCCCTGCCCGCACTCTTCCGAGCAGTAGCGGCCGTCGCCCACGAACGCCTTGCCGCAGGACCGGCAATGTTTGTGCTGGGCGATCTTTTGGTTCATGCCACACCGACTCCCTAGAACGGATATAAAGCTTGGCTCAGCGGCGGTCCAACTCGTTGTGCACGATGGTGATGCAGTGGTCCGCGTGGTAGGATATCGGACCCAGCTTGAGGACCTTAGGGTGGTACTGCAGAAGCAGCGACTCCTCGTCCGGGGTGAGGTCCATGTGGTCGCTCAGGACGAAGGTCACGTTGTCGGAGATCTCCGCGGTGCGGATGTCCTCTCCGTCCTCCTTGAGGTACACCAGCTCGGTCTCGCCCAGCAAGCCCAGTATGTCCTGGAAGGTCCGGGTGCTGACATAGATCCCCGGGGTGCTGCGCTCCTCCGACGAAGCTCCCCTCATCAGCGCGTTGCGGATGAGGGCCCCGGTGCTCCTCTCGTCCGGGTTCAGGTAGCGCAGCTCGCTGCCCACCAGGCGGATGGTCCGGGCCGGTCCGGGCGGGCCCTGCAGTATCAGCACCACCTCCACGTCCTTGCGCAGGTCGTGGCTCAGGAAGAAGGCGGAGTTGATGCACCTCAGCAGCACGTCCAGGCGGCCGGCGCCTCCCGCCAGGTCATCCAGCTTGAAGTCCGCGGCGGTGGCCGCCTTGTGCCCTATGACGATGAAGCGCCTCATTGCAGACCCTCGAACCCGCCGCCCTGCATCTGCTTCATGAGCTGCTTGCGCAGCTTGCGGTTGCCCATGAACCCCTTCACGGCCTTCTTGGAGGTGTTGTACTGCTGCAGCAGCTCGCGCACGTGCTTGGGGTCCATCCCCGCGCCGCGGGCGATCCTCTGCACCCGGGAGGACTTGATGAGCTTGGGGTTCTCCATCTCCTCCTCGGTCATGGAGTCCATGATTATGCGGTAGCGCCGCAGCCTCTCCTGGGTCTCCTCCACGTCCACCTTGTCCTGCAGCCCGGCGCCCATCCCGGGCAGCATGCTCATGAGCTTCTTCAGCGGCCCCATGGAGGTGAGCATCTCCATCTGCTCGTACATCTCCTTCAGGGAGAACCGCCCGGACATGATCTTCCTGGTGGTCTCCAGGGCCTGCTCCTCGGTGATGCTCTCCTTGGCCGTCTCCATCAGGGACTGGAGGTCCCCCATGCCTAGAAGCCGGGAGATGAACCGGGAGGGTATGAAGGGGTCCAGGTCCTCCAGGTGCTCGCCCACCCCTATGAACACGATGGGCGCCTTGGTCCGGGAGACGGCGGACAGAGCGCCTCCGCCCTTGGCCGTGCCGTCCATCTTGGTCAGGATGACCGAGGTGACGCCCACCGCGTCATGGAAGGCCTGGGCCTGCGGTCCGGCCTGCTGGCCCACGCTGGCGTCCAGCACCAGGATGCGCTCGCTGGGGTTGGCCACCTTGGCCACGTCCTTGATCTCCTCGATGAGGTCCGCCTCCAGGGCATGCCGTCCGGAGGTGTCGATGATGATCAGGTCCATGCTGGCGAGCTCGCGCATCCCGTTCTGGACGATCTTGACCGCGGACCTCTCCCCCGGGGAACCGTAGACCTGGACGCCGACCTTGTCCCCGATCTGCTTCAGCTGGTCATAGGCCGCCGGACGGTGGACGTCCGCGGCGATGAGCCCGACCTTCAGCCCCTTCTTGTGGAAGAAGCGCCCTAGCTTGCCGGCGCTGGTGGTCTTGCCCTGTCCATAGAGCCCGACCATCATGATGACCTGCTTGCCCAGGGGCAGGGTTCTCTGCTCCCCCAGTATCTTGACCAGCTCCTCATAGATGATGCGGATTACATGCTCCCTTCCGGACTTGCCGGCAGGGGGCTTCTCGGTGAGCGCCCGGCGCTCCACCTCCTTGGTTATCTCCAGCACCATCTTCACGTTGACGTCGGCCTGCAGGAGCGCCCGCTGGATGTCCTTGGACACCTCCTTGATCAGCTTCTCGTCAACGTTGCTGGAGTTGGCGACCTTCTTCAGAGCGTCCCTTAGGGACTGGCCCAAACCTTCCAATACCATTTCTCAGACCTTCAATGACAATCCGATGGGGTTAGATAACCTTTACCATAAGCAGAGGGAAAAAGGGGTTTGGGAAGGACCAGTCCTGTCAGAAGGGATGGGATGCACTCTGAAAACCAGCCCAGACCTTCCCGAACACTACTATCTTTTCGACGATATATATAGTTTGCCATTTTTTGAAATAACGCCTAATGGGGCGACAAAATATGAAAGCCAGATAGAATAAAGATAAGGGGTGTTAAGGGGTTTGATCAGAGGTAGCCGCTCTTCTGCAGGACCATTAGGTCCTCGGTGCTGAGCTTCTCTCCCTTCTTGAACTTGTCGAAGATGTCCTCAGCTTCCTTCATGGCTACGCTCTCGTCCTTCTTCTTGCGGGCCTTGCGGGCCTTCTGCCTCAGACCGGTGATGATCTTGTCGTAGTCGTGCACCTGCCTGATGTGGTCGATGTGGCGGCGGTGCTCCTCATCGGCCTTGCCCTTGGTCTCGATGAACTTCTCCTGGGCCTCGTCCGCCTCCTTGCGCAGCTTGTCCGCCTCCTCGTAGATCTTTATCATGGCGTCATGCTCGTTCTGGGCAGACTCGGCCAGCTCGCTCACCAAACGGTGCTGCTCCTCAGCCTTCTCCTTGGCCTCGCGCAGCTCCTTGATGGCGCCCTTGACCTCGTCGTTGGCTTCGAGGGACTTCTCCCTCTCGCGGATCTGTATCTGCAGGGATTTCATCTGCTCGACAAGCGCCTTCTCCTTGTCCCTCTTCAGGTCCCCGGAGGTCATGTGAATGAACTCCAGCTGCTTCAGGTCCTTCTTGAGCTTGGCGACGGACGGGCCTTCCTGGGGGACATTGTCCTTCTTAAGGGACATGACCTTCTTGTTCAGCTCGCTGACCTGCTCGTTGAACTTGTCGCGTGCGTCCTTGGCGGCGCGCACCTGCTCGTTCATCTTGTCGCGGGTCTCGCGGTGCTTGGCCGCTGAATCAACAAGCTCACGCACCTTGGCGTTCAGCTCGTCCCTTTTCTGTACCCATTCCTTGGTCTTGTCGTTCAATTCATCCCTAAGCCGGCGGTGCCTCTCCGCCTCGTTATTGTTAAATTGACGCTTCTGGTCGAGGTCCTCCAAGAGTTCTGTCATAAACGTTCACGCTCAATCTTTAAATTAAATAAGACTCAAGCCTGGAACTAGGCATAAGGAATTTCGTTTATAACTTTTTCTATAGCTCCGCATCATTGTCCAGCAGCGCGGCCGGGGGCATCTATCTTCCGTCGTCCTCGCGGTCGCTGTCGAGGTCCACGTCCTCCCATTCCGGAAGCTGCCCGCCATCCATCATGGTGAAGCGCACCTTGAGCTTGCCGTTCTCGAACTGGAGCGAGGCGTTCTTGACCCTGGACATGTAGTAGCAGACCCGCTTTCCCTGCTGGGAGAGGCGGCGGTCGGTGCAGGTGATCATTCCCGCCGACTCCAGCTCCTTGATGCGCCTATAGCAGGCGGCGATGGGTATCCCGAACTGCTCGGAGATCTGCTGGGCGCTGCGGGGGGAACGCACGGTGGCGGCAAGTATCTTCACCGCGTACTCGTCCGTGAGCAACCTGGACTTGTCCAGAAGGTCGTTCCCGCCCATCTGAGGTTGAACGCCCTTATTTGAATAAAAAACCTGGCCTAGACGCTTCGCATATTCCCGCTGTCGATCTTCTCGGTCTCCCTGGACTGGTCCTTCCACTCCACCTCCACCTCGAAGCGGCCGTCGCGGAAGGTCAGCCTGGCCATGTCCACCTGGCAGGAGAAGAACTTGCTCTTCTTCCCGCTCATGGTCATCTCGGTCCTAACGCAGCGCACCAGGCCGGCCGCTTCCAGGTCGGAGACGCGGCGGTAGGCCACGGCTATGGGGATCCCGGAAAGGGAGCAGATCTCCTGCACGCAGCGGGGCTGGTTGAAGGTAAGGCTTAGTATCCTCCCAGAATACTCATCGGCCAACAGGTTCGCCAATTTGAGCGCTCCCTTTGACATCATACCTATGATTCCAGGATGAGGATTTAAGCACCATCACCCAGATATCACCGGTGATAACATCACAGCATGGGGGTCCATCGCAGGGACCCCTCCTTTACTGAGAGGCTGTGGCAAATCGTGCTCGGCTTCTTCCCCCTCAGGATGACCGATCCGTTCAGGTTCTCTATGCGCAGGTGCAGCCGGGCATGATGCGCCAGGGCGCCCAGCCCCTGGGATTGGTCCGTGGCCTCCAACACCACCAGGTGCCCTCCCCTCCGCATGGTGTCGATATGGTTGCTGAGCTTAGGGGCTATGGGCCCGTACACCGATTCCAGGGCGTCCAGCCCCAACAGGGACAGGTAGGGTCCGGAACCTCCCCTCAGCAAATATTTTATGGAATCCCACCGCAGGTCGCTGGCGAGGTCCTGCCCCTCTATCTTACTGACGAAGGGGTGTTCATCCGCGACCCTGACATCCATGATATGCAGGTTGGCCATGTCTGCCCCCAGGCAGCCTAACTGCTCGGGCAGCTCGGCGTAGTTCAGGGTGTGCTGGGGGTACCAGAGCACCCCCCTTCCCCTCTTCAGATGCTCGGCGACCAGGGCCTCCTCCATCCTCTCCAGCAGGTCGATGGGCACGCCCTCGCCCACCTCAAGAACGGTGAGGGACCCAGCCCCGACGCCTCCGAACAGTCGGTCCATCTCCGACCATCCGAAGGAGCAGCGTTCCGAGGGCAGCTCCGCCTCCGAAGGCGTCAGCAGGGCCCCGGCGAGGTCCAGGTCGCGTTCCATGACCGTGAGCCGCCCGTCGTCCAGGGTGAACAGGTACTTCCAGTTCCGGATGGCCGCGCCGCGAAGCTTCTGTATCTCGAGGGATCTCATGCGGTGGTCCCCTTGGACCGAGTTGCGCAGTACGATCACCCCGTCCCCCAGATAATCAAGGGGGCTGCGGTCGGCGGTCTCCATGACCAGGACGATGTTCGCCCCGGCCTTTTCCACCAGGTCCTTCTGCAGGGCGTTCACGATGCGGTAGCTCGGTATCCCGTATGTTTCGGCCAGGGCCTCCACGGAATCCATGATGACCAAGGTCTTCTTGGGCAGGTTGGCCTCCACGATGTCGTAGGCCGCTTCAAGCTCGGGCAGGAGGGTGCCGATCTCCACCACGAAGGAACCGTCCGGTTGCAGGACGGCCCCGCTGTCCTCGTCCCCCATCTCCCCGGCCTCGATCTGGCCCTCCAGCCGGTTCAGCTCCTTGCGGTCCACCTGGGGTTCGGGCAGGCGCAATCCGTTCCTCTTCTGGTTCCGTCCGCTGGGGCGCCTGGTGAAGGCCATGCCCTCCCTGGTGATCTGGTTGTTGCGCACCCGCTCCTCCAGCCAGGGGAACTGGCGGTAAAGGGAAACGTCGGACACCCTGGATGATAGGTAGTATTCAGGTTGCTGGTCGGAAAGGGCCTCGCACATCTGCAGGGCCATGGTGGTCTTTCCGGTGCCCGCATCCCCCTTGATGAGCAGAGAATGCCCTCCTGGCGATAGAAGAAAGTTAATTATCTCCTGGGGCAAGGCCCCTGCTCCCTTATTGGTCAAGTCACACCTGCCGAATATACCCAGCTTAAGCATATTAATTCTACCGTTCCATTATCGGCGGGCGAACCTCAGTGGCGGAGTCCGATAGTAAGCTTATATGTCAAAAGAATATTGCACATTCTCCCGTGGTGTAAGAAATGCTCATCTGTCCCCTGGATTTCCGTTATGGGCGCAAGGAGATGAAGGAGATCTTCTCCGAGGACCGGCGTATCGACCTGCAGCTCAAGGTTGAGGCAGCCCTGGCGAGGGCTCACGCCAAGGT
>JAXGRO010000012.1:0-44443 GCA_040765825.1 Methanomassiliicoccales archaeon
CAGCATGGCCGCCGGGTATATGCCCGCGCATAGCCCGATGAGGATGCGGACCACTGCGATGGACTCCTTGCTGTCCACGAACACCAGGAGGAAGAGCGCGATGCTGGTGAGGGCCAGGCCGCCCTGCAGGTACAGCTTCCGACCGTGCACGTCGGAGGCCCGTCCGAAGAAGAAGGAGGAGGCGAAGAGGGCCAGATTGAAGGCGGCGGTTATCAGGCCTATCTCCATGGTGTTGGCCCCGAGGTCATCCCTGAGCATGTTGGGGATGAAGAGGGCCGCGCCGGAGAGCCCGGCGCTTGAGAGCAACTGGATGTAACCTGCCTTCATGTGCCGGGTGAACCCTTTGAATATATTATCGTTTGCGAATCAACGGCCCAGGGTCTCCAGCTCCCGGTCCTTGCGGGACACCTTCTTGTACTCCCGGTAATGCTCCTTGCACAGGTGCACCCTCTTGAGCCCTTCGTCCACCTTGAGGTCGGCGTCCTTGGCCGCGCTCCCGGAGATGGAGCGCTCGGCCTCAGAACCGCAGCCCTTGACGTCGCAGGCCTTGTTCTCCTTTACAGCATGACGAGCTTCCGCCATGTACCTGGAACCTCCATCATCGATATAATAGGATTGCTGCGCACGGGAATAGAATTATGCCCCCTTCCTGTCATTAAAGGTCATGAACGACCGCAAGAAGGTTCTGCTCTGCGTGGACGGCTCGGAGAACGCCCTCCGGGCAGTGGAGTTCGCCAGGGACCTGCTGGCCCCCTTGGACGCCTACTTCACCCTGTTGGTGGTGGTGACCCCCATGGATTGCGATTACTTCATGGAGAAGGACGCGCCGGTCTGCGACGTCGACGGGATCGGAAGGGCCAAGTCCCGGGCCGCGTCCTCCCTGCTGGAAGAGGCGGGGATGGACCACTGCCTGAGCTCCCTCACCGGCAACCCCGCGGAGGTCATCCTGAAGATGTCCGGGAAGCACTCCCTGGTGGTCATGGGGCGCAAGGGTTCGGGAAGCCTGCAGTCCATCTCCCTGGGGGGAGTGGCCGGCCAGGTCAGCCAGAACATAAAGGTGCCATTGCTGCTGGTCCCTTGACCAATCCAAAGTATTTTTACCCCCGCGGGCATCTCCAGCCCGTTCAGGAAAGGTGCTCGCTATGGTAAAGGTAGCCCCGTCGATATTGTCCGCGGACTTCGCCCGCCTGGGAGAGGAGATCCGCCGGGTCCAGGAGGCCAAGGCCGACTGGGTGCATGTGGACGTCATGGACGGGGTGTTCGTACCCAACCTGACCATCGGGCCGGAGGTCATCAAGGCCCTGCGGCCCCACGCCACCATCCCCTTCGACGTCCACCTCATGATCGAGATGCCGGAGAGGTACGTGGACCGCTTCGTGGAGTGCGGCGCGGACTACCTGACCGTGCACGTGGAGGCCACCCACGATGTGAAGGCCGTGCTGCAAAGGATCAGGGCCCTGGGATGCAGACCGGGCATCTCTCTGAACCCGGGCACCGAACTGGCCAAGGTGCAGCCCTTCCTGGAGGATGTGGACCTGCTGCTGGTCATGACCGTGCAGCCGGGCTTCGGAGGACAATCCTTCAAGCCGGAGGTGCTGCCCAAGATCGCCCGCGCCCGGGAATTGAGGGACGAGGCGGGCCTGGACTTCGAGATCGTCATCGACGGGGGCATCAACCGAGAGACCGGCAAGCTGTGCGTGGAGCGGGGGGCCACCGTGCTGGCTGCCGGATCGGCGCTGTTCAAGGCCAAGGACATGTCCGAGGAGATAGCCCTTTGGCACCACTTTTGAGCACGTGCTAGCCGATAGCAAGTATAATAACGGTGAACCGGAATCTAGGGCGAACCTTGTCGTATTTAAACGATAGGGTCAATACAACACGTGAGAATGATCCGACCATGGCGCGAATAGGTTCAAAGAAATCGTTGGTGGCCAAGCTGGGCATCAAGGAAGGTCAGAGGATACGCATCATCAACGCCCCTTCCAAGTACGACATGGCCCTGGGCCGCCTGCCCAAGAACGTCGTCGAGGCTGGAAGCGGGGACAGCGATCTCGATTTCGTTCAGCTCTTCACCGCATCCGAGGACGAGCTCCGCCGGGAGTTCCCCAAGCTGATGCGCTCCCTGAAGGTTGACGGCATATTCTGGGTCTCCTACCCCAGGACCTCGTCCAAGATAGACTCGGACCTCACCGGGGTCACCGTTAGGGAAGTGGGGACCGGCAACGGCATGGCCGAGGTGAAGATATCCTCGCTGGACGAGGACTGGGCCGGCATAAAGTTCGTGAACAAGAAGAAGGAAACGGACTGAGCGGAGCAAAGTTCATATCGGCAGGCCGGTATTGCGGGGTGCAATGTACATGAACATATCTGGCAAACAGATGGTGATGTTCCTCACCGTCATCGTCCCCCTACTGCTGCTGTTGGCCTCGCTCATCCTGCCCGCGAACATCTGGACGATCATGCTGGCCCTGCTCTGGCTCGGCTTCGGCCTCATGGTGCTCTACCTGCCCAAGGCCAAGGACTGATCAGGCCTTCCGTCCGAAGGCCACCTTCTTTTCGACCCGGGTTATCCGTACCCTGACCGTCTCCCCGGGATTGGCATCCGGAACGATTATGACCAGACCGTCCACCTTGCCGATGCCGTCGCCCCTTTCCCCAATGTCCGTTATCATCACCTCGTACACCTCCCCCTCCCTCACCGGCCTCCTGACCCCCTTCTCCTCGCGCATGCTAATCCATTGGCCGCTTGGACAATAACTTTATGGCCCGCGGCCGCAATCATTCGGCGCTATGGGAGTGAACATTTCCGACCTGGTGGTGGCCAGGGACCTGGAGCCCCGGGACATGATGGGAAGGACCGTGGCCATAGACGCCTACAACGCCATCTACCAGTTCCTTTCGGTCATAAGGCAGCCGGACGGCACCCCGCTCATGGACCCCCGGGGACGGACCACCTCCCACCTGGAGGGGCTTCTGAACCGCAACGCCAACCTGCTGGAGATGGGCATCCGGCCGGCCTACGTGTTCGATGGCATCCCCCCGGAGAAGAAGGCCGAGACCATCAAGGCCCGCCGGGAGCGCAGGGAGGCCGCCCACCGGGAATGGGAGCAGGCCAAGGCCGAGGGGGACGTGCGCAAGGCCTATTCCAAGGCCACGCAGTCCTCGCGCATCACCAACGAGATCGTGGAATCCTCGCGCATACTCCTGACCCATCTGGGCATCCCGGTGGTCCAGGCCCCGGAGGAGGGCGAGGCCCAGGCGGCCTACATGTGCGCCAAGGGCGACGTGTGGGCCTCGGCCTCCCAGGACTTCGACTCGCTGCTCTTCGGCGCCCCCCGGCTGGTGCGCAACCTGACCCTCTCCGGACGCAGGAAGATGCCCGGGCGTGAGGAGTACCGGGAGGTGCGCATGCAGCTGGTGGACCGGGACGAGACCCTGGCCTCCCTGGGGCTGAACGCCCAGCAGCTGGTGGACCTGTGCATACTGGTGGGCACGGACTTCAACCCGGGGGTGATGGGCATCGGACCGAAGAAGGCCCTGAAGCTGATAAAGACCCACGGCACCCTGGCCGGGGCGCTGCGCTCCCTGGGGCTGGAGGGCGACCCCATGGAGAAGGTGCGCTCCATATTCCTGGACTTCGAGCGGACGGACGACTACGCCCTTCGCTGGAACCCCCCGGACCGCCAGAAGGTCCTGGACATGCTGTGCGGCGAGCACGGTTTCTCCGAGAAGAGGGTGAACGGGGCCCTGGACAAGTTCTCCTCGGGCAAGAAGGACCAGATGCGGCTGGACATGTTCTAGCCCGGTATCGGTTCAGATACCCAGCCAGGACCACGAGGTTTAAAAGGATGATGGCCAATAGGGGGCCTAAGGGACGGCGATGATAAAGCAGGTCCAAGGCAGTTATAACCCGAGTGCGCTGGAGAAGGAGGTTCAGGCCCATTGGGCCGAGACCGACGCTTACAAGAAGACCAAGGAGCTGAGGGCCACCGGCCCCGACTTCTATTTCGTGGACGGTCCGCCTTACACCACTGGATACATCCACATGGGTACGGCCATGAACAAGACCATCAAGGACGTGATGGTCCGGTTCAAGAGGATGCAGAGGTTCAACGTCTCTGACACCCCCGGCTACGACATGCACGGTCTCCCCATCGAGGTCAAGGTGGAGAAGTCCATAGGCGTGAAGAACAAGAAGGAGATCGAGGAGTACGGCATAGACCGCTTCGTCGGCACTTGCAAGAACTTCGCCCTGGAGTTCCAGAAGCAGATGAACGCCGACTTCAAGGAGCTGGGCGTGTGGTTCGACTGGGAGCGTCCATATCTGACCATCTCGCCCAATTACATCGAGGCGGCCTGGTGGACCATCAAGCGCGCCTACGACAAGGGGCTGCTCATCAGCGCCAGCCGGGTGCTGCCCGGCTGCCCCCGCTGCGAGACCGCGCTGGCGGAGGCGGAGATCGACTACTGGGACGAGAAGGACCCTTCCATCTACGTCAAGTTCCGTCTCAAGGACGATCCCAAGGCCTCGCTGCTCATCTGGACCACCACCCCCTGGACCCTGCCGGCCAACTTGGCCGTGGCGGCCCATCCGGACTTCGAGTACGTGAAGGTGCGCTACCGCAGGATAGGGGAGACGGACACCGTCATAATCATGAAGGGGCTGGAGGAGGAGATCAAGGACCTGGGCGGCTGGGAGAAGTACGACGTGCTGCAGGTCATCCAGGGGGACGATCTGGTGGGGGCCGAGTACATCACACCCTTCGTGGACGAGGTCCCCTACCAGACCCAGGCCAGCGGGAAATGGCTGCACAAGGTGCTGCCCTCCAAGAACGTGGAGGCCTCCAACACCGGACTGGTGCACATCGCCCCCGGCCACGGCCCGGAGGACTTCGAGCTGGGAAAGGAGTTCGGCCTGGAGCCGTTCTGCCCGGTGGACGAGACCGGGACGTACACCCGTGAGGTGGGGGACAAGTACGCGGGATGGCACATCAAGAAGGCCAATCCCGAGCTGCTCAAGGACCTGGAGGCCAAGGACCGCCTGTTCTTCAACGGGGTGATCGAGCACCGCTACGGGCACTGCTGGAGGTGCAAGTCCCCGGTGCTGTTCCGCACCACCGACCAGTGGTTCCTACGGGTAACCCAGGTCAAGAACCAGATGCTGGAGGAGATCGAGAAGGTGCGCTGGACCCCGGATTGGGCCGGGTCCTCCCGCGAGTACGACTGGGCCATGAACGCCCGGGACTGGTGCATCTCCCGCCAGCGGTACTGGGGCATACCCATACCGGTATGGGTCTGCAAGTGCGGGGAGATGAGGGTGGTGGGCATGGCCGACGAGCTCAAGGGGGCCGAGGGCTACCATGAGGACATGGAGCTGCACCGGCCCTGGATCGACGCGGTCAAGCTTAAGTGCGCGAAGTGCGGGGGACAGATGTCCCGCGTCCCCGACGTTCTGGACGTGTGGTTCGATTCCGCGGTGGCCTCCTGGGCCCAGCTGGGTTTCCCGAAGAAGCGGGAGGCCTTCGAGCGCCTGTGGCCGGCCAAGTTCATCGTGGAGGCCCATGACCAGACCCGCGGATGGTTCTACTCTCAGCTGGCCGCCGGCGTGATCGCCTTCGGCCGCGCGCCCTACGAGTCCGTGCTGATGCACGGATGGATGCTGGACGGACAGGGCCAGCCCATGTCCAAGAGCAAGGGCAACGTGGTCGAGCCGGGCAAGGTCATAAAGGAGCACGGCGCGGACGCCCTTCGCTTCTACACCCTGAAGACATCCGCACCCTGGGAGGACATACCCTTCCAGATGGAGGGGGTCAAGAACGCCAGGAAGACCCTCAACGTGCTGTGGAACGTGGTCAACTTCGCCACCACCTACATGGCCATAGATAAGTTCGATCCGAGCATCATCACCAAGGAAACGGTCCAGCCCCACTTGAACAGGGAGGATGTCTGGCTGATATCCAGGACCGAGATGCTGAAGAACGAGTTCACCAGGCAGATCAATGCCCTGGAGCTGCACAAGGCCGCAAGGATACTCGAGGAGTACATACTGGAGGACCTCTCCCGATGGTACGTGCGGCTCATCCGGGACCGCATGTGGAGCGAGGAGGGGGACGCCGGAAAGCTGGCCGCCTACCGCACGCTCTACGACGCAATCATGGACACCACCCTGCTGCTGGCACCAATATGCCCGCACCTGACCGACAAGATATTCATGCACATGGACGGCAGCAAGCCGACCGTGCACATGCTGGAATGGCCGAGCAGCGACCTGACCAAGGTCGACGAGCGCCTGGAGAAGGCCATGGAGATGGTGCAGGAGATCGTGGAGACAGTCACCCGCGAACGCCAGCTCAAGAACGTGAAGCTCAGATGGCCGATGAAGCGCATCATCATCAAGGTGGAGAACGACGACCACCTGGCGGCGCTGCGCTCCATGGAGGACATCCTGAGGTCCCAGGCCAACGTCAAGGAGGTGGATTACGTGGGCGCCGGGGAGGAGTGGTCGGAGACCATACTCAACGTGGTGCCCAACCCCCTGGCCATCGGGAAGGTGTACAGGCAATGGGCCTCCAAGATCGCCGTCCTGCTGCAGAGCCGCCCCGCCAACCTGATAAAGGAGAGCATGCAGCGCGGGCAGTACTCGCTGGGCATCGAAGGGCAGCTGATCAAGATCGAGCCGAACATGGTCTCCTTCACCATATCGCTGCCCCAGGACGTCTACGCCGCCACCTTCAGCGGGGGCGAGATCTACCTGGACTTCGAGGTCACCCCGGAGATCGAGGCCGAGGGATACTCCCGGGAGATCATCCGCCGCATCCAGCAGACCCGCAAGGACCTCAAGCTGGACGTGGAGGAGTTCGTCAAGGTGGAGATAAGGGCCGACCCCCGGGTGGCCGAGTTCGTGAAGATATGGAAGCAGCACATCATGTCCGAGGTGCGCTCCAAGTGCCTGGAGCTGGTGGCCGAGGCCTCCGGCGAGCAGGTCGGCAAGTGGGAGATAGAGGGGGAGAAGGTGGAGATCGGGGTCAGCTCCATGAACCTCAAGGACGCCATGAAGGACCTGACCAAGGTCCCGGGGATAACCCCCAAGGTCGCGGAGTCCTTGCTGGACGCAGGGGTGCGCTCGGTCTGCGAACTCAAAGCCCTGAGCGAGGACAAGCTGGAGGACCTGACCAAGCTGGGACGGCCGGAGGTGCGCAAGATACTGCACTTCTTTGACCGCTCCCAGGAGCTGGCCAAGGCCCCTGAGCCCGTTGGCGAGACCATGGAGAAGAGGGAACTGGTCCCCTACATGCTGCGCATCCCGCGCATGAACGAGCTCAAGGCCGAGATGCTCTACGACGCCGGGTACGATTCCCTGGAGAAGCTGAAGGCCGCCGGCCGCGAGGACCTGAAGAACGTTCCGGGGCTGGGCAGCAAGACCATCGACGAGATCGTCGGCTACATCGGCAAGGGCGGGTTCGACCGCGCCTCCAAGTGCCCCAAGTGCGCACACCAGGTGTCCGCCGGGGAGCTGAGCTGCCCCGCCTGCGGCCATTCCATGCTGGCCGAACCTGAAGAGGAGGTCCAGGAGGAGGAGCAGGGACTGCAGTACGGCTACAGCTACCTGCTGAAGGACGACCGCTCGGACCGCTCCTACCAGCTTTTCATGGAGCAGCTCAGGAAGGGCAGCAAGGGCTTCTGCATCACCAGGAACTACCCGCTCAAGATCCGCGGGAAGTACGACCTGGGGGACACCCCGGTGATCTGGCTGAGCAACGTGGGCAAGGAGGACAGCCTGCGTCCCAAGGACCTGGAGAAGCTCAGCTACTCGCTGGAGCAGTTCCTGGCCCAGGGGCAGGGAGTGGTCCTGCTGGACGGTCTGGAGTACCTGATAACCAACAACAACTTCCTGACCGTGCTGCGCTTCGTGCAGTCCCTCAGGGACCAGGTGGCCATCAACAACTCCATCATGATGATGGTGCTGAACCCCTCCACCCTGGACGCCAACGAGCTCAACCTGCTGGAGAAGGAGGTCGACGGGACCCTATAGTCCCAGCGCCTGGAGCACCCTGAGGAAGCCGGGGACCGTGTCGTAGGAGTTCATCTCCTCCACGGTGACCCAGGCGTGCTCGGTGTGCTCCCAGTCCAGCTTGACCTCCTCGCCCCCCACCTCGAACAGGAAGGGGTAGATGTTCCATAGGTGGGCCCCGTCCCTTATGCGCAGGGCCTCCGCCTGGCCCATTAGCCGGGCGGTGCTGATCCCGGTCTCCTCTGCCACCTCCTTCAGGGCGGTCTCTTCCGGCCGCTCCCCGCGCTCCACGAATCCGCTCACCGCGGCCCACCTCCCCTTGTTGGTGCCGACCTTCTGGCTGCGCTTGAGCAGCAGCAGGCGGTCCTTGCGCTTCAGGATACAGGTCACCACCCTCTTCTCCACCAGGTCCATCATGTCCAGGGAATCGCCCACGATCACCGCGCGGTCGCCCTCGCGCAGGATGGAGATGTCTATGGAATCGATCATGGGCACCTCGGCCATGACCGCGCCGGTGGCCACGATGGTCTCCGCCTCCGAGTTGATTATGGCCGCGGGAAGATGACCGTTCTTCTTCAGGTCCATCATGGTGTACGAACCGACCGTTGAACCCTTGCCATGAGGGAAAACCAGTATCCGGCCGTCGATGCTCTCCCCCGCTCTGCCGGAGGCCACGGTGAACAGCCCGGTCCGGGGGTCCACCCCGCCCAGGAAGCTGAAGGCCTCGTCCAGTACCATAAGCCGCCCGATCGCCCTTCCCTTGAATATCGCCCTTCCCTTGATCTTCACAGTATCATCTCCAACAGTTCTCGCTGCGTACCGCAGAACACCTTCTGCGAGCAAAGCCCGGGCAGGTACGCGCAGGCCTTGGCCGAATCGCTGGCGGTGACCTGGTGCAGCCCCTCGATGGGCGCCACCACCATGCAGGTGTCGCAGAGCACCTTGCCGAACCGCTCCAGCACCGCCCGCTCCTTGGGGCAGCGCAGCCACACGCCCTTCGAGGTGCAGAACCAGACCTCCACCCCGCTCCTCTTCTCCTTGCCGTCCAGGTAACCGGCGAGCTCCTTGATCTCCCTTTCCGAGAGATGAGGGCAGCCGATGGCTATGAGGTCCGGCCTTTCCCCGGTCCTCAGCCGGGAAACGGTCTCCTCCACGTCCTTCCTGGTTATCCTGAGCACCGGAAGCCCTTCCAGGCCGTCGGGCTGCTCGGGGGTGACCTTCTCCACCATGAACATGGCCACGGAGCCGGAGGCGGCCATGGCCGCGGCCAGGGACTTGAGGCCGTTGGCGTCGTTGCCCAGCCCTCGGAAGAAGGGTATGCAGGCCCCCAGCTTGCGGCCGACCGTATGGCCGACCAGGGACCATTCCTCCCTGGTGATGCCCTCCTCCACCTCCACCACGTGGGTCGGCCTGCGGTTCTGGTCCAGGTGCAGGCCGTAGTTGGGCGTCCGACCGGTGATGGCCGCGGCCAGGGCCCCCGGCCCGCCCTCCCGGTTGGTGCGCGCGCCCAGCACGGAGTTGGCGAAGGAGAGCGCGGAGGATTCCGCCCAGGCGATGTGCTCGCCGACCTTGGGGCGGTTGGTCAGGAGGTACGGGGTGCAGGTGCAGCTGACCTCCACGCCCATCCTCTCGTACAGGGATATGATGTGCAGCTGCCTCTCCGCGAAGTGCTCCCCGATGCCCATCTCCCGCCAGCGCTGGGAGTCCATGCCCATGGGGTTCAGGGTGGTGGGCACGGCCACCTTCCCGTCCCGGGCCATCTCCTCCAGGAAGTCTATTCCGCCCTCGCCTATGGTCTTGTAAGAAACGCCGGACAGGTGCGCGGAGGTGATGGGTATTAGCCGGTCGGCACCGTAGATGGTGCCGAGGGCCACCAGGAGCTCCATGGCCTTGCGCTTGGCGTTGCCATGCCTTCCGGCCAGCATCTCCTGTTCCTCGGGTGTGAGTTGCATGGAACAGCGTATAGAATGGAAAGATAAGAAATTGTTGCAGTGAAAGGAGGTGGCGGGCCTGTGGGGATTCGAACCCCAGTTCGAAGCTCCGGAGGCTTCAGTGATATCCAAGCTACACTACAGGCCCGTGGTCATTGGCAGCGCCGATGACCGATTCACCCTCCTCTGGGTAGAGGAGGGGAAGATCGAGATCCCGCGCTCACTTCTTCTTGAACTCGGTGTAGCCGCACTTCCCGCAGGAGGTGCGGTCCTTGTGCTCGGCCATGAACACGCCGGGCCCGCACTTGGGGCAGTTCTTCTTGATGCGTTCCAGCTTGTCGCCCTTGGTCTGGTAGTAGTCCTTCTTGGCCGAGGGCGTCTCCTTCTTGACTTCCTTCTTCTTGGCAGCCATGGTTCACACCTCACTTCTTCTTCGCGGCCTTCTTCGGCTCAGCAAGCCCGTTCCTGGCCTGCAGGTGGTTCTTCTCGTACAGCTTGGCCGACTCGGTGGAACCGTACACCTTGGCGTATCCCATGCTGACGCCCATCCCGAACTCGGTCTCCATGTGGTCTATTACCACCTTCTCCTTGCTAACCGCCAGGGCCTCTGCCAGCTTGGCCTTCACATCGGCCCTCTTGGGGGAGCCCTCTCCGCGGTGGTCGGCCTTGAAGGACACCTCGGTGCGGTCCAGCAGGGCGTTGGGTTTCTTGCTCTCGATCTCGATCTTCACTTCAATTCCTCCATTGAGCGTATCAGTCTTTGCGCCGCCTTGTTCACTTCGGCGTCGGTGTGCACCAACACCACTCCCTTTCCCGGGAGTCCGTACAGTAGGCAGGAGCCCGCCGGGGCTATGGCGGCGCACACCAGCGCGGCCAGGTCCTCCTCGCCTTGCACCCTTATCTTGACCTTCCCCTGGCCCTCCAGGCCCTTCCTCAGGGCCCGGACCAGTTCGGGTACGATCAATCCAGGGGGATTGTCGACCACCGTCTCCGGGACGTCGAGGAGGTCGGCGGCGTGATCGGACGCTTCCAGCTCCCTTCTCTCGTTACGGCGGTCGTAAACGGTCAGATGGGGGATGACGCCCTTGTTTATAAGGGTGGTGGATACCATGTCCCCCACGCTGATTATCCTTTGGCATCCGGTAAGGTTGTCCAGGAGCTCATGCCCCTGCAGCAGCCTTCCGAACGGCATGCCCAGCTCGCTCCTCATGCTCTCCGGCATCCTCCAGCCCCCGGGGGGCAGGGGGAGCTCAGCGCACTTTGAGGGCGAACTTCCCGTTGACATTTATGCCCATCCTCTTGGCTATCTCGGACCTGGTGTGGTCGATTATGACCACGTAACCCTGCCACTCCTTGGAGGTCTCCCCGCCGCAGAGCGGGCAGACGTCCTCCTCGGTGATCGCCGAGCAGACCTTGCAGGCCTTGGCCACCTTCATTTCTCCTGACCCCCTTTCTTGGCCCGGTCCTCAGCCAGCCACTCCTTCTTGCCCAGGCCGGGCTGGCGGGTGGTGAGACCGATCTTGCTCTCGCGCGGGTTGCGCTCGTTGAAGGACAGGGAGACTATCCTGGCGCGCACCAGGTCGCCCATCTTCAGCTCGCGCTTGGAGTCCTTGCCTATCAGGCGCTGATTGCCCTCGTCCACGTCCATGCGGTCGTCCATGACCTGGCTGACGTGTAGCAGCCCGTCCAACGGGCCGAAGCGCAGGAAGGCCCCGAACTTCACGACCTCGCAGACACGGCCCTCCACGACCTCGTTGACCATCGGCCGGAAGACCAGGGAGTCGAACTTGACGGTCTGGTATACCGCGCCGTCGCCGTGTACGATACGTCCGTCGCCGACGGTCTCGATGTTCTTTATCAGAACGGTGAGAGAGTCCTCTCCCTCGATGAATCCCTCGTAGGACTCGCGGGCCAACTCATTGACCACCTGGTCCACGTCCTCGCCCAAGCGGCTGGGAGGTATGCGGACGACCTTCTCCCTTTGGGTCAACAGATACATGAGCAATCCTCTTAACTACCTTGGCATGATAAATCTGTTATATAAAGATTGAGCACCGAGCATATAAGCGTTTACCATGCTGGATTAAGAAAAAAGGAAAGGGATTGAAAGGGGTTTGGCTCAGACCACGAAGAGCACGGCGAAGACCAGGGTGATGGTCGACAGCAGCTTCACCAGCACGTGGAGCGAGGGACCGGCGGTGTCCTTGAACGGATCACCGACGGTGTCCCCCACCACGCCGGCGGCGTGCTGCGGAGTTCCCTTCAGGCCCTTGGCCTCGATGTACTTCTTGGCGTTGTCCCAGGCGCCCCCTCCGTTGTTCAGGAAGAGGGCCATGAGCACACCGGCGATGGTGGCGACCATCAGGAAGGCCCCGACGCCCATGACCGCGTAATCGTTCTCGCGGAACACGGTGAGGGGGTCCTCAGGGTAGGCGAAGCGCAGGATCAGACCCAGGGCCACGGGGACCACCACAGGCAGGACGCCCGGCAGGATCATGGCCTTCAGGGCACCCTTGGTGCTGATGTCCACGCAGGTGGCGTAGTCCGGCTTCTCGGTACCGGCGAGGATGCCGGGCTTCTCCTTGAACTGGCGGCGCACCTCGGCGATCATGTCCCCGGCGGCCTTGCCCACCGCGCTGATGGCCAGCGAGGTGAACAGGTAGACCAGCATGGCCCCGATGAGGGCGGACACGAACACCACGGGCTGCAACAGGTCCACGGTGAAGCTGTTGTAGAAGGCCAGGATGTCGATCTCACGGATCTTGGCGACCTGCTCGAAGAACGCTCCGAACAGCAGGTAGGCGGCGAGGGCCGCGGCACCCATGGCGTACCCCTTGGTCAGGGCCTTGGTGGTGTTGCCGATGGAGTCCAGGCGGTCGGTCCTGACGCGGACCTCCTCAGGCTGGCCGGACATCTCCACGATGCCCCCGGCGTTGTCGGTGATGGGGCCGAAGGTGTCCTCGGCCAGCACGAAGGCGCAGGTGGCCAGCATACCCATGGTGGCCACGGCGGTCCCGTACAGCCCGTAGATGAACTCGTGGGCGGCGTCCGGAGAGGCCAGCACCCCGAGCTCGAACGAGGCGATCAGGGAGATGGCGATGGCCAGGACGGACATGGCGGTGGTCTCCATACCTATGGAGATACCGGCGATGATGTTGGTGGCCGGGCCGGTCTCGGAGGCCTTGGCGATCTTCTTGACCGGGCGGTATTCGCCGGCGGTGTAGTACTGGGTGATGTAGACGATCACTACGCTGAGAGCTATACCGATCATGCCGCAGATGAAGAACTCGATCTTGCCTTCCAGCATCTGGTCCACCGCGAAGTAGAACAGGATGGCGGCGATTATCGAGGTCACATAGTAACCGCGGTTGATGGCCTTCATGGGGTTCTCGTCCTCGTTCTTCATGCGCACGGCCATGATGCCCACCAGACCGGCCAGCAGGCCGAAGCCGCGGACAACCAGGGGGAACATGAACCAGCCGGGGTTACCGGTGGCGGCGAAGATGGCGATACCCAGGATCATGGCGCCGATGTTCTCGGCGGCGGTGCTCTCGAAAAGGTCCGCACCACGGCCGGCGCAGTCTCCCACGTTGTCGCCGACCAGGTCGGCGATGACGGCGGGGTTGCGCGGGTCATCCTCGGGAATGCCAGCCTCGACCTTTCCCACCAGGTCGGCGCCGACATCGGCGGCCTTGGTGTAGATACCGCCGCCCAACTGGGCGAACAGCGCGGCGAAGGAGGCGCCGAAGGCGTACCCGACGGCCAGGAACAGGGCGTCCATGTACAGGTCGGCGGAACCGGGCGCACCAACGGCCACGTAGGCCTGGTACAGGAAGAATATGCCGGCCACCCCCATCAGGCTCAAGGCCACCACGGCTATGCCGGAGACGGCACCGCCGCGGAAGGAGGTCAGAAGCGCCTCGTTCAAGGAGCGCCTGGCGGCGCTCGCGGTCCTAATGTTCGAGCTCACAGACACGTACATTCCGATGTATCCAGACAGGGCGGAGAAAAACGCCCCGAGCAGGAACGCCACACCGGTCCAAAGGTTTATCCCGACGGTGATCAGGACACCCAATATGACACTGATGATGGCGATCGTCTTGTACTGGCGGGCGAGATAGGCCATGGCCCCCTCGCGGATAGCGTCACTGATGGCTTTCATCTCAGGGGTACCAGTGTCCTTCCTGAGTATCCACCAAGTGAGGTATCCAGCGAAGAGGAGACCTATAATGCCCGCGATCGGTATCGTATAGTACAGAGGATCGTCTAGCATTGAAAAGCCTCTTTAAATTCCAGCCTAAATACGGCTACCTATATAAATCGTTTAGGTAGTATTCGGCCACGAATTTCGCAGTCTGGATATGTGATTGTGAGATAAACGGCATATAGCTCTTACGGGCAGGGGGCCGCAGGCGCTCCACCGCCCCCCGTCAGAACCTGGCCTTCAGCACAACTATGCCGTCCTTGCGGGAGATGTCGATGGAGTGCTTCCCGGTCTGATGGTTGGTCCCGCGCATCTTCAGCACCTCCAGGTACTTGCGTCTGGCGCCCAGCTCCTCGGCCAGGTGCAGGAGCACTATGCCATCCACGGCGTACGAGATCTCTGGCGGGTACATCTCCCCCGGTCGGACCTCCCCGGTCAGCACGGTTGTGGCGTTCCAATTCTTCAGCCGGTTGGTCAGGTCGAACAGGAAGGTGCGGTAGTCGTCCTTGAACATCTCCCCCACCACGGTTATGGGATCGATGACGATGCGCTGCGGCACCACCTCGGCGATGCGGGCCTCCATGACCTCCAGGAGCTTGGCGGAATCACCGGCCCGGAGATGGTCCCCCAGGTCCTCGTACACGATCTCGTTGTCGAAGTACTCCGGCCTCATGAACTCGAACTGCGATGAGAAGCGCAGCATCCACTGCGTCGGCTCGCTCAGGGTGGTGAAGAACAGCCCCTGCTCGCCCCTCTTGGCCCCCTCGCACAGGAAGCGCAGGGCGAAGGTGGTCTTCCCCGTTCCCGCGGTCCCCGTGGCCAGGATCACCGATGGGAACGGGAACCCGCCCTCGATCATCTCGTCCAGACCGGGTATCCCCGTGGGGATGCGTACCAGGTCCGCTCTCTCCGGGCCTCCGTCGTTCATAGGCCATGACCTCCTTCGTTCTCCTTAGTCATCTTCATGGCTGCGCGCCTCCCGGTGATTGACCGTTTAGCTTTAGCTCCCTTCCCCCCAGCGACAGGATGGTCTGGAACAGATGCGGCGTCCTCTCCCGGTCCAGGACCACCGGTATGACCGCCCTGCCCCCGAAGCCGTCCACGAACCTCTTGATGAAATTGGCCACCACCGCCGGGCTGTTGAAGTTGAGCAGGGTGGCCAGGTTGTCGATCATGGCGAACTCCCATTGATCTACACCCAGCCCGCTATCGCTGGCCCACTTCATGAGCATGTCCGGCAGGGTGTCTATGTGGCTGGGACCCCGGAGGAACTCCACCCGGGCCGAGGCCTGCTTCTGGTCCGCGGCGAAGCGGGCCACCGCATCCACGAAGGTCACCTGGGCGTGAGGGATGCGGTGCATGTCCAGGAGATGCACCATGTACTGATGGGGCCGGTCCACGGAGATGAAAATTCCGGGTCGGCCGCCCTCCAGGAGGGCCTTCAGCACGACCAGCTCCATGCGCACGAACTGGGTGGTCTTGACGTCGAGGACCACCGGACCGGGGCCGGGGGGGCTCCCCAGCTCTCCCCTTATCTGTTCGTACAGCAGCAGGTCCCGCTCGTTCATCTGGGAGTGATTCGGTCTCGATGGTTATAAAACCCCCGCATCATTTATCCGCTTTGATAATAATCGCGTGGGCAGGCCTTCTGGAAGGACTCCATTTTTTTATATTACCAAAGGCCATTGGGGAGGGATTGCTTTGATCAGTGGCGACGCCCTCGGTTTGATACTGGTCTACGCGTACGTGGGCATCATGGTGGTCATCACGGCCAAGTGGTCCTTCCTCAGGGAGCACTCCTTCCACCGGAAGTTCATCCACGTCATGATCGGCAACATCGCCCTGTTCTGGTGGGTTTTCGACACCAATTATGTCATGTCCCTGCTGGCAGCCGCACCTTTCATCCCTTTGCTGCTGCTCTTCTCCCGCTACGGTGGCAAGGAGGGCGGCAAGGGCCTGGTGAACGGCATCCAGGGGTCCATACTGTCCAAGGCCTCCCACGACGGGCACAAGCTTGGCCTGGTTTACTACGCCATCTCCTGGACCATCCTGGCCTTCTTCGCCTTCAACGATCTGGTCATCGCTTCCGTGGGCATAGTGTGCATGGCCTATGGGGATGGAATGGGCGGGCTTATGGGCAAGACCTTCGGCAGGAGGAAGATATTCGGCAACAAGACCCTGGAGGGCACCGTGTCCGTGTTCGCCTTCGCAACACTGGCCATATTCCTGATCATCAACTTCTACAACCTGCTGTTCGACGCCGGCCTGTACGGTTCCAGGAGCATCCCCCTGACCGTGGCCGCCATGACGGCCCTGGGTCTGGGGGCCTATGTCTCCATCGTGGAGCTGTACACCCCCGGAGAGTACGACAACCTGGTGATCCCCCTGTCCACCGCCCTTATATTGGCCCTTTCGGGGATCTGAGGTGGGACCATGGAACTGATAGTGGTGGACGGCATCGACGGTTCGGGAAAGAGCACGGTCGCCCAATGGATAGCCGAGCATTACCGGTCCCGGGGGGAGTCGGTGCTGGTGCGCTCCCACCCTTCGGACTCGCTTCTGGGCCGGCTCAGCCGTCGGTCCCTGACCTCCGAGGGCAAGCTGATGCGCGCCGTGGCCACCATCTTCTTCATCCTGGACGTGCTTGACTCGCTGAGGAGGCTGCGTTCCTGGAAGGGCTACGACAAGGTGATCTTCGTGCGTTACGTGATGGCCACCGCCTACCTGCCCGGAGGGCTGCATCACCAGGGCTACGAGTTCTTCTGCAAGGTGCTGCCCATACCCCAGAGGCTGCTCCTGGTCGACGCCACTCCGGAATGCGCTCTGCGTCGCATAGAGGAGAGGGAGCACGAGCGGGAGATGTTCGAGAACATGGAATCCCTCCGCAAGGTCCGGGCCAAGGTGCTGGAGCTGGCCGAGAACGGGTGGATGGTGCTGGACAACTGCGGTCCGACCCGGGAGACCCGTAAAAGGCTGGATGAGGTGCTGGTCTACTGGGACTCCTTGAGCTGAGAGGACAGGATGCGGACCAGCGGCAGGCAGAGCAGGCTGAGCGCCATGCCCACCAGCAGCACCGCGTCGAATCCCTGCAGGGCGTAAAGGGGACCGAAGACCAGAGGCCCCAGGGAATAACCGAAGAAGCGGGTGCTGTTGAACACCGATGACACCGTGCCCTTGAGATGGGGAATTATCTCCACCGTCATGGTCAGGAGCGACGCCCATATGAACGCCGTGCCGGTCCCCAGCACCAGCAGGGAGGCCGCGAAGGTGATCCAATCCCCGGACATGCAAAGCAGGAGCATGGCCAGCCCGACGATGCAGAAGCCCACCGCGGCGGTGAACGTCCTACCCCTGGCGTCCACCATCCTTCCTCCCAGGGGCGCGGCGACCATCCCGGCAACTCCGCTCATGCCGATGAGCACCCCGATCAGCCCCTCGTCCATGGAGAGGGGCGGAAGGGAGAGATGGTCGGAGAGGAACCCCAGGGCCCCCATGTAGCACAGGAAGGTCAGGAAGCCCAGCGCGCACAGCGTGCCCACGCCTCGTGTCGAGACGGTCTCGCGCACGTTCCTTCGCAGGTGCTGCAGGGCCTGGGGGTCCCGGGCGGTCATGGGGCAGGCGGTCCTGATCCAGAAGTTGACCCCCAGGGCCAGGAAGGCCACCAGGACGAACATCCACCTCCACCCGTAGGGGATCAGGAAGCCGGCGATCATGGGGCCGGTGGCGATGCCCGCGGTGGTGAAGGCCCCGAAGTAGCCCATGACCTTGCCCCGCTCCTGGGGGGATGTCATGTCCCCCAGGACCGCCAGCAGCACAGGGTTTACGAAGGCGTATCCCACCCCCTGCACCGAGCGGCTGAGATAGAAGGAGACCAGGTCCGGGCTGGCCACGCAGAGCATGCAGCCCACCGCGTACACCAGGAAGCCCAGGCTGAGGATCTTCCTCCTGCCGTACACGTCGGAGACCGTGCCGGAGAACAGGTTGAAGAGGGCGAAGGGCAGCATGAAGAAGGTTATGGACAGCAGTATCTCCTCGGCCCCGGCCCCGAACTCGGTCTTGAGCACCGGGATCATGGCCAGCACTGCGTTCCCGGACAGCGGGCCGATGTACCCGCCGCTGAGCACGGCCAGCCGCTTGGTGTCCATGCCATGGTGAAGGCCCCCTTGGCCTAATAATTCCTTTGCCGCCGCTCATCAACACGAAATTGGGTGATGAGCAACCTATTTCTAGGGGCTGAGGATAGGAGAGGCTGATACTAATGGATGAGCGGAAGGTACTTGACATCAAGGTCACCCCGGGCATGAGCGTGGACCAGCTGGTCCGTGCCATGTCCGATTCCGGCGGTTTCACCGCCAAGAAACTTGCTGATGCCATCGACGTGGTGGAGAGGATGGTGCGCGACGATAGTTGCCTGACATTCCTCTCCTTCCCGGCCTGCATAATGGCCACCGGCACCAGGGGGGTCATCGTGGAGCTGGTCAAGCGCAAGCTTGTTGACGTGGTCATCACCACCTGCGGCACATTGGACCACGACCTGGCCAGGACCTGGAGGGAGTACTACCACGGGGACTTCTTCATGGACGACGCGGAGCTAAGGGAGCAGGGCGTGAACCGCCTGGGCAATGTGCTGGTTCCGGACGAGTGCTACGGCCTGGTGCTCGAGGAGCACCTCATCCCCATGTTCGAGGAGATCCTGAAGGACCGGGATTCCATCTCCACCCGCGAGATCATCGACGAGGTGGGCGCCCGGCTCGACGATGAGGAATCGCTGCTCTACTGGGCCCACCGGAACCAGATACCGATCTTCGTTCCAGGGATCACGGACGGCTCCTTCGGCAGCCAGCTATGGATGTACTGGCAGACCCACCGGAACCTCAAGGTCGACCTGTTCCAGGACGAGCAGGAGCTGTCCGGGCTGGTCTTCCGGGCCGAGAGCAGCGGGGCGCTCATCGTCGGGGGCGGCATATCCAAGCACCACGTCATCTGGTGGAACCAGTTCCGCGGCGGGTTGGATTACGCGGTGTACATGACCACCGCCGCGGAGTATGATGGTTCCCTGAGCGGAGCGCAGGTGCGCGAGGCGGTCTCCTGGGGCAAGGTCCGCGAGGACGCCTGGCAGGTGAATGTGGAGGGTGACGCCACCATCACCCTGCCGATAATGGTGGCCTCGATCATAGAGAGATTGGGATGACCCGAGTGGCGGTGATGGGCGGGGACGGCATCGGCCCCGAGGTGGTCGGCGCGACCATGCGCATCCTGGAGCAGATGGACCTGGACCTGGAATTCGTCAAGGCCCATATGGGTCTGGAATGCTTCAAGCGCACCGGGGAGTACCTGCCTCCGGAGACCCTGCGGACCCTGGAGGGCTCCAAGGCGGTGCTGTTCGGGGCCATAACCTCTCCGGTGACCCCGGACCCCTGCTACCGTTCCCCGCTGCTGCAGCTGCGCAAGCACTTCGACCTGTACGCCAACATCCGGCCGTGCATAGCAATGCTCCCCGAGCTCAGCGTGGTGGACCTGAACACGGTCATCGTCAGGGAGAACACCGAGGGCATGTACACCGGCCGGGAGCGCGAGGAGGACGGGTCGGTCATCCTGGAGCGCGTGGTCAGCGAGAGGGGCTGCCGGCGCATCGTGGAGAAGGCGGTCAAGGTTGCCAGGGTCATGGGCTTCAACAAGATCACCTGCGTGCACAAGGCCAACGTGCTCCGGAAGTCGGACGGGCTGTTCCGAAGGGTCTTCTATGAGGCCATGGAAGGGACCGGGCTGCAGGCCGAGGACATGATCGTGGACGCGGTGGCCGCGGCCCTGATATCCAAGCCCAAGCATTTCCAGTGCATCGTGACCCTGAACCTCTACGGGGACATACTCTCCGATGAGGCGGCGGCCCTTACCGGCGGGTTGGGGATGGCGCCGTCGGCCAACATCGGCGACCGCTTCGGCCTCTTCGAACCGGTGCACGGCAGCGCCCCGGACATCGCCGGACAGGGCGTGGCCAATCCCTCGGCGACCATACTCTCGGCGGTGCTCATGCTGGAGTTCCTGAAGAAGATGGATGCGGCCAGTCGGCTGCAGTCCGCCCTGGTGCAGACCCTCACGGAGGGGGACCGAACCAGGGACCTGGGCGGGAAGCTGGGCACGGTGCAGTTCGCCGACCGGGTGGCGGAGAGGCTCACCAGGCACTAGACGCGTCAGATATTTCTATGCGCCGGGCCAATGACATCAGACATGGCAGCGGACCTGCGGCGCAAGATCGTGGATAAGTGCAGGGAGTGGGGAGTGGAGATGGTGGGGTTCGCCTCCGCGGACGCCTGGGACGATCCTCCCTTCCTACCATGGCCACCCCGGGAGTTCAGTCCCAAGGCCATATTCCCTGGCTGCCGTACGGTGATCGTGCTGGGGCTGCCGGTCACCCTGCCGATACTGGAGACCTCTCCCTCCATATGGTACCAGGAGCTGTACAAGAACCTCAACGCCCAGCTTGACGAGCGGGCCTACCAGCTCTCCGAGATGCTCAACCGCATGGGACATCCTTCGGCCTATGTTCCCCGGGACGGCTACGGTGAGGTGGGACTTCTCATCGACAACCCCCACGCCTTCTTCTCCCATCGCCACGCGGCCTACCTGGCCGGGCTGGGGACCTTCGGCGTCAACAACATGCTGCTGACCCCGGAATACGGCCCGCGCCAGCGCTTCGTCTCCGTTTTCACCGCCGCAGAGATCCCTCCGGACCGTCCAATGGAAAAGCAGCAGTGCGTGCGATGCATGCGCTGCGTGAGGGCCTGCCCTGTGCAGGCCATCGGGGACCTGGAATACCCCAAGGCCTCCATCGACAAGGCCAGGTGCACCGGACGGAGCATCGAACTGAAGAAGAGGCACCGCTCGCCCTGCGGCATCTGCATAAAGGTTTGTCCGGTGGGAAGGGACCGCAGGCTCTACGGCCGCAAGGACCTGGGACTTTATGATGGTCCAGAGAAGGACCCTGAGCTGTTCCATGCCTGGGAGCACGTGCGCAGATATGGAAGCAAGTAGGGAACGGGACCGGTTCGAACCCTGTACCCGTTCGGATTTCGCCCACCTGCATACTTGAGGCTGGCAGACGAATCGTAAGCGGGCGCGCCGTCCCGGATAAGGATTAAGTACCGTTCCCCGTTCCAGAAGGGTGATGAGCACAGACAAGAGGTCGTCCCGTCCCATCATCGACGAGAACGAATGCAAGGGATGCGGTCGCTGCGTGGCCGCCTGCCCCAAGAAGGTCTTACGTCTATCGGGCCGCATCAACCGCCGCGGTTACAACGCCGTGGAGTACGTGGGCGAGGGCTGCATTGGCTGCGCTACCTGCTTCTACAACTGCCCTGAACCGTACGCCATAAAGGTCGACGACGGGAGGGAGTGATCGCATGAGGAAGTTCATCAAGGGAAATGAGGCGGTGGCCGTGGGGGCCATATACGCCGGATGCGAGGTTTACTTCGGATACCCCATCACCCCGGCCAGCGACATCGCGCACGCGGTGGCGGAATACTTCCCCCAGCTGGGCCGGGAGCACCTGCAGGCCGAATGCGAGACCGGGGCCATCAATATGATCTTCGGTGCGGCCGCGGCCGGAAGGCTGGCCATGACCGCCTCCTCCGGACCTGGGATATCCCTGATGCAGGAGGGGCTGTCCTATCTGGCCGGAGCGCAGCTCCCGGCGGTGATCGTCAACGTGCAGAGGGTCGGCCCTGGCCTGGGGAACATAGGTCCGGAGCAGGGCGACTACAATCAGGCGGTGAAGGGCGGGGGGCACGGGAACTTCCACAACATCGTGCTCGCTCCGTCCTCCGTGCAGGAGATGTGCGACCTGACCATCAGGGCCTTCGAACTGGCCTTCAAGTACCGCAATCCCGCAATAGTGCTGGCCGACGCGGTGCTGGGACAGATGATGGAGTTCCTGAACTTCCCCGAAGGGCCCGCGGCCCTCCCGGAGGTCTCCTCCTGGGCGGTGCAGGGCGACGCGGCCACCAGGGGGAACCTGGTCTCCTCCATATACCTGGACAACGAGCTCCAGGAGCGCCACAACTGGATGCTGCAGGACAAGTACGCATCGATGGCCGCTGACGCCATGGCCGAGAGCTATATGACCGAGGACGCCGAGATCGTGCTCACCGGCTACGGCACCAGCTCCCGGGTGGCCCGCTCGGCGGTGGATGCTCTCAGGAACGAAGGAATAATGGCCGGGCTATTCAGGCCGAGGACCCTGTTCCCATTCCCCACCAGGCAGCTGAACGAGGCCGCCAGGGCCGGAAGGGTGCTGGTGGTGGAGCTGAGCAACGGCCAGTACCGCGACGACGTGCTCCTGCACCTGGACCGCGACATGCCATGCAAGGTGGATCTCATCAACCGCATGGGCGGGAACATGATGAAGGTGGAGGACGTGGTCGCCGCGGCCCGCAGGATGCTGGAGGTGAGTGCATGAAGGAGGCCAGGGGTTTCTACGAGACCTTCGACCGCAAGGAGAAGGGCACCCGGGCCACCCATTACTGCCCCGGATGTGGCCACGGCATCATCCACAAGCTCATCGCCGAGGCCATGGTGGACCTGGGCATACAGGACCGCACCGTGTTCGTGTCCCCGGTGGGCTGCGCGGCCTTCTGCTTCCACTACTTCGACTGCGGCAACGTGGCCGGGCCGCACGGCCGGGCCTCGGCCGTGGCCACCGGGGTCGCCAGGTCGCTCCCGGAGAGCGTGGTCATCTCCTACCAGGGCGACGGGGACCTGGGGGCCATCGGCTTCAACAACGCCTTCCAGGCCGCCAACCGCGGGGAGCACTTCGCCTGCTTCTTCGTGAACAACTCCATATACGCCATGACCGGGGGCCAGATGGCCCCCACCACCATGATCGGGCAGAAGACCACCACCACCCCCTTCGGCCGCGACGCGGTGAAGGAGGGATATCCCCTCAAGGTCTGCGAGGTCCTGAATCAGCTGGACGCCCCGGTGTTCATCGAGCGCGTCTCCGTGGCCGACACCAAGCGCATAATGCAGGCCCGCAAGGCCGTGCGCAAGGCCCTGGAGATCCAGAGGGACGGCAAGGGATACGCCTTCGTGGAGTTCCTCTCGCCCTGCCCGACCAACTGGCGCATGGACGCGATCGCCGCGGCCAACTTCGTCACCGAACAGATGGAGAAGGTGTTCCCTCTGGGCAACCTGCGGGACAGGAGCGCGGATGCGGCGCCCACCCCCAACCCCGTCAGGCGCGTGGGGATGGGGGAGCTGTTCGGGGCCGGCCAGGAGGGCGGCGCGGCCAAGGCCGATGCGGCCTTCCGGGAGCGCAAGTTCAAGTTCTCCGGGTTCGGGGGGCAGGGGGTGCTCTCCCTGGGATTGGTGGTGGCCGAGGCCGCCGGACGCTCCGGGCGCTTCGTCTCCTGGCTGCCCAGCTACGGGCCGGAGCAGCGCGGCGGGTACGCCTCCTGCTCGGTGGTGGTCAGCGGCAGGGAGGTGGGATCGCCCACCGTGGACCGGCCGGACGTGCTGGTGGCCATGAGCCAGCAGGCCGCGGAGCGATTCGCCATGACCGTTCCCTCCGGGGGAACGATCATCTACGAGGCCTCGCTGCCTCGCCCGGAGGCCAACGAGGGGGTCAGGGTGCTGGCCTTCCCCGCAAGCCAGGTGGCCGCGGAGGCCGGAACGCCCAAGGCGGCCAACACCGCACTGCTGGGCGCGCTGACCGCGCTGGGCCTGCACGACCTGCCCGAGGACAAGGTGCTGGCGGCCCTGGACGAGAGCTTCGCGGCCAAGCCCGCCCTGGTGGAGAGGAACCGCAAGGTGTACCAGGCGGCCTTCGCCTGGGCCAGGGAGAACCTTTAAGGGCGCATTGTCGCCCTGCTCTTTCCCTTCCCCTTTTTCCGGCAAAATGCACCGCAGGAAGGAAGTTTCTTAAACGGAATCCGGATTAGGTAAGCTCATTGCGGACTGGGCCTGATGCCTGGATGCCAAGCGGAGGATGAAGCATTGACCACTTCTGACAAGATAGGAGCGCGGATCAGAACGTACCGTGAAAGATTGAACCTGAGCATCGAGGACCTGGCCAGGAACGCCGGCGTGGAGGTCAATCTTGTCAGGAGGGCCGAGGAGGGGGAGGTGTACCCACCCCTGGGGGTCATGGTGAAGATCTCCCGGGCCCTGGGACAGAGGCTTGGCACCTTCATGGACGACCAGGTGCGCCAGGACCCCATCATCACCCGCCGCGAGGACCGCTGCGAGGAGACCGCCGCCCACAAGGACGGGGCGGTGGGCAAGTACCACTACTATCCCCTGGGCAAGGGCAAGACCGACCGGCACATGGAGCCCCTTTTCATCGTCATTCAGCCGAGCGAGGATCGCGCCACCTCCTCCCACGAGGGCGAGGAGCTGGTCATCGTGGTCAGGGGCGAGGTGGAGCTTCTCTACGGCAAGGACAGGCACCTGCTGAAGGAGGGCGACTCCATGTACTACAACTCCGTGGTGCCCCACCACCTGGGAGCGGCCAACGGCGAGGAAGCGCACATCTACGCCGTGGTGTACACCCCCTTCTGAGGTGATAATGTGCCCAGGGACAACATAACCAGGGAGGCCACCATCGGCCAGCTGCTCGACGAGGTGGTCGCTCAGGTCCCGGACCAGGACGCGGTGGTCTACGTGGACCGCGATTACCGGATGACCTGGAGCCAGTTCCGGGACACTGTGGACAAGGCGGCCAAGGGGCTCATGGCCCTGGGGGTCAAGAAGGGGGAGAAGGTGGCGGTCTGGGCCACCAACGTCCCGCACTGGGTCACCCTACAGTTCGCCACGGCTAAGATCGGGGCGATATTGCTCACCATCAACATCAACTACCGCAACGCGGAGATCGATTACGTGCTCCGGCAATCGGACTGCGAGAACATATTCCTGATCGACGGCTACCGGGACACCGATTACGTCAACACCCTGTACGAGCTGGTCCCCGAGCTCAAAGAGCAGCCCCGGGACCTCCTGCGCTCGGAACGCTATCCGCATCTGCGCCGCGTGCTGTTCATGGGACCGGAGAAGCACCGCGGCATGTACTCCTGGAACGAGCTGCTGGCCATGAGCTGCGCGGTGAGCGACGAGGAATATGCCGAAAGGCAGGCGGAGCTCTCCACCTACGACGTGGTGAACATGCAGTACACCTCCGGGACCACCGGATTCCCCAAGGGGGTCATGCTCACCCATCACAACATCACCAACAACGGCTACTGGATCGGGGCTAACATGAACTACTCCACCGCCGACCGGGTGTGCATCCCCGTGCCGCTATTCCACTGCTTCGGCTGCGTGCTGGGGGTCATGGCCTGCCTGAACCACGGGGCCACCATGGTGATCCTGGAGAAGTACGACCCGGTGAACGTGATGATGTCCGTGGAGCGGGAGCGCTGCACCTCGGTGTATGGGGTCCCCACCATGTTCATCAGCATCCTGGACCACAAGCTGTTCCGCAAGTTCGACTTCTCCACCCTGCGCACCGGGATCATGGCCGGATCGCCCTGTCCGGTGAAGACCATGAAGGAGTGCGTGGAGCACATGAACATGCGCGAGGTCACCATCGTGTACGGTCTCACTGAAACCAGCCCGGGCATGACCCAGACCCGTTTCGACGAGCAGAGCCTGGAGAAGAAGTGCTCCACGGTCGGAAGGGCGCTTCCGGGCATCGAGGTGGCGGTCATCGATCCGGAGACCGGGGAGCATCTTGGCCCGGGAAAGCACGGCGAGCTGTGCTGCCGCGGACACAACGTGATGAAGGGATACTACAAGATGCCCGAGGAGACGGCCAAGGCCATTGACAAGGAGGGATGGCTGCACTCCGGGGACATCGGCATGGTGGACGGGGACGGCTACTACGCGGTCACCGGGCGCCTCAAGGACATGATCATCCGCGGGGGGGAGAACATCTACCCCAAGGAGGTGGAGGACTTCATCCACCACATGGATGGCGTGCAGGACGTCCAGGTCGTGGGGGCCCCCTCGGAGAGGTACGGGGAGGTGCCGGCGGCCTTCATCATCAGGAGGCCGGGGGCGGAGCTGACCGCCGAGGACGTGGTGGACCATTGCCGCGGGCAGATCGCCTTCTACAAGATACCCAAGCACGTGCACTTCCTGGAAGAGTATCCGTTGACGGCCAGCGGGAAGATAATGAAGGTCAAGCTGAGGGAGATGGCCGCCAAGCTCTGGCCGGACGCCTGACCGGCAATGTATATCTAGTTCCAGCTGCCATAGTTCCTTCCACAGGTGCTAGCACATGCCAGAGAAGGACGTGACCGTGGTTCTCAACGAGAAAGGCCAGGAATTGAAGAAGCTGTTCAAGGACTTCGACGCCAACATCGAGCAGTGGAAGTTCTCCGTGGAGGAGACCAAGGAAGGCATACGCGTGGAGTTCGCGGCCAAGGCCCTGCTGAAGAAGAAGGCCGAGAAGGAGTGATCAGGACAGCAGCTCCATCAGCCTGTCCCTTTTCCCGGGGGTCATCTTGAAGTCCGGCCGGCGGTCCACCAGTTGAATGTAGCCCGCGGCCCGCTTCAGGTCCCGGACCCCGTAATGCTTCTTGGCCATCTTGACCACCTTCTCCGGGGTGGCGTGGTCCAGGAAGGAGGCCATCAGGCAGGCCAGGTCGTAGGCCAGCTTCTCGCGGTCCGGGGCGTCCTCCAGGTAGTGCCCCACGTCCATTATGTACACCCGGTCGGCGAACAGGAAGTTCTCCGGCTTGATGTCCCCGTGGAATATCCCGTTCTTGTGCATCAGGCGCAGGTGGCCGAAGGCCTCCTCCAGCTGATCGTCGCTGACCTTCCTGCTGGCCTGCGAGGCCGCCTCCAGGAACTCGGCCACGAAAAGCCACATGCCCCCGGGCAGGGCGAAGGTGCCCAGGGGCTTGGCCGTGGGGATGCCCAGCCTGTAGATCCGGCCCATGGTGGTGTACTGATGCTCGGCCAGCTCCCTGGCCGATCGGGTGAAGTTGAACAGGGCCGGGCGGCCCTCCAGCTGCAGGTACACGTTCTTCAGGAACTGGATGGTCTTCTCGGTCATGATGTCGCTGCCGCCGAGGATCTTGGCGAAGTAGCGCACCGGCGAACCGTTGCGGTCGGTCCCGTCCACCCGGATGGGGATGGAGAGCCTTGAGCCCTCCGAGCCCAGGGGGGTGACCTTCACCTGCCTCACCTTGTAGGATTCGACCATGATCAAGTGGATGGAGCGCAGCACATCGCGGAAGTGATCCCTCTGGTCCTCGCGAGTGGGGGTCAACCCTGCACCTCCCTCTCCGGGGACGACCGCTCCTTGGCCCTGCGCTTGGCCTTGGCGGCCTTGCGGGACTGGGCCCACAGGGACAGGAAGAGCTTCAGGGCGTGCAGCCGATGCACCTTCATGCCGTTCCTTACCCCCCTGCCCACCTCCAGGATGGGAACGCCCTGATGGGAGTAGATCATCCTCCAGACCACCAGGTCCGGTACGGCGAAGAAGAACTCGTTGGAGTTGATGTTTATGTCCCTGCCCTTGACGGAGATGTCCATGTCCACCAGCCCCGGGCGCTTCAAGGGGATGTTGACCCCGTAACCGAATATGGCGCGGAAGAGGGCGTAGGAGATGACCTCCACCGTCCCCATGTCCAGCTTGCGGTCCAGGAGTGTATCCGTCCGGGGCCTGGCAGGGCGCTCGGGATCGGCCGGAAGGGGGACGTGGTCGCTCAACCCGTCCTGGTCCAGGTAGGGCGCGCCCTCCTTGTGGTACTCGCTGTAGAACTTGGCCGGACCCTGGTCCCCCCAGGCCTTCTCGAAGCCCTCCAGGTCCTGGTCCACCTCCAGGATCTCCGAGCTGAGGCCCTCCTTGTGGAACTCGCCCAGTATGGTGCGGCAGTCCGGATCCTTCCAGTCCGCCGCGCACATCAGCACCCTCTCCCGGGGTTTCTCCTCCGCCTCGTCGTCCAAGGGAACACCTACTTCTTGATCAGCACCTGGAAGCGAGCGTATATCCTGGTGCCGTCCGGGAACTCCTCCATGGAGACCTTCCAATCCTCCAGGTCGGCGTTCAGGTTGTCAAAGAACATGTCGATCTCGTCCACGATCTTCTCCACGTTCTCAGGCTTTCCACCGACCAGGTGCAGGACCGAGGCCATCTTCTCTTTCTTCCCCAAGGTAAGACCCGGGGAACTATCCCAGCACGGATTAGATATCCTTTTCCATCCCCGAGCGAGCTCGCCCGCCGCCGGAGGTCCCTTGCAGCCCCTCCACCCAATCGGGATGGTACTTGGCGCGGGGGCGGCCCTCGCGCACCAGCTCGAAGGCCTCCTGATAGCCTATGCCCAGCTCCTCGCTCAGGTAGGCCATCACCAGGAAGGGGGAGCGGTCCCGGCCGTGATGGCAATGGACCAGGACCTTGTAGCCGCCACCGTTGAGCACATGGATCAGCTGCACGGCCCTGGCCACCCGGACCGGGTCCGGCCTCCTGCCGATGGAAAGGAACCTCTGACGGAAGACCCCCCGGGCGTCGATGCAGGCGTCGATCCCGCTGCGGGCCTGCCATCGATGGCGGATGTGGTCCACCCAGCTGCCTATGGCCACGTTCCCGTTCACCCATTCCATGGCCTTTAGCTAGGCAGCGGGAGCCTAATCAGCTTATCTGTCGAAGGAGGGGACGATGGAACGTGAGGTTCAGTTTATGTACAGGAAGGTTTTTCGGAGGCATAGCCCATGGAGCTGCCTTCATCACCTACCCTGGAGGACAGGACGTACTCGTTCGAGCTAGAGGTATCCAACGAGCTTGCCAGGCAGCATGACCTGCTGCATCTGGCCAAGGGGGAGTGCAGGCACCAGTACCGAAGACTTCTGATCCCGCTGCTGCTCATGGTGCTCTCGGCCGCGGCCATCGTGTTCTATCCCAAGGCCCTCTGGAGCTGGTTCATATCCGCCCTGTTCCTCTACTCGTGGAACTTCCTGTTCCTGCTGATCCCCAGCACCACTGCCAAGAATGGCCGCAAGGAGGGCGCCACCAGGCCCAAGAGGAGCCTGGGCGAGAGGCTGGCCTCGGGAAGGAAGCTGCTGGGAAAGAAGAAGCTGACCGTGGAGATCGCCCTCACCCTGTTCCTGGGGCGGATGGTGCCGCTCACCGCCAGCTTCACCCTCATGCTCGGCCTGGGAATGGGGCTGCTGGTCTACTTCGTTCTCACCGACTACACCGCGGCCAGCGGGCTGACCCGCCTGCTCATCGTCCAGGTGGTGTTCATCCTTACCTTCTACGGGCTGGTGAACGCCCTCCGCCCCCAGTCCCAGGGCATAACCCGGATCGCCCGGGCCTGGAAGGTGCGCCTGGGCGTGGCCAAGGGCCGGGGGAGGGGAGCCTCCACCCTGGTCAAGATGGCGGCCATCGGGGTGGTTGCCTCGGTGCTCGGACTGGCCGTAGGGGCCATGGTGCTCCCGGGCATAACATTCCTGACCCTCCTGGCCTCGCTGGGGGACTTCAGTGCTGTGGACATACTGCTGTCCCTGGGCATATTCCCTGCCCAGCTCTGGATCATGAGGGCGTTCCAGAGCGTCATGAGCCGGCGCATGGCCATCGAGATGCTCAACATGAGGATCGCCCGGCTCCAGGCGCTCAGGGAGCGCGCGGAGGCCCTGGAGGCGCAGAAGCTGGAGAGCATGGATGGTAGCGAGGCCCTGCAGGCCCTCAAGTGCGATTTCTACAGCATGATGATCTACGAGGTCTACCGCCTGGACCTCTTCGGCCGCTCCCCGGTCTACCTGGTCGGACCCAGGGCCAAGTACGTCCTGGACGAGAGGGCGCTGTGCCACCTCCCCTGACCCGGCAGTGAATGGAATAACGAAATATAGGGGAAGTCCAATGCAACCACCCGATGCCTAAGGTCGACCTGGGAGAGGTGCGCCTGAACTATGAGGTGCACGGTGACGGAGAGCCATTGGTGCTCATCACCGGCCTGGGCGGAGAGATATCCTTCTGGAAGAGGTACATACCCCTGCTCAGCAGGAGGTACCGGGTGGTGGTCCTGGACAACCGCGGGGCCGGGGAGACCGAATATCCGCCCACCCTGTTCACCATGCGCACTTTGGGCGATGACGTGGCCAGGCTCATGGAGCACCTGGAATTCCCCAGATACCACGTCCTGGGGTGGTCCATGGGCGGCAACGTGGCCCAGAAGGTGGCCTGGAACTATCCTGAGCGGGTCGGTGCTCTGGTGCTCATGTCCACCTACGCCCGGAGGCCGGAGCGCTCGGCCTTCGCCATCGACACCATGATCCGCACCGTGGAGGAGGGGGCCACCTTCGACACCCTCATGGAGCTCATGCAGTCATGGTGCCTCCCCGAGGATTACTTCAGGAAGCTGGCCCTGGCCAAGCCCGCCCAGAGGCGCTGCAACGGCAACGGCAGGAGGGCCGCGGAGGGCTTCAAGGCCCAGAAGCTGGCATTGGACCTCTTCGACGGCCACGACCGCCTTCACCGGGTGAGCGCGCCCACCCTCATCCTGCACGGGGACGAGGACATCATGGTGGCCCCGCACTTCGCCCTGAAGCTGCAGGAGCTGATAAGGGACTCGGAACTGGAATGGGTGACCGGCGCCGGGCACATCATACCCGCTGAGATGTGCTGCCCCAGGGTGCTCAGCTTTCTGGAGAGGCACCCGCTCTGATCACTCCAGCCCGGGGATCTTAGTATCCGTGCCTTCGGCCCCGAACACGGCCACCCGGCTGTCGGCCTTCTCCTTGAGCATGCAGTACCCCAGTTCCTCGCCGACCCGCCTTCCGAACTCCAGGACCTCGGCGTGCGAGGGCATGTTGTCCATGGACATGCGGCGGCGGGAGTCGCCAACGAACACGAAGCCCTTGGGCTCCACGAAGGTGGGGTCGGCCCTGCGGTCCAGCGCGGCATACTCCCTCTCCCATCCCAGGTTCCAGTCCTTGACCAGGGTGTGCCTGATCACCGTGCGGGTGTCCAGGGATGGCAGCAGGTCCAGGGTCTGCATCAGCCGTTCCCAGCCGTCCTCGATGCGCGGAACACAGAGCCTACGGTAGATCTCCTGGTTCGGCGCGGCCACGGTCACGTACAGCTGGGTGGGGAGCGTGGACAGCCCCTCCAGGACCTTCGGGAAGGTTCCGTTGGTCACCAGGAAGGTGGTCATGCCCCGACGATGGCACAGCTCGATGAAGTCTCCTAAGTACGGGTACATGGTCGGTTCGCCGGCCAGGGATATGGCCACCTGCCTGGGCGCACGAGCCTCCTCCCACATCTGGGGAGAGCAGCGCGGGTCGCCCTTGAAGCCGGTGACCAGCTGCCTCTGTCCCTCGATGCAGGTGTCCAGGACCACCTCGGGATCCTGCCACTTGGTGACCGACGATTCGAACCCGCGCACCCTCCAGCAGAACAGGCAGTTGTGCGTGCAGTCGTTCACCACCGGGGTCATCTGCAGGCAGCGGTGCGAGCGGATGCCGTAGAAGTCCTGCTTGTAGCAGGTGCGCCCCTTAAGCAGGCTCTGCTTCATCCAATGGCATAGCTTCACCCCGGCGTGGTCGCCGCACAGCCGGTACTGCTGCTTCTGCAGTATCTCCCGGAGATCGTTCTTCATCTCTGAACCTCAGTATTCGAAAAGTGAGCTCTGTTTGCCCTTGGGCTCCGGCTTCTTCTCCGGAGGCCTCTCCTCTTGCGGCCGGGGAACTTCCTTCTCGGGCCGATCCGCGGCCTCCCTGGCCTGCCGCTGCCGCTCCACCTCCTTCATCAGGTTCTTGACCTCCGCGGAGTCGACCTTCTTGTCCAGGAGGTAGGCCACCTCCTCCATGCCCAGGCGCATGGCCGCGGTCATGGAGACGCGGAACTCATGATCGGCCTGGAATATGGATGTCAGGTAGGGCAGGACGTCCTGCGCCGAGCGCCGGGTGGAGGTATGGGTGTGCTCGGAGATCTTGTGCGATATCCCGGACTTCATGGAGCGCACGGCCTTGGAACGGGACATCTTCATGATGTATGATGGGAATCGGTACTGCACCCAGCCGCGGCTGATGCGGCCCTTGGCGGAGCAGACCCCCATGGAGTTGTGATCGCTGGCGTAGGCCCAGAAGCGGTAGTACTGCCTCCGGATGACCCGGCTCATGAATATGTCCGAGCGGGAGAGGTGTTCATAGGCGCGGTGAAGGTCCTCGGGGTCCTTGTACTCCAGGGGGATGTTCTCGTCCAGCCACATCATGATGTGGTCCGGCGTTTCATCGACGTCCTGCTGGGTGCGGCGCGCCCTCCTGCAATCGGACTCGTGCAGGATGTCGCGCATTAGGTCGTACATGCTCTTGACGGACCCCCTGCTCTCCAGGACGAAGGCGTCGTCCTCCCCGATGTCCTGGTTGCCCTCGGCCACCGCCTGCAGGTCGCGCACGGCCGCGCGCATGTCCCCGTTGGAGTTCTCGATTATGGTCTCGAACACCCTCTGCGGGACCTCGATGCCCTGGTCCAGGGCGATCCTGCGCAGCACGCTGCGCATGGTGCCCCCCTGGACCTTGCCGACCTTCAGCTGCAGGGTGTTGTTCTTTATGGCCGAGCTCTTGCGGCTCAGCTCATAGAAGTCGTTGACGATGAGCATGACCGGCTGCTGGGTGTTGGCCACCAGATCGGCTATGGCCGGTACGCCCCCGGAATCCTCGCGGCCGAATATGTTGTCCGCCTCGTCCAGGATGATGAGCTTGAGGCGCCCGTCCTTGCTGGACAGGAACTCCCCCTCGTCCGTGAACGTTTCCGAGCGGGAGCCTCGCACCGCCACCCTCTTTATGGCCTCGGCGTTCCTCTGGTCCGAGGCGTTCATCTCCACCACGCCCCAGTTGAAATCGTTGGCCAGGGCCAGGGCCGAGCTCGTCTTGCCCACGCCCGGCGGACCCATGAGCACCACGGCCCGGTACTGAGGTCGGCCCTCCTCCCAGGCCAGGGCCCATTGCCTCAGGTCCTTGACCACCTTGGGATTGCCGACCACCTCGTCCAGTCCCTTGGGGCGGTAAAGCTCGGTCCAATCGTCGGCCATCGTCCTTCACAATGACCAGGTGGCTTATAAAAGATGAGGTGGAAGGAATGAAAATAAGGAAAAAAGGAGGGCTGGGGCCCTCGTTATCACAGCTTGCCCTTGGAGCGCAGGAAGAACACCACCCCTACGGCAGCGGCGGCGATCGCTATGATCACCACGGCGATCAACAGCATGTCACTGCCGGGGCTGGCCTCGGCGGTGACCGTATCGCTGGGAACGCTCTCGCCAGCGGAGTTGACCGCGGTCACGTAGTAGGAGTATTCTTCGCCGTTCACCAGGCCGGTGTCGGTGTACTTGGTCACATCCCCGCTGACCGTGGTCAGCAGCTGGAAGACGCCGGTGGCGTTCTTCTTGTAGATGTTGTAGCTGAGTATCGCGGAACCGCCGTTGAACGGGGCGTCCCACTTCAGCTCCACCGCCTTGTCCTTTCCGCTGGCCTTCACCTCAGGCGCGTCCGGGAAGTCGCTGGCGGTGGCCGTGATCACCGGGGAGCGGGAGGAACCGATATCGGTCCAGGCCTCCACCAGGTAGTACATCGGCACTCCGTTGGTCAGCCCCACATGCCTGTACATGAGGTCGCCGGCGCTGCTGACCGTGGCCAGATATCCCAGGTCGTTGGCGGAGGACCCGTTGTAGACCACGTAGTACTGGACCTCGGAACCGCCGTCGTTGGCCGGCGCGTTCCAATGCAGCTCGATGACCCCGGTGCTCACCTCGGCGGTGAGGTTCTGGACCGGGCTGGGCGCGCTGAGGGACGTTGTGTACATCAGGCCCTTGCTGTCGGAGTCGAAATAGCTTATGTGCCCGCGGCCCATGGCATCCAGCCCCAGGGAGATCGAGGGCCCGATCTCGCAGGCCGGAAGCTTCTGGTACAGCCATATCCCATCACGGACCTCGGCGTACTTGATGGTCCCGGAGCACTCGGTGGACAGGTAGGCGATGTGAACCTCGCCCTGGGCGTCCACGGCTATGGAGCTGGATGATCCAACATCACCGGGCTTGTCCACGGAGGTGATGGGGCCGAACGTCCCGCCGTCGCTGCTAATGTACTTCAGGTCCGCCTCGAAATCGTCGTAGTAGCTGATGTGGCAGTTATCGGAGGCGTCTATGGCCAGGGAGACCCCTCCGCCAAGATCGCCAGAGGTGTCCAGCATCTGTATGGCCCAGCTTCCGCCGATGTTGTTCGCGTAGGCCAGCTGTCCGGCCTTGTAGTAGGCGACGTGCGTCTTGCCTGTTGAATCAACGGCCAGCGAGATCGGCCCGTCCGCAGAGTTGGAGGAGTCCAGCGACGATATGGTCAGATCGCCTCCGACTATGCTGGCGAAGCGCATGTTCATCGTCTGGGAGTTGTAGTACGCTATGAACACGCTGCCGTTGGCGTCCACGCCTATGGCGTTGTAGGATCCAACATTGCCGATGCTGTCGATCGGGCTTACCACCCAATCGCCGCCGCGGTTGGTGGCGTACTTCAGGATCTTGTTGCCGGTGTTGTCGAAGTAGCTGATGTGAACATAACCGTCAGCATCTACGGCCAGGGAGGGGCTTCTGCCCACCTGGGAGGTGCTGTTGTCCACGGTGGCATTGTTCCAGCCGCCGATATCATTGGCATACTTCAGGCTGCCAGCCCCGGCATCAAAGTAGGCGATGTGCGCGTTGCCTTCATCGTCCAAGGCCAGGGAGCTTTCCTTGCCCGCATCGATCCCGGTGTCGACCGGCTGGGATGACCAGATGGCCCCCTTGTTGGTCATGTACCTCAGGTTGTTGGCCACCTCGCCTCCGCCGTAAACGATGTGGAGGTTCCCTTCCTGGTCCGCCACGGCCGCGCTGAAGCGGCCACCGGTGGTGTCAAGGATGTCCATTTCGGTGGCTGGGACACCAAGCGCGTAGTGCAGCTTCTGAGAGCTGAAGAACGTGGAGTGCAGGTCTCCGCCGGAGAAGGTGATGGAGAGGCCATATAGAGATCCGGTCAGAACGATGGTATCAGAGCTTATCGTGCTGACGCCCCATGACCCCTGAGCGGTTCGCGTGGCGACCTTCAGGTTGCCGGTGCTGGTGTCCACGAAGGCCACGTAGACCTTGCCCTGCTGGTCATATGCGGTGTCCAGGGAGAGCCCTGAGCCGGTGGTGACGTATTCCTCCTCCCAGTCGCCATTCTCGCATACAGCCACGTTCAGGGAGTTGTCCTCCTTTACGTAGGCGGAGAACAGCATCCCCTTGTCGTTAATGCCCAGGCTGTTGCCCCCGGAGATGTCCTCGGCGATGGCTGACATGACCCAGGATCCGGACTCGTCGGTTGCGTACATCAGCCGGTTCGCGGAATCGTCCATGTAGGTGATGTGCACATCGTCGTTTCCGTCCACCACTATGGAGTTGAACTCACCCACAGACCCTTCGGAGGCCAATGTGGAGATGGACCAGGTACTGGCGCTGCCCTTGGCGTACTTCAGGTTGTAGTCAACCTCGTCATTATAACTGATATGCACAGTGCCGGTCGAGTCAACTGCGATGGAATTGTATTTTCCCACGTTGACCGAGTCATCGACCACATACTTGTTCCAAGCGCCCCCCTCGTTAGAGGCGTACATCAGGTTCTTGTTGCTAGAATCGTAATAGCTGACGTGAAGATATCCGTCATCATCTATCGCTACGCTTACCACGCCGGATAGCTCGGTCGCTGCGTCGATGGTCCCCTTCTTCCAATCGGTCTCGTTCAGAGCGGGAGGGTCCAAAGCGACCGAACCGCCCGCGAACATAAGACCGATGAAGAGGGGCATCAATAGCAAACCGGTTACCACTGATACTCCGATCTTATTCGTATGCATCCCATATCCCTCCAAGTAAGGAATTTGAAAAATATATTGTCTTTAACATATTTGAATTGAATCCCAATATTTTCTATTATTATATTTGATTACAATATTATTCAATTACTAATTGCTAATCTATTTTAGTATGTATCTTTACATGTAATAATAATTAATGTTATTATTTATTGTATAAGTCCTTAATCAAGCAATAATGTCGGTTTTTGATTTACTATATATAATTAACCTGATTCAAGTGAGCATGGTTGAAAAAATGAGACATTTTTTTATATAATATTTATTTTTGAATTATTTTTATAGCGTTAACAATATTGTTTTATAGGCTTCTCAATGAACTAATGCCTAGGGGATAATATGGGATTCTTCGATAAATTTAGAGGCAAGGGATCTTGGGCAGCGGACCCAAATCTGAAGACAATAGCGGAAAAGGTGACCGGAGACAGTGACTTCAGCAAGCTGACCCTGGCGGTCAAGGAGGCCGGATTGGCTGACCTCCTGGGCAAGAAGGGACCATTCACGGTCTTCGCCCCGAACGACTCGGCCTTCATTGACCTCCCCAGGGGAGCCCTGGAGGAGATACTCAAGGACAAGGCCAAGTTGAAGGCCATCCTCTCCCACCATGTTGTGGAAGGAGCCATGACCTTTGAGGACATCATGGCCAAGACCTCGGTAATGGCCATGGACCAGAAGGAGATAGCCGTGGACGCCAAGGGACTGCTCAAGGTGGGTGGGGCGAAGATCATCCATGGCAATATAAAGTGCCGGAACGGCTATGTGCACATAGTTGACAAGGTGCTCATCCCGTGAGGTAAATATTTACAGCAGGGGAAATCCCCTGCCTTATGGTTTTTTTATGGTCCGCCAACGGTGGTACCCGGAATTACTGGGGGCTTGAACGTCCTAGCAGCCAGCTGTGAGTCCACCTGCATCAGACCGGGAGTATGATCCCCAATCTTCTTCAACTTCCTGGCCAGGGTGCTGGTGTTGTCCTCCTCCTCCACCTGCTCCGCCACATACCATTGCAGGAACTGGTTGAAGGCGTGGTCCTTCTCCTTGATGGCCAGGTCCACCAGCTTGTGGATCTTCACGGTCACGACCTTGGCCTCGTGGTCGTAGGCGTCAGCGAACACCTCGGCAGCTGACTTCCACTCGATCTTGGGAGCCTCGATGGCCGTTAGGGTAACCCTTCCGCCGCGCAGGTTGACGAACTGGATCAGGCCCTCGGCGTGAGCCAGCTCCTCCTGGGTCTGCACATTCATCCAGTTGGCCATGCCCGGCAGGTCGATGGACTGCAGGTACATCTCCATGGACTTGTAGAGATAGGCCGAATAAATTTCCGCGTTGATCTGGTCGTTCAATGCTTTCTCAATGCTTGCTTTCATCTTGTGATCACTGGATTTACTATGGGAACTGCCGGGTTATAAATCCTATCCTCAGCCATTATTTCCAGGAAAAAAATCAAACTATAAAACCAGATTAACTATTGAGTTTTTTAATTAGCTGTATACTTTACTTATTATATTTATTTAGATTAAACCTATAGTCCATATTTACCTCCCTCGGCGAGGCCATCCTCCTCGCGTTTTTCATAAAGATCGCACAGTTCATTGAGGAATTGATCGTAGGTCCTCCGGAACTTCAGCTTGAAGAGGCGGTCCCGGGTTGATTCGGATATTTGTATCGTGGTCTTGCCCTCGCTCATGCTATTCACCATCCTACTATTGCTTTGTATAGTAATATGTATTCCAATTATTTAATTAGTTTGATATGTTCTTATAATTTTGATAATATGATTTATTTTATTGTTTTTATTGATAGAATCAATTACAATATATTGGATAGTTTGTTGTACAAACTAGTTCAAATTTGTATGCGACGGACTCCCTAATATCAACTTGGAAGGGGTAGAAATCGGGTTTATCCCCCTCATTTTTCACGGAAAAACGGCCTCGGAAAAATACACAATCGTTTAGTTAAAAAATGTCCCTAGGAATGTCTCAAGGAACCGGTTCCAAACCTAGCTCGGACATCTTCCTGAGGTAGTTCAACCGCCTCGCGACATAATCGTACGAATCTTCGCCGTAGGGAACGTACTCTGCGACGGACCATCCCCTTTCGGCGAGACGGAGCTTGGTCTCGTCCCCCAACCCCTTCAACATACCGATCTCCGCGATGGCCTGCAGCTCCCCGTGTCGCTCCAACCTTCTGATGATCATAGGGTCGTGGGTTCCGATGGAGAAGGGGCGGCCCATAGTCCTTACAAGATCGATGTTCCTCCATAGGGCCTGACGGACCTCGTCGTGATCGCTTATGTCCCCCGCGTAAGCGCCCTTCACCATGCGGACCTTTATGCCCTCGGCATCGAGGCGCTTGATGTCCGTTGGCGTCCGTCCCATGTAGGCCTGGAGGGCGAGGGTCATACTGCCCTCTCCCCTCCCGCGAAGTTCCAGGGCCATGTCGATGATGGCCTGCAGATACTTCCGGGCCTCCATGTCGACCTCTATCGCCAGACCATGCGCCCAGGCGAACCTAGCGATCCTATCAGCCCTGATCAGACATCCCTCCGGATCGTATCTCACGCCCAGGGCGGTCGGTTTGATGGCCACCGAAGCGCGGACCCCGTTCTCGGATATCGCCAGGATGGACCGCAAGGATCCGTACAAGGCGGCATCTGAGGCAGTATCGTCCTTGGCCAGTTCCCCCAGCGGATCAATGACGCAACGTATCCCCTGGCGATTTCGCCTCTTTGCCCATTCGATCGCCTGGCTGAGGTCAGGCAGGCACCATCGGGATACGTCCTCGGCCATGGATAGGATAGGCGGGTGTGCTATGTTCAATCTTTTCAAAAAATGAGTGAAGGAAAGGGTTTCAGGTTCTTGGCGCCGGCACCCGTTCATCCCTTGATGAGCAGCGGGAGCACCTGCTTGCCCTTGACCACCAGGAACATGACCGCGGTCCCGATGTAGAACGCGATCAGGGCGGTGAGGAACCAGAACACTCCCATGATCATCCTCAGGGAGCTGTCCATCAGGTCCCCGGAGTCCCACCAGAAGGCGGTCAGCAGGACGGCCAGGCCAGCCACGAACAGCAGGATGGGCAGCATCTTCACCGGCTGGGCCAGAGACACCACGCCGATGATCAGCAGCACCACGCCGACGAATCCGACCGCGGTCGATCCAGCCATGGTCGCCGGGTCACCGGTTATTCCGTTGAACGCCAACAGGAACACGGCCAGCAGACCGCATACTCCGGTCAGCAACAGGTTCTCGTTCAAGTAGGCGATTATGGCGCAGATTCCCAACCCGAGTCCTACCCAGGGCGCCATTCCCAACACTGCCGCAAGGCTGTCGTACTGGTCCAGTCCGAACATAGCTATAACAATAGCTATGAACGCGATCAGGAAGCAGGCCAACGGTTCGACCATTGCGACCTTTACGTGCACATTGCTTTCTTCTGCCATTTCTATCTCTCCTTAACCAATGGACATAAAGAAAGGACGAGGCTCGTAGCAAGCGAGGTCCTGAGCTCAAAATGAGCCATTCTCTCGCAACTCGATACCATCTCTCCCACGCGATCCCCTCTCCCTTCCGATTTGTCCCGCGGATTGATTTAACAATCCCAATAATAGTATCCCCAGGGGTGGATATTATATACTTTATTGATTAAGTACTGTTAATCAAAATTTATTATAGGTGTTAACAATAAAAACGACAATTGTCTATTGATGTGATTGAAAAAAGGGAAAAGGATATAAATCTGAAAACACATTTATTTGGTCCTAATAATTACAATGGGATTTATTATTAAATCCACCATTTTAACACTGATTATTCACCACTGGCACCATAGCCAGTAAAAATAATGGACAATGTTTTTAGTGGACCAGGGGAAGCTGGACCGCTTTTGCCCGTTTCTTGTTCTTAACCCGGGAGGCGATGCGCAATTGCACCTCGTTGAACGCACTGGGCTCTATGACCCCCTGATGCTCGGATGGTATGATCAGATCATCCCAGCGAAGGAACCCGGCATACACGGGATTGTGCAGGATGCGGCTGATGGACCACACCGTCCACTGGCTGTCGGTGCTGGTAAGCACCCCTCTGGCGTTCAACCCCCAGGCGATCATGTCCATGGTCTGGCCGCCAAGGTACTGGGTGTAGATGGACCGCACCACCTCCGCTTCGTTCTCCTCTATGAACAGCTTTCCGTCCTTCAGCCGGTAACCGTAAGGCACGCGGAATCCCAGAGGCCCCAGGCCGGATTCGGCCTTCTGGCGCATCCCCATGTAGGTACGTTCACCGATCTGTTCGCTCTCCAGCTGGGCGATGCGCTGGATGATGTCCACCACGAACCGCCCGACCGCGTTGGAGGTGTCCAGGGACTCGTTCATGGAGCTGAACTTCTTCCCCCACTTCTCCAGGTTCTCCATCATTATCATGAAGTTCTTGGAGTTGCGGTGGATACGGTCCATCTTCATGACCAGCAGTATGTCCCACCTGTCCCTCTCATCCATCATCCTCTGGTAGGCCGGCCTCTTGGTGCTGCGGCCTGAATGCCCCTCATCCACATAGAACTCGGCTACGTCCCATCCCTGCGCGTCGCAGTAGGCCCCCAGGCGCTCCTTCTGCGCGGCCAGCGAGTAGCCCTCCTTGGCCTGGTCCTCAGTGGAGACCCTGGTGTAAATGGCCACCCTAGGCATGTGCCTCGCTCCGGAACAGGGACCTGGCGGGTATGCGCTTGGGCTGGCGCCTGGACTTCACCCTCTGCGCCATTTGCTCATGGGCCTCCCCGAACAGCTCGGCATCGATGATCTTCAGATGCGGAGCCTCCCTCTCGATCCCGCTCCAGATGCTCTTGCCCAGGTAGGTCCTGTTCGACAGGATGCCGTTCAAGGTGGCCCTTTGCCAGGCACCCCCGTTCTTGGTGGGGACGCCTTCACGGTTCAGTGCATCTGCCATCTGGCCCAGCGAACACATGTTGGCGGCCATGGTGAACAACCTGTGAACGACCATCGCCTCATCGGGGTCCACTACCAGATCCCCATCCTGGTAACGGTAACCATAGGGCTCAGGACAGCCCAGGTTCCCCTTGCCCTCCATGGCCTTCTGGGTCATGCCCACCTTGACCCTCTCCCCAATTTGCTCGCTCTCCAGCTGGGCTATGCGCTGGATGGTGTCCATTACGAAACGCCCGATTGCCGTGGTGGTGTCGAAGTTCTCCTGGGTGGAGTTGAACTCCTTGTTCCATGAGCGCAGGAAGTCCATCATCATCGCGAAGTTGCGGCTGTTTCGATGGATACGGTCCATTTTTAGCACGACGACAACGTCCCACTGGTCCAGATCGTGCATCATGCGCCGATATTCAGGGCGCTCGGCGCTCCTGCCGCTGAATCCGTCATCCACGTACTCGTCGGCGACCGTCCACCCCCTGGCCACGCAGTAGGCGCGGAGCCTTTTGAGCTGGGCGGCTATGCTGAAACCATCCCTGGCCTGGTCCTCGGTGGAGACCCTGGCATAAATTGCCGCCCTCAAATGCTCGTTGTCTGACATGTTATGGCAAAATCGTAGGATGATTGACCTCTGAAATATTTAAATTAGCCGACATTTGTCAGACATGATTATGATATTACGATGTATTGTTTATTAATTATTAGTAGTTTAGATACTTGCATTATTTATTAATAAATTTTTAATTCCTAGAACAAAGCTGATCTGTTGGTATCATAATTTCAATTATTTGTTTAGCTATTATCAATATATGTTACATTATTATAACAGTTTATGATTTTGATATATTACAATATTATATTAATTTCATTTTTTATTAATACCCATATTTTCCCACCTCGCATCGATTTGCGTCGGATCCTTAAATTAATAAATTAATTCATATTTTATTATTTAACAACCCAAAGACATATGCCGGGTCATGGAAATCGCATATCATGACGAAAGTTGAGGGGATCTCCGGCCTGACGAGGACGTTCCGTGAATCGCTGGCCGACGTGCCGGACGGCAGTGCCGTTCTCTTTCTGGGTTCGGAGGCGGTCTGCTCCCCGTTCGCCCAACTGCTGGCCTACGCGGTCCGGGACCGCGGGATGAACTTCGCCTTCAGCCCGAAGGCCCGGTGGGACCATTGCAGGAGGTTGGAATGGGCCGAGGGGGCGGGATATCAGATCGGGCAGGAGGTCTTCGATCCCGAAGATGCCAGGGCCGTGGTGGTCCTGGGCGGGCTGGCCATGCCCAAGTTCGGCTGCCCGGTGGAGGATGTGAAAAGGTTCATAGGGCTCATTCCAGGGGAGCCCAAGGTGGTGGGATTGGGTTTCATGGACATCCTGCGCCGGTCCGGATGGGACAAGGAGGTCCGCATGGACGTGCTCATCGACGCCTACATGTCCGCGGAGACCCTGTGATCAGAACTCCTTGCGGTTGAACACCAGCACAGCCCCGACAAGCAGGACGATGGATATCCCGATGGCCGCAAGTCCGGTCATCCACATCTCCCCCACCGGAGCTATCATGGGCAGCAGCACCAGTGACGACAGCTGATTGGAGCCGAATATCACCAGCAGAACGCCGACCAGCACGCTGTTGGCGAACACCCCTATGAGCATCCCCGCGGAGCAGTTGATGGCCATCATGGAGGCGGTTATGATGAGGGAATCTCCCAGGGATGATAACAAGGCTCCAGCATCCAGGTCGTTGGTGACCGCGTCCAGGCCGGCGGACAGCAGCACGGCCACCAGCGAGGCGACCATCACGCACAGGTACACTGCGCTGAACTTAGCCAGTAACAGATTGCCCCGATGGATGGGCCGTACCATGAACAGGTCGTAGACCTTCTTCTCCTTCTCGTTGAGGATGTTGACCACGATGAGCACCGAGGTTAGAAGCCCGCCGATGCTGGAGACCAGCAATGCGGTGAACTGGGTTATGGGCATCCCCTCGATGTCCGGTACGATCAGGTACAGCAGCAGGGCCATGACCGGAAGCCCGATCCACAGTGCGACCATGACCTTGGACCTGTAGAAGCCGTTGAGCTCGTCCATGAACAGGATGCCGAAGCTCATGCCGATCCCCCCGTGTCCGTGTAGCGGAGGTAAAGCGACTCCAGGGTCTGCCTGGACGGATATATGCCGCGGACGTGCTTGCCGTCGGCCAGCAGGGTCCTGATGACCTGGTCCACGGTGGCGTCCACCTCCTTGGGGTCGTGCAGGGTGATGTGGAAGCGGGTGCCGTTCACCTGGTCGACCTTGGCCACCGAGGGCATGCTCTCCAGGAAGGAGGCGTTGGGCATGGGCTCCACCGTCTCCAGGTGTATCTCCGTGTTCCTGCCCACCTTCTCCCTGAGCTCATCCATGGAACCGGCGTACCTCATCCTTCCCTGGCCGATGATGCCGATTGTATCGGCTATGTCCTCGATGTCGCTCAATATGTGTGAGGAGAAGAAAATGGTGGTCCCGTCCCGGGAGAGCTTCCTGAATAGGTTCCTGAACAGCACGCGGCTCTCGGGGTCCAGTCCGGCCACCGGCTCGTCGAGCACCAGCAGCTCCGGCCGGTGCAGCATGGCCTGGGCCATCCCCACCTTCTGCAGGGTGCCCCCGGAGAGCTTGCCAACCTTTCTGCTGCGGTACTCGGTTATCCCCAGGGTCTCGGTGACCTCCTTGATCCGGGAGTCCGCCTCCGCGGGCTGTAGCCCGGAGAGGCGGCCGAAGGTGCGCAGGGCCTGGTCCACGGTCCTCCAATCCTGCAGGGAGGTCTGCTGCGGCAGATAGCCGATCTTGGAGCTCATCTTGGCGTCCCAGTTCCTGACCGACTGCCCGTCGATGGTCACATTGCCCATGTAATCCCTGATCAGCCCGATCATGATCTTTATGGTGGTGGTCTTCCCGGCCCCGTTGGGGCCGATGTAGCCGAATATCGAACCCTTGGGAATATCGAAGCTGAGGTCCAGGAGCACGGGGAATCCCTTGTAGCTCTTGAACACCCCGTTCACCGATACCAGTTTCTCTCCATGCCCCGCCATGCCCTGCCCATCGCGGAACTTTAAGAAAAGTTTTGCGGCCCGACCTCACTTGAACCAGTGCGCCCGGGGCTGGCAGGAGCCATGGTTCACGATGGTCCTCTTCTTCATGAACAGGGTGATCCGCCGGTTGGTGCTGGGTATGCCGCTGCACTTCCAGCCCTGGAACAGCTCCCCGCAGTTTATCGTCCTTCCGTACTCGTTCACCCAGACGTTCCCGGCCTCCAGCCGGCGGGCGATGGCCTCGCCCTTGACGGGATCGCAGGTCCATACCGTGGCCCCCAGCCCGTAGTCGCTGTCGTTGGCCAGGCGAATGGCCTCCTCCTCGTCCTTGACCACGCGTATGGGCAGCACCGGTCCGAAGGTCTCCTCCCTGATTATCTCCAGCGAGTCGTCGGTGACCTTGAGCACGGTGGGTTCG
>JAXGRO010000013.1:0-43277 GCA_040765825.1 Methanomassiliicoccales archaeon
CAACAGCATAATACTGGTCAAGGGGGAGACCGTGGTCGGGATAGGCGCAGGCCAGATGTCCCGCGTGGACTCCTCCATGATCGCCGCGCACAAGGCCGGTCAGAAGGCCGAAGGCAGCGTCATGGCCTCGGACGCGTTCTTCCCCTTCCGGGACGGTATTGACACCGCGGCGAAGGCCGGCGTGACGGCCATCATCCAGCCGGGCGGTTCCATCCGAGACCAGGAATGCATCGACGCCGCCAACGAGCACGGCATGGCCATGGTGTTCACCGGAGTGAGGCTGTTCAGGCACTGAGCTTTCCGGAATTGAGAATGCTCTGCCAACATTTATTTAGCGACCGCCTTCTTTATTTCGTATGAGCAATAAATCACTTTGCGTTTCAGCTCTGCTCCTCGCTTCGATCATGCTGTTTTCCGCTCTTCCCCTCTCGGCGGCCGCGACTCCCCACGGGGGTGGGGCGATCCAACAGGTGCCGTTCGCTGCCATGATCGAGGATGGAGCGAACAGGATCAGGATCGACAACGATTCCGACCTGCAGAACCAGGCGGCCATGCACCTCTGGCCCGGGACCGGGAGCTCATCCGATCCATTCCTGGTCCAGGGATGGATACTGCAGGGTGACGATTCCGCCCCGGCCATCCTCGTGGGGAACACCTCGCTTCATCTTAGATTCATAGATATCCTGGTCCAGGACCTTCGGGAGAACAGCTACCCCCCGCTCATGGTTTTCAACAATGTCACCGGAGTGGATCTGGACCGGGTGCACGCCTACCAGGAGTTCGAGAACGACAGCCTGGAGGTGCAGGATTCCAGGGACGTCGGGGTCCTCAATTGCACCCTGGGCAACGTCTATGTCAATGAATGCGATGACGTTACCCTTGGGAACTGCACCGTCGGTCCCTGCGACGGGCTCTATGTGATGCAGAGCCGCAACATGACCATCTCGGACTGCCTCTTTGACAGCACATGCGTGTTCGATATGTACCACTGCAACGGGGTCATGCTTTCGAACAACACCCTGTTGAACATCACCACCGGCGTGGGGCTCATCTACTCGGACCACGTCACCTTGTGGTCGAACACGTTCCTGAACTGCTCACTGTGCGTGAACCCGGAGTCATTGAACGGCGGCCACGACCCCTATCGCCACCTGGTCGCTCCGGACAACAACACGGTCAACGGATCTCCCCTTGTGTTCCTCCGGGACATCCAGCTACTAGGGGAAGTACCCGCCGGGGCCGGCCAGCTTATATTGTACAACGTGACCGGGGCCACCGTCACCGATTACGACCTGCAGAGGTGCACGAACCCCCTCAGCGCCATGAACTGCAGCGATCTGCGCCTCTCCGCCGTCCAGCTTGAATGGGCCTATCTCGGGATGATCTTCAGCGGGTGCCACGACCTGGTGGTCAGCACCTGCGATCTGGACCACTGCCTCTACGGGATGATGGCCCTCAGCTCCGCATCGGTGCTGTTCCGGGGAAACACGCTGAACGGCAGCTACTACGCGGACCTGTCCACCATGCCAGGCGCGGGGGAATGCGGCATATGCATGCGGAATTGCGACGGACAGGCCATGGGCAACGGGATATCCAGCTACTACACGGCCCTGGTCCTCGGCGAAACGCCCGGCGCCCAGGTGCTGAACAACACCATCGTCCACGCTGAATACGGGGTGCGACTGATCTCATCCGACGGGGTCCAGGTTTCCGGAAACCGCCTTACCGGGGCGGGATACGGCGTCTATGCCGAGAACAGTCGGGAGGCGAACATCAAGGACAGCATGATCGTCCAAGGCCGCTATGGCTGCTTCCTGTCCAACTCGGACCGCTGTTATCTGCTTAACAACAGCATCTCCGGCTGCGAGCGGTACGGCATCTGCCTGTTCACCGGCTCAGACCTGAACCAGATCGCCGGCAACGCGCTCCATGGCAACAACGGGGCCGGACCCCAGTTCTCGCCGTCCGCTCGCCAGGCCTACGACAAGGGTGCGGGGAACCGCTGGAACGGCTCCTCGGGAGGCAACACCTGGGGGGATTGGCAGGGCCCGGACACTGACCGCGACGGCTTCGTCGATTCGCCCTACCCCATCGATGGCGCCTCCAATGCCCGGGACCTCCTTCCTCTGGTCTCCCAGAGCGTGGCCGACGACCGCACGCCTCCATCGCTGGCCATCACCTCCCCGGCAGAGGGAACATGGAGCGGGGAACACAGTCTGATGGTCACCTGGATATCGGCTGACAATGAAACCTCGGTGGTGACGCACTGGCTCAGCCTCGACGGCTCGGACTGGTGGGAGGTAGGCATGGCCGGCTCCTCGGAGATGAGCGAAACGGACGGCTGGCACACACTTAGTGTGAAGGCCGTCGACCTGGCCGGCAACTTCGCGGTCAAGAACGTCACGTTCGGATTCGATCGGACTGCGCCTACGGTAGAGGTAGGCCCGTTCCCGGCCTGGTACTCCAGCTCCAATGTCAGCATCGCCTGGAACGCCACCGATGCCGGGATCGGCCTGATGAAGGTGGAGATGCAGCTCGATGGGGGAGAGTGGGTGAACGTCACCGGGGGCGGCCCCTCGCTGCTCACCGGTGTGGGGGAAGGATACCATTTCGTAGCCGTTAGGGCCACCGACCTGCTGGGATGGAACTCCTCGATCGGCGAATGGTTCGAGGTGTTCATGGGCACCAGGCGTCTGTCAATAACCACCCCCGCCGAGGGCGAGCTCTTCGCCGATGAGGTGTTCGTGGCTTGGGAGATCGAAGGACTTTCCCTGCCCTACCAGGTGTGGATGAGCGTGGACGGCCAGATCCCCTTCTACGTGGCCGGGGACAATAACATCCTGGCCGGGCTCGCCGACGGCAGGCACAGCATCCTGGTGTGGGCGGAGGACGACCACGGCCACACCGCATCGGACACGGTGAACGTGACCGTCGACCGGCTGGCCCCGCGCATCGACATCACCGCCCCCGCCGCGGGTTCGTTCCTTCCCCAGGGCGTCACCCTGCTGGCCTGGACGGTCAGCGATTCCAGTGCGGTGGGCGTGAAGTGGAAGCTCGATGAAGGTGCCTGGAATGACGCCCAAGGCAGCAGCGCGTCCGTGTCCGGAATGTGTGAGGGAAGGCACACCCTGCAGGTGTCAGCCACAGACGCCGCCGGGCACAGCGCGGTCGATTCCGTGATCTTCACCGTGGATTCCGTCGCTCCCCTGGCGGCGATAACCTCCCCCGGCCAAGGGGTGTTGCTGAACGAGAGCCATATAGACATCATATGGACGGTATCGGACGCTACCGAGGTGACCGCGGAATGGAGCCTGGACGGAGGGCCCTGGACGCAGGTGGACGGGGACAGGGTGGCCCTGGCCTTGGAGGACGGACAGCACACGTTCCTACTGTCATGCCGGGACCGATCCGGACTGTTCGGCAATGCCAGCGTCTCCTTCAGCATGGATACCGCGGTTCCCTCGGTCTTCATCCATTGCCCTGAGGACGGCGCCATGCTCAACACCTCGGTGGCCGAGGTCCACTGGACCGTGAACGACCGTTCGGACACCCGCTGCCTGTGGAGGCTGGACGGAGGCGATTGGTCAGAGGCCTCCGGGAATGTAACGGGGCTGGTCGGTCTGAACGACGGCGCGCACGACTTCGAGCTGCGTTGCGTGGATGCCGCCAACAACAGCGCCGCCGCCTCGATCTCCTTCATCGTGGACACCCATCCACCCTCCGCCGCTGTCTCCGTGAACGGGGACGTCCGTTCCACGCATTGGAGCGTGACCATTATGCCCAGTGAGGAGCTAGCGGTCTGCGGATTGACCATGAACGGCGAGGCCATCGAGGCCCGGATGGCCAACGGCTCGCTGGTCCTGGTGATGGAAGCCCCGCTACTCGGCGACGAGGTGCGGCTGGTGATCAACTGTACGGATCTGGCTGGGAACAGGGCAACACTGAGCTGGAACCGGTCCTTCGATCCTCCGTCATACTGGGTGAGCGGTGTGGTCATCGATGAGCAAGAGCAGCCCGTATGCGGTGCCTCCGTCCTTCTGGACGGACGACAGGCCGCATTCACGGACGATCGCGGCCGCTTCAACGTCACCTGTTCCCGGGGGCCGCACGAGCTCATCCTGGCCAAGGATGGATACCAGAACCTGACCCGGTCCCTGACGGTCGGGGAAGGGACGGCGTTGCAGGGCCTGACCATGATGCCCCTGGAGTATGACGAGAACGGTTGGAACCCGATCCCGCTTGTACTGGCGGGAGCATTGACCATCGCGGCGGTGGGCGCGATATCTTTCATAGTGGCAAGAAAAAAAAGATGAGCCGAGGGCCTGCTACCCTCTGGGGGGAGGGCAGCTCCTCCTCAGCCGGCAATATCCGCCGGGGCACTCCACAGCCTCCACCTGAATGGTGGTGTGCACGATGTGGAAGCGCTCCTCCAGCATCAGCTCGACCTCCCTTAGCACCTGGGAGCACGAGCTCACCTCCTGGTCCTTGACCATCACGTGCCCGCTCAGCGAGTACACTCCCGAGGACAGGGTCCATATGTGCAGGTCGTGCACGCCCTCGACCCCCTGCACGCCCCTCATGGCCTCCTCCACCTCCTTGACGTTCAGGTGGGAGGGGACCGCCTCCAGCAGAACGCTCACCGACTGGGATACCAGCCGGTAGGCTCCCAGCATGATCACCAGGGCGATGCCCATGCCGATCACCGGGTCGGCGCTGTTCCAGCCGTAGAGGTGTATGAGCACGGCGGCGACGATGACCCCGACCGAGGACAGCAGGTCGCCGAGCATATGCAGGAAGGCCCCGCGCACGTTCAGGTTCTCCTTGGACCCGCGGTGCAGTATGGCGATTCCCGCAAGGTTCGCGCCCATGCCGGCCAAGGCCACCAGTAGCATGATCCCGGCGTCCACCTGCACGGGGTCCTGCAGCCGTCCGACCGCCTCGTACAGCACCCACAGGGAGACGGCCATGAGGCCCACGCCGTTCATCAGGGCCACCAGGATCTCCACCCTCAGGAAGCCGAAGGTGTGCCGTTCGGTGGGCGCCCGGCCCGCGGCCATGGCCGCCCCCAGGCTGAGGGTCAGGGCCAGCACGTCGGTGAACATGTGTCCCGCGTCCCCCAGCAGGGCCAGGGACCCGCTGATCCATCCGCCCACGACCTCGAACAGGGCAAAGCCGAGGGTGATGACCAGGGCGTACGACAATCGCCTGGCCGATCCGGAATGGGCGTGGTGGTGGCCTCCCCCGCCGCCCTCCTGAGCGGACATGTCATCATCAGATTGTCTCAAGAGGATTTAATAACGCCCGAACGGATTCGCCTTGGATGTGCCCCCAGATAACCTTCCATCCCAAGGGACGCGTGGTCGAGGTCCCCGCAGGGACCAACCTGCTGGAGGCGGCCATCCTGGCCGGCGTGGAGATAAACAGCGCCTGCGCCGGGAAGGGGGTGTGCGGCCGATGCCGGGTGGTGGTGGGGGGCGAGTTCGAATCACAGGAGACCTCCAAGATAACCCGGGAGGAGTGGTCCTCCGGTTACCGGCTGGCCTGCCTTACCAGTGCCGTGGGCGATTGCTCGGTCTTCGTCCCGGAGGAGAGCCAGCTTAGGCCGATGAAGGTGGTGGGCGGCAACACGGTCAGCGACCTGCGGGAGCTTACCCCGCTGGTCCGCGCGCGCTTCGTGGAACTGAGGAGGCCGACACTGCAGGACAACGACGCGGACCTGGAGCGGCTATGCAAGGCATTGGGACTGGAACCCGGGGGGCTGCAGGTCCCCCTTGCCCTTCTGCGGGACGTTCCGGACACCATGAGAAAGGGCGAGTGGACGGTGACCGCCTTCCTGGACGGCTGCCGTCTGGTGGACATCAAGCCCTGGAACAAGGCCTCCCGCAACTTCGGGGTGGCCGTGGACATCGGCACCACCACGGTGGCCCTGCAGCTGGTGGACCTGAACAGCGGGGAGGTCCTCTCCCAGATCTCCGACTACAACCGCCAGCTGATGTACGGGGAGGATGTCCTGGCCCGTATAATGTACGGGGAGGACCACGGGCACGATGCGCTTCATGAGGTGGTGATGGACACCGTCAACCACATGCTGGCCCGGGCCCTGGACACCCGGGAGGCCTGTTCCGGGAGCGGGAAGAAGGTGTGCGGCAGGGAGGTAAACGCGATAGTGGTCTCCGGGAACACCACCATGGTGCACACCTTCCTGGGGCTGGACCCCAGGGGGATCCGCCATGAGCCGTACATCCCGGTGTCCAACCTGCCGCCCCGCCTCACCGCCAAGGAGCTGGGGCTGAAGAAGCTGAACCCGAACGCCCCGGTGCTGGTCGTTCCCGGAAGGGCCAGCTACGTGGGCGGGGACGTGGTGGCCGACGTGGTGGCCAGCGGCATGGCCCACCGGGAGGGGGCCTCCCTGCTCATCGACGTGGGCACCAACGGGGAGGTGGTCCTCGGGAACAAGGACTGGCTGCTGGCCTGCTCCGCCTCCGCGGGCCCCGCCTTCGAGGGGGGCGAGGTCTGCCACGGGATGAGGGCCGGGGATGGGGCCATCGAGAAGGTGTCCCTGCGCGACGGGCTGCACTACTCCACCATCGGCGACGCCCGGCCCAAGGGGCTGTGCGGTTCCGGGCTGATCGACCTGCTGGCCCAGCTGTTCCTGACCGGGGTGCTGGACAAGAAGGGGCATCTGCAGCCCTCGGAACGGGTGCGGGAGGGGGAGCATGGCAGGGAGTTCGTGCTGGTACGCTCCGAGGAGGCCGAGAAGGACGGCTACGACCTCAAGGCCACCGGGATGTCCTGCTGCCCGGTGGACAAGGTGGTGCGTCATCGGGACATCACGGTCACGGAGGAGGACATCGCCAACGTCATCCGCACCAAGGCCTCCATTTACGCGGCTGCGGAGGTGCTCCTGGACACCGCCGGGATCGGATTTGGAGATCTGGAGAGGGTGTACATAGCCGGGGGCTTCGGCCGGCATATCGACCTGGACAACGCCGTGGCCATAGGGCTCCTTCCGGACCTGCCCCGGGAGCGCTTCACCTTCCTGGGAAACGCCTCGCTGGACGGAGCCCGGCTCCTGCTGCTCTCCCGGGAAAAGAGGGAGGAGGCCCTGGCCGTGCACCGGGCCATGACCTACGTGGAGCTGTCCACGGACCAGAGGTTCTTCGACAGGTTCTCCTCCGCGTCATTCCTGCCCCACACCGAGCTGGAGCGCTTCCCCTCGGTCCGCTGATCAGAGGGTGACCTCGAAGCCGTTGCCCTTGACCTTGACCGCGGGCAGGTGCCTCCTGGCCGCCCTGCCGTACTGCATCATGACCTCCTGGCTGGGGCCCGGGGAGAATATCCCGGCGAAGGCCAGATCGTTCTGGCTGGACAGGAACTGGGTGAGCTGCAGCTCCTGCACGCACCCCTTCAGGTCCTTGGCGATCCTCTCCACCATGTCCTCATCGTAGCGGTCCGGGATGATGCGCAATGTGGCCCGGACCTTCTCCCCCTTGAGCAGCTCCAGGGTCCTACGGACCTTCTCCAGGTGCTCCTTGGCCCTGTTCATGTCGTAGACGGTCAAGCCGGTCAGGGATTGCGGATCGTCCAAGGGCACCTTAACCTCCAGCACGTACCTGGAAACCCGGCCCTTGGCGGAGGCCAGGAACTCCGGGTCATGGCCGGTGGTCTTCAGCACCACCTCCTTTCCCCGGACATGCAGCAACCGGATAAGCTCTCCCAGCTCTTTGGAGTGCAGGACCGGCTCCGCTCCCCCCAGGAACACGCTGCGGATGCCGTTGTCGGACATGACCTGCAGCACCTTTTCCATATCATAATCCTTGAATCCGGCCTTGGTATGCGCGCAATACTTGCACTGCATCGGACACCCGAAGAACTCGATCGAGGCGTTGGGCTTGGTCCGGTTGATGGTGATGATCCTCATCGGGTTATTATCCATGGAGATAAGCATAATCCTTTCCTAACATCGTTGAAATAATCTTGCTGCCATGACCGTTCATGGAACGGGGGAAGGTGCAGGAGGTCTTCGGTCGGCGGGCAGGCGGTTACGTGAACAGCGTCTCCCACGCCGACCGGGAGGTGCTGCGCTCCGTGGAGGAGATGTGCGGGCCCCTGGATGGGCGATCGCTCCTGGACGTGGCCACGGGCACCGGGCACACCGCCCTGCACCTGGCCGGGTCCGCCCGGCTCGTCGCAGGCCTGGACCTCACCCCGCAGATGCTGGAGCTGGCCCGCGATGCCGGGCGGGAGAGGGGGCTGGAGAATGTCAGGTGGCTGCGGGGGGACGTGAGGTCCATGCCCTTCCCGGACGGGGCCTTTGACGTGCTGACCTGCCGGCGCGCCCCGCATCACTTCCCGGACCTGGACCTGGCCTTGAGGGAGATGGCCAGGGTTCTGCGGCCCGGGGGCGTCATGGTCATCGACGATCGCAGCGTGCCGGACGACCGTGAGGTGGCCGACACCATGAACCTTCTGGACCTCCTGCACGACCCCTCGCACGTCCGGGAGTACAGCGCCAGGGAATGGAGGGAGGCGCTGCTGCGGGCCGGTCTGCGCCTGGAGGAGGTGCGCGAGTATCGCAGGCATCTCCCGCTCACCACCCTCACCTGGAACGCCGAGCCCGAGGACGCCATCGAGATCGAGAGGGTGGTGGCCTCGCTGCCCAGCCCCTTGCGGGAGCGCATGTCCGTGGAGGAGGTCGATGGGCAGCTGCTCATGGACCAGTATTATGTAACGCTCCGGGCCACCAAATGATTTTATAACGCTAAGGACAAGTGGGGTCCATGGCCTGGAACTGCGCCGCCACCGGCATAGGCTCCCTTCCGCACAAGGACCCCCGCAAGGCGATGGAGCTGGTGCTCTCCCGCATGGGGGAGGTGCCCTACTGGCCCCAGCTGCCCGGGCTGGGCTTCGGGGAGAACATGTACGCCCAGTTCTCCACCATGCTCCCCGGGGTGGACGTGGACACCCGCAGGAACAAGATCACCGTTGACCTGGGCGATTACGACCCGGAGGCCTTCTACACCGCGGTGGTCACCGATGACGTGGACCATTTCGCCCATCCCCGGGAGAACTTCCATGGCCTGTACGCACTGCTGGATTCGTCCAGGGGCCGGAGGTTCGCCGCGGTCAAGGGGCAGGTCACCGGGCCGGTGAGCGCCGGGCTGCAGATCATGGACCGGAACGGCAAGGCGGCCATCTACGATGACGCGTACGGGGAGATCATACGCCGCAACCTGAACATGCAGGCCAAGTGGCAGGCCCGCAAGCTGCGGGAGGTCTCCGACCGCCCCATCATATTCCTGGACGAGCCCTCGCTCACCCTCATCGGCACGCCCTTCGCCTCCGTATCCCAGCGTCAGGTGGTGGAATGGACCGACGAGGTGCTGGAGGGGGTGGATGCCATCAAAGGGCTCCATTGCTGCGGCAACACCGACTGGCCTCTGGTGCTCTCCACCTCCATCGACCTGCTGAGCTTCGACGCCTACAACTACGCGCACACCGTCTCCCTGTTCCCCCGGGAGGTGTCCGCCTTCCTGGAGCGGGGCGGTGCCATCGCCTGGGGCCTCATTCCCAACATGGAGGACCAGATCGCCAAGGAGACCGTGGGCACCCTGCTGCAGCGCTTCGAGGGGTACATGGACATGCTTTACCGCAAGGGCATGGACCTGGACCTGCTGCTGGAGCGCTCGCTGATAACCCCGCAGTGCGGCCTCGGGGGACTAGACGAGGCCAACGCCGAGCGCGTGCTGGACCTGCTGAACGGCACCGTGGAGGCCATCAGGCAGCGCTACCGGCTGGGCGGTCTGGCATGATCGTGGCCGTGGCCGGAAAGGGCGGCGTGGGCAAGAGCACCATCTCCGCCCTGCTGGTGCGCATGCTCTCGGAGGAGGGGATGATATTGGCGGTGGACGCGGACCCCAACAGCAATCTGGGAATGAAGCTGGGTCTGGAGGTCCATGGGACCATCGGCGGGGTGCGCGAGGGTCTTCTGGACAAGGGGGGCCAGCCCCCCAAGGACATGAGCAAGCAGGAGTACCTGAGACTGAAGCTGCAGGAGGTCCTAGCCGAGGGCGAGGGCTTCGACCTGCTGACCATGGGCCGGCCAGAGGGGCCGGGCTGCTACTGCTACGTGAACAACCTGCTGCGGGTGTTCGTGGACCAGCTGATGGAGCGCTATCCGCACGTGGTGATCGACAACGAGGCCGGGATGGAGCATCTCTCCCGGCGCACCGCGAAAAGGATGGACCTGCTGCTGCTGGTCTCCGATCCCACCATGGTGGGTGTGCGCACCGCCCTCCGGCTTTCCGAGCTCTCCGACGAGCTGGGCCTGGAGGTCGGGCGGAAGGTGCTGCTGATCAACGGGGTGCGCGAGGGCCGGGGGCAGGCCGCCAAGGACCTGGCGTCCAGCGCCGGGGTCGAGTATTTTCTGCTGCCCGAGGACGAGACGGTGAGGGAGGCCTCAGCGAACGGTTGCCCGGTTCAGGCCGCGGGAGGGATGGCCGACCGGTTCCGGGAGATCATTCCCGACCTCTTCCCTTCCAGAAGGCGAAAAGCAGGGTGAAGGCGGCCACGGCCAATACCCCGGTCATCACCGCCACGGGATATCCGTCCGAGGGCGGCAGCACCACAACCACCTCGCTCAGCGGCCCCTCCCCCGCGGTGGTGTTCACGCTAATGGCGTAATAGTACGTCCAGCCGCGCACCACCTCCGAATCGTATCCTGCGGTGAAGTTCGCGTCCACCGAATCGTAGTAGGATATGTTGCCCGGCTCGGTCCCCCGGTATACGTTATAGTGCAGGACAGTGACGTTTCCCGCCGGCGGTCCCCAGGACAGGAATATCCTGGAGCCGTCACGCTCGGCCTGCAGGCCCTGCGGCGGTCCCGCCTCCCCGGCAGAGCAGCATGGCCACAGGGGCAGCAGGAGCACGATCAGCAGGACGATGGCGGCCGCGCGGTTCACGGTGGAGCATGGCCAAGAACGGACAAAATGATTTCTGAGAAAAAGAAGGAAGGGAAGGGGTTTAATCGAAGCTCACGTCCTCCGGGTCGGGAACGTCGTAGTCGTCCAGGTCCACCTCGAAGCACTCGAAGCTGATGATCTCCGACCATCCGGAACCGGAACCGAACGTGCTGTAGCTGCCGGAGTCGGCAGTCCCCAGCACGCCGGTGTAGGTGACCTCCTCCCATATCTCCTGCCCGGTGGCCTCGATGTACAGGGCCAGGTAGGATATGGTCACGTGCCAGGTGATGACCTGGTCGTTCTCCCAGTCGCTGTCGTGGTCCGCGTAGTAGTGCAGCGCTATCTGGTACGTCCCGTACAGGTCGGTGCTCTGCTGCACGCCTGAAGGATCGTACATCACCATGTCGTCCGTGGCATAGTAATGCTCCGGGCCGTAGCCGTAGGTGTTGTCGAAGTCCAGGTAGGGTCCGTCGGCGTCCGGCATCTTGTTGGCGAAGTAGATGTGCCGGCCGTACGGCTCCAGCACGTGCAGGTCCACGTCGCTGCTGCCCTGCCCCCAGCTCAGGGTCACGGTGAGGGCGCCGCGGGCGGCGGTGCTCTCTATCTCGGTGCGGTAGAACCCGGCCCAGTTGGTGAAGGTGTTGCTGTCGGTGGCCAGGATGACCACGTCGTTCACCCCCTGCCTCAGGGGCACCTCGATGGAGAACGCCCCGTCCACCACCGCGGTCTCGAACTTCTGCCCGCCCACGAACACCAGGGTGCTGTTGACATCCTCCTGCCCCCCGCTTATGGTGCCGGTGATGTAGCACTTGGTGTCGCTGGTGTCCCGGATGTCGTCATCGTCGGTGTCCACCGGGGTGTAGCCGTACGTGGAGGTGTCCTCGTCGGTCAGCTCGATCTCCGGGAACACCGAGTTGCCGGAGAACCCGTTCTGTGCGCTCTGGTACAGCCCACTGTAGGCGTTCAGGGGGCTGAACACCTTGGCGCTGGCGTGGTAGAACACGTTGAACTGCAGCGGGTTGGCCGCGTTCAGCCCGGACTTGAATATCTGGGTGAACCCGTTGGAATAGGTGAACGGCATCTGCTGCTGCGCGCTGTCCAGGCTGCTCCCGGGGTTGTTGGGGTCGTACATGTAGAAGCGGCCGTTGTCGTACTTGTAGGCCAGGATGGCGTGCCCGCCCGCTCCCCAGTTCCCGTTGGCGTACTTGGTCTTCAGGCCCACCAGCTGCGGCTCGCCGGAGACCAGCATGCCGTGGATGATGCTCAGCCCGGTGGCCTTGGCGGAGGTGTTGGCACGCTCCTGGGCGGTCAGGGACCCCCAGATGCCCTGCACTCCCATCTGGGCCCTGGTGGCCAGCTCGATGGCGGTGCTGTCGTCCCTCCACTGGTTGCGGTCGCCCTGTCGGTACATGCTGTACAGGCCATCGCCGTCGCCCTTCTGGTAGGTGTAGTGCCACTTGGCGTAGGACACCATGCCCAGGCAAAGTCCGCCGTTCTCCAGGTAGCTTCCGTAGTTGGGGATGAACCAGCCGTCGCTCTTGGGCCGGAACCCGGTGTCCACGGCGTAGCTGGAGTTCATGCTCTCGAATATGCTCATGGCCAGCTCGATGGCCACGAACCTGGAGAAGGTGGCGCAGTTGAAGGTGATGGTGTTCGCGCCCAGATTCTGGGACACGAAGCCGGTGGGCTCCAGGCGCTGGTTGGCGGCATCGTACTGGTAGAAGCGCACTCCCTCCTCGTCGGTCACCAGGGAGGGGTCGTAGGGCAGGGTGACGGTCAGCACCTGCTCGAACATCTTGAACACGTTCCAGTCGCCGGGGCCGTCGGTCTCGATGGAGATCATCCTGCTGACGATCTCGCCGGCGTCCGGAAGGCCTTCAGCATCGATCACCGGGGCGCTGCTGATGTCGAAGTCCACCGGTCCCGGGGCGGCTCCCTCCGGGACGTCGATCCTCAGCCCGTTCAGGACGCTGGATGGGTTGCTGATGGCTATAGTCCCTCCCACGGAGCCGATGGTCGAGGATATGGCGTCCACGAAGGAGCCGGTGCTCAGCACCTTGGGCACTATCTGATGGATGGGATTGTCGTCCCCATCCCCGTCCCCCGAGGGCCAGAAGAGCACCGCCAGGGAGGCCATGAGGATGATCGCCACCACTGCCACCACGGCCACGACGAGCATGGTCTTGGGCTTCTTCTTGGGCGGGGGATAGTACTGCTGCGGCGGATACTGCTGATACTGGTTCGGCGGGTATTGCTGCTGGTACTGCGGCTGCTGCTGCGGGTACTGTTGATACTGTTCGGGTGGGTTTTGCGGGGGCCATTGCTGCGGTCCCTGCTGCTGGCCTTGATAGGGTTGCTGGCCAGGCTGGTTCGGGTCGTAAGGTCCTTGCTGCATCCGATTCCACCTTGGATTTTACGGTTGCAAGCACTTGTGCAGATATATGGTTTTCAGATGGTTACCGTCCATCACATGCCGCGCAGGAACTTCGGAAGGCCCGAGGATTCCTTGGGCCCCACCACCACCTTCAGGCCGGTGGCCTCGTTGAGCTTGACGCTCATCCTTGCTACCATCCCCGGTATGACCAGCACGCCGGCGCTCGATCTCTCCCTGGCTCCGCTGGCATGGAGGGCGCTGTTCACCGCCTCCGCGGTCAGCTTCCCGGCCGAGTAGGCGGTCAGAACGGAAAGCCCCTCGGTGTCCACCACCTGCAGCCACACCGGGACCTTGCTCTTCTCGATGTCCGAGAGCACGGTGAAGTAGGTGAGCGAGAAATTGGTGGTGAACAGTATGGGCGCATCCGGGCCGGGGTTGTTCACCGGATACAGCTCCGGCCGGACCTGGATGGGCACCTGCGGATCGGTGTAGATGTTCTGCCGGAGCACCAGCAGCGGCAGGGCGTGCTGCGCCGGGAGGTCCTGGAAGGCCAGCAGGCTGCCGTACTTCATCACCGCCGTGGAGGCCATGAGCACCCCGTCCCGCCCCGCGGGGATGGACAGGTATATGGGGTATCCCAGCCCGCGGAACGTCTTTCGAATGGCGCTGCGCCGGATGATGGTGCACCGTTCCAGCAGCTCCCTCATGTTCGAGGGCATCGGATCGAGCACCAGGTCCTCCAGGCCCTCCTTCCGCGCGGCCTCCGCCAGGTCGGCGAGCTGAGACAGGTCCCCGGAGCATAGCGCCAGGGGGCAGCCGTGGGCCTTGGCCGCCGCGGCCATGTCCTTCAGGTTGGAGGCGTCCGCCCCGTGCAGCAGGGGCCTGCGGTCCTTCACCGCGGCCGCGGCCCCGGTCATGGCGGTTGGATCGTGACAGCGCAGCACCAGCGGCCAATCGATGGCCTGGGCCACCCTCTTCACGAAGGATGCGTAGGTTCCAGGGTTCCCGGAGCGATATTCCGCCTCCACGGCGTCCAGCCTCAGGACCTGGCCGACCCGCTCGAAGCGGAGCTCCCGGGCGTGGTCCAGCTTGGCCTTCAATGCCCCCTCGTCCATATCGTCGGAGACCCGCAGGGCGAAGGCGGTGGGATGGAAGAAGCGCTTGTCGTGGCGGTACAGCTCGGTCTCGTCCCCCATCTCCAGCACGGCCTTGCCGGAGCCGATGCGCACCAGGCGGATGGGCGGCGCGGACGAGCTGGCCAGGGCGTTCCGGCCCGCCTCGCTCAGGTGGGGGCAGTCGTCAAGCTGGGCCTTGTTGTTGGCCAGCTGCATGGCGAAGGCCAGGCAGGTGGGGTATCTGCACTCGCCGCAGTTCTTCTTGGGCAGGTGCTTGAATATCTCGATGGCCGTGGGCATCAGGCCTCACCCCCCAGCCCCTTGATGGAGTGCCGGGCGATATCCATGGCCTCAGGGTGCCCCAGCACCAGGATGTCCGCGCCGGACAGCAGGGCGGCCAGGGCGGTGGTGGCCTCCCACCATATGCCCCTTTCCAGCGTGTCGCCGCCGTTCGGCAGGTCCTCGGTGGCCTCCCGGGCCTTCCATGCCGAGGTGCAATCGCAGATCATGGGCACCTGCAGCATGGCGTCCCCGGCCAGGGCGGATATCCGGATGCGCTCGTTGACGGAGTAGGAGTATTCCAATCCCATTCCCAGGGCGGCCATCAGCGGGTCGATGACCACGTCCCTGCGGCCAACTCCGAAGTCGGTGAGCAATATGACTATCTGCTTGGCCAGATTGATGTCCAGGTTGCTGAAGCCGATGACCGCGTGCCCGTTGGCCAGGGCAGCCGCGCCCACCGATTTGTAGGCCCCCTCCTCGGCATGCCCCAGCAGCAGCCGGCGGCCCTTGGCCCGCTCCCCCACCTTCTCCATGACCCGGGCGTCCTTCTCCTCGTGCCCGCTGCCGTAGACGATGAGCGGCAGTTCGGCGGCCGAGAGCACGGCCATGACCGTCTCCGCGGCCTCCTCCGCGGACGCGTTCCCCTCCTCGGGGTTGGTGGAGGTCAGATGCAGGCAGAGCAGGTCCGCCCCCCGGGCCTTCCAGGCCATGGCCCAGGCCACCGGATCGCGGACGTCATCGCCGAAGGCCTCCTTAATGGCCGGGGGCACCTCCTCCAGGGAGTCGGCCAGCCATCCGGCCAGGGCCACGCGGCGGCGGGTGGGGTCCTCGAAGGACAGGAAGGGCAGCCCCCTGTTCCCGCCCAAGCGCAGGGCGCCGTCTCCGCTGCCCAGCTCCAGATCTCCTATCGAACCAGTCCATTTCTCCTTCGGCACCGGGACTTCCATGAATAGCACCTCAAAGCAGGGGGGGCATTCCCAGGGCGGGATGGCCCACCTTGATCATCCAGTTCATCAGACCTTCCGCGTCCGTGACCACGGTCTCGTCCGCGATCTGGTCAATAAAACCGGGCGCTCCCAATTCCTCGGCCCTATTAATAAGCTCTTCCCTCATGCTCTCCTTTAGGGACGAAGGCATCCAGGATATGCGCAGGAAGCCGCCGTCCCCGCTTATGAACTTCCTGCTCACCAGGTAGCGCCTGCCGATACCGATGAAGCCGGGGGTCTGCCTCCCCCCTCCGATGTTCCCGGCCAGGGTGGAGAACTTCATGCCCACTGGGGTCATGTCCGCGAACTCCCGGTTGACCACGATCACGGACTGCATGTCCGGGCTCATGGCCACGATCACCTCGAAGCAGCCGCAGGAGGTCATGGGGTCCTCCATCATGCTGTAGGCGCAGAAGCGTGCGATCTTGCCGTGGGTCAGGGCGGCCACCGCCTCGTTGACCCCCTTCCAGGAACCCTTCTGCTCGTCCTCCACCTCCCCCTTGGCGATGGGCTGGTTGGGCCCGGCGGGCACGATCTCCTTCCCGGTCTTGGCGTCCAGCCAGTTGATGGCCCCGCACAGCCCCAGGCGTTCCGGGGTGATCACGCAGATGTGGTCGGGGGCGAAGGACTGGCACATAAGGCAGGAGTAGAAGGTGTCCACGCTGTCGTCGGTGAGCCCGGCCATGCGCTCCTCGCGCTGCGCGTAGGCCTGCAGGGCCTCCGGCAGCCTGCGCCCCAGCTCATTCTCGTCGGTGACCAGGGTCACCTGCACCCTGGAGACGATGTTCCCGAACTCCTCCTTGAGCTTGGTGACCAGTATCCTTCCCAGATGCTCCAGGCGGAACCCGGCCCTGACCGCCCTCTTGCTCAGGCGCAGCCAGTTCATGTTGCGCTGCCCGGTGTGCCACACCCCCTCCGCGAAGTTCAGGTAAAGATGGATGCGCCGCTCCATCACCGACTCGAAATCCTCCTGCATCCGCTTGCCGTACACGTCCACGAGGATGGCCATGGGGGATTGGGACCCTTCGGCCATATCATCCACGTCCCTGCCGATGACCCTGACCGCCCCGTCCTTGACCTGGTCCTCGGGGCGCATGCGCAGCAGTTCGAAGGATGGCGTTCGTCCGCCGCCCGCCTCCAGGTAGGTGTCCGGCCGGCGTACGGTCTCCCCCTCGAAGGCTGGGCCGAAGGGCACCGGGATGTCCACCACGGTCACCGCCACCCGTATGTCCCTGGACTCCAGGCCGCCCTGCAGCATGTCCTGAGGTTCCTTGTGGAAAAGCAGGTCTGGAACTCCCTCCACCAGCTGGTCGGTGACGATGGGAACATGGTGGCCGATGGCGGCCAGCGCAAGGGAGGCCCGGCAGGCGTCCAGCGGCCCGTAATGCAGGACGAAGGCCTTGGGGCGCTTGGCCAGGTAGGCCGAGAGCCTCTCGGCGTCACCCTTCTGCACTCCCCCGAACGAAAGGGCCGCCCGGGTCACGAAGTCCAGGGCATGCACCAGCTGGGTGAAGGAACCCAGGGGGTAGAGCATCATCCCCAGCCCCATCTGCACCTCGTTCTCCTGCAGCACCCTGACCACCTCGTCTGCGGCCATGATCAGCATCCCCCGGGCCTGCAGCTCGCGAACCGTGTAAACCAGCTGCCGACGGTCCATGGGCATGCCCATGAGCACGGTGGCTCCGGGAATGGTATCGTCCACCAGGGCCAGGCCCAGCTCCCTCAGCACCTTGTCCGGGATGAAGCCCACGGAAACGGCCCCGGAATGCGGGTCCCCGTCCAGGTACCTCAGGGCCTCCAGGGCCTCGGCGGCCACCATGGCCGACCGCCCGGCCTCCAGGGCCTGGGCGAGCCCCCGCTCCCCCGGCAGGACCGAACGCCTCTCCACCGCCTCCCTCAGCCCCTGCAGGGAGGTCACCTCCGCCCCCTCCCATCCGTATATGCAGGGGAGCGCGTAGGCGGTCTCCGGATACTCCACCGGGGCGTCGCCCCTGCGGACCAGGGCCGCCCTGACCCCCACGGTCGCCAGGGCCACCAGCAGCTCGGCGCCCATGAACCCCAGGGCGATGACCTGGTCGTTGCTGGCCTGAGATGGGGAGGGCGGATCGTAGCGGTGGGGCAGCCCGCAGCCCCACCTCCTCCTCTCCATCTCCCTGGGGAGCTCATCCGCGGTGATAACGCAGCCCCCGAACAGGTCCCTGAGCACATGCCCCAGGAACTGTCCGGTCAGAGGGTCCATCCTCCAGCCGTCCAGTGCCGCCGCCGATCCCAGCAGCGCCTCGACCAGGGCCAGTGCGGGGTCCGAGGTGCGGCAGCCCACCGGCAGCGATCCGGCGGGGACCCCCAGCTCCCGGGACAGCTCCCTGCGGACCCGGCGCAGGCAGGCCAGGGCCGTGGCCCGATCGCCCTGGCAGATCACCGAGCCATTCCCCGGGGCTCCCAGCTTCCAGAACTCCCCCTGCTCCAGCACCGCCCCCCTCACCACGCCCTCCCTCAGGTCGGAGGCCAGGGACGGGGGGGCGTGGTCCGCAGGAACGCCGAGGGTCGCGCACCATTCCAAAATGGCGCAGGCCAGGGCCTCCCGGCAGGCCAGCAGGAGGTCGTAAGCCCCTCCGGCAGGAATGCCATCCAGGGGTGCCAGCAGACCGGCCGATTCCCATCCTCGCCTCTCCCTGGGGGCCATCGGCTCCACCCCGGCCGATTTGGCCAGGTCCCGGTTGGCCAGGTCCAGGCAGGCTCCCAGGTCCACCTTCCACAGGTCCGGGGCGGAGAGCGCCCCCACGATGTCCGCCACGGGTCCGGGGGTCTCCCGCCTCGCCCCTTCCCGGTGGCGCGCCAGGAGCCCCTCCCGCTCCTCTCGGGCGATGGCTAGGATATCTCCGGGCGTCAGGGCCTTATGGGTGGGTGAAATGGGCAAGGTGCATCTCTCCTACGATTGTGAAGGCCAACGAGTTAGGGCCGATATAAATTTGTGGCGGGAGAACTGGCGTGAGAATGCGAAGCACGCCTTCGATGCACTTAATAGACCTCCCCCTCATAATGATGGCGAAGGGGAGGCTCATGAGGTTCCGCAATCAGAACACCTACGAGAACATGGTCAAGGCCGGAGAGGAGTCTGCTTTCCACAGCCGCTACGAGAGGGCGCTGGAGCGCTTCTCCCAGTCCCTGGAGGTGGAGACCAGGTATGAGAGCGTTATAGACGGTAAACAGGTGTCCACCGGGAAGTACTTCCAGGACCACAGCCCCATGGACACCGGCCTGGTGGTGGGGGAGTTCTCCATGGGCGGGGAGAGGGAGGCCTCCATGGCCCTGGATTCCGCGCGCCGGGCCTTCCAGACCTGGTCGGTGATGGACCTGGACAAGCGTCTCACCATATTCCGAAAGGCCGCGGAGATCATGCGAAGGGACCTCTTCGAGATCGCCGCGGCGGTGACCTTCGACAACGGCAAGAACCGCTACGAGGCGGTGGGCGAGGTGGACGAGGCCATCGATTTCATCTCCTACTACGCGGAGCAGATGGAGATCAGTCACGGCTTCCAGGAGGAGAAGCCCCCGGCCTACGAGGACGAGAGGCCGGTGAGCGTGATGCGGCCGTACGGGGTGTGGGCGGTGGTCTGCCCCTTCAACTTCCCCATAGCCATATCCGCGGGCATGCTCACCGCGGCCATCATCACCGGGAACACCGCGGTGCTCAAGCCCTCCACCCCGGCGCCGCTGGCAGTGCACATGCTCTACGACATCTACGAGAGGGCCGGGATCCCTCCCGGGGTGGTTAACGTACTGTCCGGAAGCGGCTCCGCCGCCGGTCAGGCCCTGGTCTCCAGCGACAAGGTGGACGGCATAGCCTTCACCGGCTCCAAGGAGGTGGGGTACCGGTTGCTGGCCTCGTCCCTCCGGCGCCACCCCATCCCGGTCATCACCGAGCTGGGGGGCAAGAACCCGGCCATCGTCACCGAGAAGGCGGACCTGGCCAAGGCCGTGGCCGGGGTGGCCTCCGCCGCCTTCGGCTACTCCGGGCAGAAGTGCAGCGCCTGCTCCAGGGCCTACGTGCACGAGCTGGTGTACGACGAGTTCATGGTGGCCCTGCTGAAGCACGTGTCCAGGCTGAGGGTGGGCGATCCCCGGGAGAGGGCCACCTTCATCGGGCCGGTGATCCACCGCAAGGCGGTGGAGGATTACCTCTCCCATTCCGCCATGGCTCGTCAGGACGGGGTGGTGCACGCCGGCGGCCAGGAGGTCAAGGCTGGCCTGCCGCCGGGACATTACGTGGCCCCCACCATCGTGACCGGCCTTCCCGAGGAGCATTTCCTGATCAAGAACGAGCTCTTCCTGCCCTTCCTGTGCGTGCAGCGCTTCACCGACCTCAAGGACGCGGTGCACAGGGCCAACGACGTGGATTACGGGCTCACATCCGGCATATACTCCGAGGACGAGGAGGAGGTCAGCTACTTCTTCGAGAACATGGAGGCGGGGGTCAGCTACGCCAACCGCGCCCGGGGGGCCACCACCGGGGCCATGGTGGGGTCCCAGCCCTTCGGGGGGTGGAAGGGCAGCGGCTCCACCGGGCTGGGGAGCGGTACGGGGCTGTACCTGACCCAGTACATGAGGCAGCAGAGCAGGACCGTGGCGCGCTAGCGGCTGGAAGCGGCCATCACCCGCTCGCCGCCGTTGCTGACCAGGTAGATCCTGGACTGGGAGAACACCTGGAACGGTTCAACCAGGCACTCCGCGGCCCTGGCACTGTCGACGGCCAGGGTACGTACCGTGCTCAGGAGCTGGGCGAACAGGGAGCGCGGCTCCCCGGCCTTCTCCATGTAGAAGTCCGCGCCGCTCTGCAGGGCCTCCAGGGCCAGCCCCTCGCGTCCGCGGCCGGTTATCAGGATGAAGGGAAGTCCGGTTTGCAGGGACCGGAGGGCCTTCAGGAACTCCAGGCCGTTCATTCCCGGAAGGGTGTGGTCGGAGACGACAACGTCGTATCCGGTCGTCTCCAGCATCTCCAAGGCCTTGGTGGGGGAGGTTATGTAGTCGGCCTGCACCCCATCCTCTCTGCTGAAGAACTCTCGGCACAGCTCCAGGAAGTCCTCCTCGTCGTCCAGCACCAGCACCTTGACGGATCCCTGCGTTCGATCGCCTGACATATCCAATTCCATTATTCGCAGGCCGGATCAGGTATAAGAAACAGTCCGCTCGATTCTCAGTCCTGATAAACTCGAACGGGGACGATAGGATTAATATCGCCCTAGGGCGTAATCGGCCTGGGAGAACATGTCGGGACTAGAGGACATCGTGGGCAAGGAGGTCATCAGCGCGGACGCCATCATCATCGGCACCGTCGAGGGCATCGCCCTGGACGTGGACAACTGGAAGGTCACCGCCATCCGGGTCAGCGTGCGCAAGGGCAACGAGGCCGCATTGAACCTGAAGAAGAAGGCCCTGGGGGTCCAGAGGGTGCATGTGGCCGCCCCTCAGGTGTCATCGGTGAGCGACACGGTCACCCTGGCCGTTAAAATGGACCAGGTCAAGGACGTGCTGCTGGAGGACCGCAAGGCCCCCCTGAGCGCCGGCGACCTCATGAACAAGAGGGTGGTGGGGCACGACGGCAAGCAGATCGGCTATCTTGACAATGTCTACTTCGATGCCGGAAGGACCTGGGAGATCACCAAGTTCGGGGTGAAGCTGGATAAGTCCGCCAAGCAGGCCCTGGACCTGAAGAAGGGGATCGCCCCCTCCTCACAGATCACCGTCCTCACCAAGGACGTCAAGACCGTGGGGGACATGGTCATGCTGGCCCTGGACACCGCCGGGCTGAAGGACTATCTGAACAACAAGCAGGTGTCCAAGAAATGAGGGAGATGCGTTCCTGCGAGGCCTGCGGACACCGCTTCGAACCGCGCTGGAGGGGCTGGAACGCGGTGGACGTCCGGTACGAGAGGTGCCCCGAATGCGGGCATGAGAACGGTTACGAGTCCGATCTCTACCGCTGGCTGCGCAGAAGGAAGGAAAGGAAGATGTCCGGGGCCTGACCGAACCCATCTCCATCCTCATACGGTGATCGCGCATGGGCAAGCAGATTAAGGAAGGCCGCCGGGTGGACCAGAGCATCGAGGTGGGCAGCACCCCCGGGGGGATAAGGGTCATCGTGGAGAGCGTGCCCTACGTGCACACCGTGGCCCTGTCGGTCACGGCCACGGTCGGCTCCCGGGACGAGAGGAAGCAGGAGAGCGGGGTTTCCCACTTCCTGGAGCACATGTTATTCCGCGGAACGGAGACCAGGGACTACCGGGAGATCAACGAGCAGATAGAGGCCTCCGGGGGTTACCTGAACGCCTACACCACCCACGAGCACACCTCCTATTACGCGTTCACCATTGACGAGTCCCTGCAGGTCGGCGAGGAACTCCTGGCCGACCTGTTCCTGAACCCGCGCATGGACCCCGGGCTGGTGGACCTGGAGCGGGGGATAGTCAAGCAGGAGATCGGCATGCGCATGAACGATCCGGCCCTGCACCTGCGCACCCGGATGACCGAGGCCATGTACCGGGGGCATCCCCTGTCCCGCTCCATCCTGGGGACCCCGGATTCCCTGGACCGCTTCGATTCCCCCTTCCTGAGGGAATACCACCGCACCCACTACCACCCGCCGCACGTGGTGGTCTGCGCGGTGGGGAACGTGGACTTCTCCAGGGTGCTGCAATGGGCCGGGAGGTTCGACCACGTGTCCGGGGAGGCCGCGCCCAAGAGTAGGCGTCGGCCGAAGCTGAACACCGGGGTCAACTTCTTCGAGAAGCCCTCGGACCGGGCCTACCTTGGCGTGGGGGTTCCGGCCTATCCCGCGCCGGACCACAGGGCGCTGACGCAATCGCTGCTCACCACCGTGCTGTGCGGAGGGACCTCCTCCCGCCTGAACCACCGCATCCGCGAGGTGGAGGGGCTGGTGTACTCCATCAGCATGTACCCCCTGACCTTCCATGACGGCGGGTCCCTGATGACCTACTGCTCCACCTCCATGGAGCACGTGGCCAGGCTGTTCGACTCCCTGGGCCAGGAGCTGTCCCTTTTCAAGAGGGAGGGGCTGGCCAAGGGGGAGCTGGAGAGGGCCAAGTACGGGCTGAAGGGCTCTTTGCTGCGCAACGCCTGCCGCCCGGACCAGAACATGAGCTCGCACATCCATCAGTTCCTGGACCGGGGGGAGGTGCAGACCATAGAGGAGCAGCTCAGCGACATCAACGCGGTGAGCGAGGACCAGGTCATGAGGGCGGCCGAACAGCTGCTGAGAAGGGAGATGGTCTGCGCCACCATCTGCGCGGCCCCGGACATGAGGGCGGAGATGGTGGAGGCGGCGGAGTCCCTGGACTTTTAGGGCTCCACCACGATCAGCACCTGGTTGCCGTCCACGGTCTCCCCGGCCTTGACCCGGACCTCCTTGACCTTGCCGGCCACCTCGGTCTGGACCTCGTTCTCCATCTTCATGGCCTCCAGGACGGCCACCACCTGGTTGGCGTTGACGGCGTCGCCAACCTTCACCTTCACGGACATGATCTTGCCAGGCATGGGGGCCAGCACCGCTCCGGAGGCCGCATCTGACCTCCCGCTGTGCTCGTCCTCCTCCACGGTGATGCGCTCGATCTCCCGCACCTGCTGGAGCTTTACCTCCATGACCCGGTCGTCGGAGGTGACCTTGGCCCCGGCCTCCAGCTCCCCCTCGATGGCGATCGCGGCGGCCTCGCCGTTGACCAGGACCTTCTCGTCCTTGAATATGCACTTGTAGACGTGGTCGCCGATGTCCACGCGGTAGTCCCCGCCGTTCTTCTCCACCACCACCTCGTACTCGTGCCCGTTGACGGTGATGCGCAGCTTCACAGCGGCCACCCCCCGCGGCCCACGGCCTCGGTGCGCGCGGCGCACTTCCAGGCGTCCACGGAACCCGAGGACGAGGGCTTGGCCACGTGGCGCTCGGTGGAGCGCATGTACAGCACGGCCAAAGCGGCCAGGTCCCGGAAGTTGACCCCCTTCTCCATCATCTGGCGGTGCTTGAAGTAGTCCAGGGCCACCTGCGGGAACAGCGCGTAGGACAGCACATCCTCCTCGGAGCAGGTCATGTTCTCCTTGCAGGCGTACTCCTCGATCTCCTTGCACAGCTTCTCGAACTCCGGCTCCAGCAGGTCCGCCGGGCGCACGGTGATGGGCTTCTCGTCCCCTATGATCTTGCGGCGAATGGAGGGATCGATCTCCGCCGGCGTTTTTCCGTACAGGCCGCGCACCAGGTTCTTGGTCTCGTTGGTGACCATCTTGTAGCGCTCCCCGGTGATCACGTTGAGCACGGCCTGGGTGCCCACTATCTGGGAGGTGGGGGTGACCAGCGGCACATGTCCGAGGTCCGCCTTCACCCTGGGCACCTCGTCATACACGTCCGCGAGGCGGTCCTCCTTCTTGGCCTCCCTCAGCTGGGAGATGAGGTTGGATATCATGCCCCCCGGGATCTGGTACACCAGCACGTTGGTGTCAATGCCGGTGAACCCGCTCTCGAAGGCGTGGTACTTCTTGCGCACCTCCGCGAAATGGTCGGAGACTGCGGTGAGCTTCTTCAGGTCCAGTCCGGTGTCGTATTCCGTACCGCGGAGCATGGCCACCACCGCCTCGGTCGGAGGCTGGGAGGTGCTGAGGGACATGCTGGAGATGGCGGTGTCCACGATCTCCGCCCCGGCCTCGATGGCCTTCATGTAGGTGGACATGACCATGCCCGAGGTGGCATGGCAGTGCAGGTGCACCGGCAGCCCGATCTCCTCGCGCAGCTGCTTGACCAGCTCGTAGGCGTCCATGGGCGCCAGCATCCCGGCCATGTCCTTGATGCAAATGGTGTCCGCGCCCATCTCCTGCAGCTTGCGGGCGAACTTGACGTATCCCTCTATGGTGTGCACCGGGGATATGGTGTAGGATATGGAGGCCTCCACCACCCCCCCGTACTTCTTCACCGCGCGCATGGCCATCTGCATGTTGCGGTGGTCGTTCAGGGCGTCGAATATGCGGAAGACGTCGATGCCCCGGCGGCAGGCGTTCTTGACGAACTTCTCAAGGATGTCGTCGGCGTAGTGGCGGTATCCCACCACGTTCTGCCCCCGGAGCAGCATCTGGAAGGGGGTGTTGGGCATCTCCTTCTTGAGCTTGGTTATGCGCTCCCAGGGGTCCTCGCGTAGGAAGCGCAGGCAGGTGTCGAAGGTCGCCCCGCCCCACATCTCCACGGACCAGAAACCGACCTCGTCCAGCATGGCCGCGGCCGGCAGCATGTCCTCGGTGCGCAGCCTGGTGGCCAGCAGGGACTGGTGCGCGTCCCTGAGCACGGTGTCCATGATCTTGATCTTCATCTGGGCACCTCAGAGCGGCATGTTGCCGTGCTTCTTGGCCGGGCGGGCCTCGCGCTTGCGGTCCAGCATTTCCAGGGCCTCGATCACCCGCATGCGGGTGTTGTTGGGTTCGATGATATCGTCCAGGTATCCGCGCTCCGCGGAGAAGAAGGCCGAGGCGTACATCTTGCGGTACTCGGAGATCAGCACGTCCCTCTTCTCCTGGGGGTCGTCGGCCATGATCAGCTCCTGCTTGAAGACGATGTTTATGGCGCCCTCCGGGCCGACGATGGCTATCTCCGCCGTGGGCCAGGCCAGGTTCACGTCCGAGCGCAGGTGCTTGGAGCCCATGACGCAGTAGGCCCCCCCGATGGCCTTGCGGGTGACCACGGTGACCTTGGGGGTGCTGGCCTCGGCATAGGCGTAAAGCAGCTTGGTGGCGTCCCTGATCAGGGAGGAGTTCTCCTGCTCCACGCTGGGCAGGTAACCCGGAACGTCCACCAGGGTGACGATGGGGATGTTGAAGGAATCGCAGAAGCGCACGAATCGCGCGGCCTTGAGCGAGGAGTTGGCGTCCAGCGTGCCGGCCAGCACCATGGGCTGGTTGGCGACGATGCCCACCGTTCCGCCGTCCATGCGGGCGAAGGCGGTGAACATGTTCCTGGCGAAGGCCTCCTGCACCTCCATGATCTCCCCCTTGTCCACGATCTTGCGGACCACCTCCCTCATGTCGTAGGGCTTCATGGGGTCCTCGGGGATGATGGTGTCCAGGGAATCCTCCCGGCGCTCCGGGTCATCGCCCATGGGCTTGGCCGGGGGCTGCTCCAGGTTGTTGCCCGGAAGATAGGCCACCAGCTTGCGGACCTGCTTGACGCAGTCCATGTCGTCCTCGGCCACGAAGTGCGCGGAGCCGGAGCGGGTGGAGTGCACGCTGGCGCCTCCCAGCTCCTCGAAGGTGACCGCCTCGTTCTGCACGGCCTTTATCACGTCCGGGCCGACCATGAACATGAAGGACTTGTCCTTCACCATGAACACGAAGTCGCAGAGCATGGGAGCGTAGACCCCGCTCCCGGCGCAGGGGCCCATGACCATGGCGATCTGCGGGATCAGGCCGGAGGCCATGGTGTGCCTGAGCATCACATCTCCGTATCCGGCCAGGGAATCCACGCCCTCCTGCAGGCGGGCGCCTCCGGAGTCGTATAGGGCGATGACGGGACATCCGGTCTTCACCGCCAGATCGATGACCTTGCATATCTTATGGGCGTGCATGCGGCCGACCGAACCGGCGAAGACGGTGAAGTCCTGGGCGTAGACGAACACCTGCCTTCCATCGATGGTCCCCCGTCCGGTCACCACGCCGTCCCCGGGGACCTTCTGCTTCTCCATGCCGAAATGATAGGCCTGATGGGACACGAAGGTGTCCAGCTCCACGAACGAGCCGGGGTCCAGAAGGGCGTCCACCCTCTCCCTGGCGGTCATCTTGCCCTGCATGCGGTGAGCCTCCACGCGCTCCGCGCCCCCTCCGGCCCTCGACCGCTTCTTCATGTCCCTGAGTTCCTTGACCTTGTCCTCGCCCATGTTGTTCCTCCCAATATTCGTGCTCATCACTTATGAACGTTACCGGTTTCGAACCGCACCTGTCCGCGGTCCAAGGGCACCACGTCATGCACCGAGGTCGCCCGGTAGATCATCCCGTCCTCGGAGCGGAATACCAGCGAACCATCGGGATCCAGGTGCATGCCCTTCCCCCGCACCTTCTGGTCCCCCAGCCGCACCTCGATGTCCTGGCCCAGGGACTCCGAGTATCTCTCGTACAGCGCCAGGTCCCTCTCCCCCTTCATGAACCGTGCGTACATGTCATCCAGCTTGAACAGCAGGACGTTGAGGAAATGCTCCGGGTCCAGCTCGTGCCCGCACATGTCCTTGAGGCTGCCCGCCTCCGGGGCGGCCAGGGCCGAAGGGTCGGTGTTCAGGTTCACCCCGATGCCCATGACCAGGAAGCGCGGCTCGCCTCCGCGGTAGCAGGCCTCCACCAGCACCCCGGCCACCTTCCTGTCGTTCAGCTTCACGTCGTTCGGCCACTTGATGCGCGGCACGGCATGGCAGACCTCCTCTATGGCCTGGGCCACCGGCAGGCAGGACAGTACGGTCAGCAGGGTGAGGTCGGTGGCGGGGAGCTCCGGCCTCAGGATGATGGAGAGGTAAACGCCTCCCTCCGGGGACTCCCAGGTCCTCCCCGTCCTCCCCCGTCCGCCGGTCTGGCGCTTGGCGGTGACGACAGTGCCCTCCGGCTCCCCATCTAAGGCCAGGGCCTTGGCTGCGGTGTTGGTGGAATCCACCTCTCCCTTCACCAGCACCCTGCGGCCGATGAGCATCTCCCAGGCCTCAGAAGTCCACCGGTCCCTTGGAGCGGAGCTTGAACTCCCCGCCCAGGGCGGCCAGCGCGGACCCGGCGACCTGGTCCAGGTCGGAGCCGCCGATGTCGGCGACCACGTCCAGGACCATGCGCTGGCCGTACACCAGCACCCGGGACTGCACCGCCAGCAGGTTGACCTCCTGCGCGGCCAGGGCCTCGGTGGTGCGGTGGATGGCCCCGGGCTTGTCCGGTATCTCGAAGGACATCTCCGCCAGCCTGGCGTTCTCCGGCAGGAACGAAATGGAGAGCACCCAGGAGTCCACGTCCCCCACCATCATGACCGGGGTGCCCTCCTTCACGCCCTCCAGGTGCTCCAGGTAGTCCTTGGGTATGGTGAAGCTCCCCTCGCTGATGAGGGAGGGGGAGCGGGCCACCCTGCGCAGCGGCTTGACCCTGATCTTGCTGGGCTGCGGCCCGGTCATGCCCTTGGTGTAACGGTCGCTGATGTGGGAATGGTTGATCTCCATGCTCTCCACCTTGGAGAGGGCGGCGGGGCTGCTGCGGCGCAGCGCGGCGAAGTCCTCCACCAGCTGGGTCGAGTCGCCGTAATAGGAAAGGTCCACCAGCATCTTCCATACCATGGAGATGCCGCAGGTCATGCTCACCGACACGGAGTTCAGGATGTCCACGTTCCTGTCGGCCAGGAACTTGGCGGCCTGGGCGCAGGCGCCCGGGGCGTCGATCATGTGGAAGGTGAGGTTGCAGAGCTCGCGGTAGTTCTCCGGTCCGAAGGTGGACAGGACCATCTCGTGTCCCTTGGACCCGTTGTGCTCGTACCTGAAGAGGGTGGAGTAGACCTGACTTCCATCCTCCAGGCCCAGGCGCCTGCGGATCATGTCCCCTATCCTGACCTTGCCGTCCTTAACCCTGCTGAAATCCCATAGCTTCATCTGAGGACCCAAGCGCCAAATATTCTATCCAATGATAAAGCTTGTCATGCGAATCCTCTCAGGATTCAAAATATTCCTGCTCCCGGCGGACCAAAGCGGGCATGTGGCCGTTCATTCCGCCAGATTGCCGGAGAAATGACCGTTCCGTTGAACGAACGTCAATCCTCGTCCCCGCCCATTTCGTACTCCAGCACCTCTTCCACCCGGCAGCGGCAGCTCAGGCAGTCCGAGAGCGGCTCGGTATCCACCATCCTGGCCCCGCGCCCGGTGAAGCGCCTGCGGCCGTCCTCGGTGCTCTCGATGAGCTTGCGCCGCTCCAGCTCCCTGATGGCCGAGTCCATGGCCTCCCGCAGGTCGCTCTCGCATCCAGGAATGAAGGCCGAGGCCACCCGGTCCAGGGACTTTACCGGGGAGATGACCCCTATCACCGACCGATGCACCCCCGCCAGGCGCAGGGTGGGGATGAAGGGGTTGAAGAAATCGATGGACATGCTATCCAGGTCCAGGGAATGCCCTTCCAGCTCCTGCGGCACATGCCAGAGCAGGTCCGGCGGTTCGCTAACGTCGTCCCAGACGTTGGGGGCCAGGGTGGGCAGCCTCTCCGACTCCACCTTCCAGCGCAGCACCAGCGGGTAATTGCGCAGCAGGAACAGCAGCCCCCGGAGGGCCATGTCCGTGTCCATGTGCACCGGCACGTCCAGCCGGTCCTCTTCATCGGACCCGGTCCCCTCCACCCTGCAGCTCCAGGACATATGGAAGAGCACCACCTTGGGCAGGTTCATGGTATAGGTGGAGGTGAGCTGATAGGGGCTGTTGAGCAGGGGCTGGGTGTCCTCCTCCACCGCCCTGATCAGGCCGGGGGGAGAGACCAGCCAGACCCAGTCGTCCCAGAGGTCCTCGGGTATCTCCTCGAAGGTCATTTCCATACCCCGACCAAAAGTCTCCCCCGATTTAAAACATGGGTAGGGGGAGGGCATGGTTTGATATAGGGAATTGGGAGTACCGCCCTACCTAGTAGTGCTCTACCTAGGAGGCACGGAACGTCATGATGGGCAAACCGCACATGTACAGGGGGAACCGCATCAGCCCTTCCCAGCTGATAATGATGATCAAGCTGGCAGACCATCCCATGTATGGGTACGAATTGCTGAAGGCCCTGCGCGAGGATTACGAGGGGGTTTGGACGCCGCAGACCGGGGCGGTTTACCCGGCCCTGCGCCGCCTGCAGGACCACGGCCTGCTCATCGTGGAGAACGTGGATGGCAAGGACCATTACTCCCTGAGCCGGGAGGGCGATGACTGGTTGGGCGAGACCCTGGCCAGCATGTCCTCGGGCATGCTGTTCATGGCCCGCACCATGGAGGTCATGGGCCGGGCCTACCTGGCGCGCAGGGGGGAGGCGGAGGACTTCGTCCCCCTGGACGAGAGGTCCCCCGAGGAACGGCTCAAGCACCTCAAGGAGGTCAGGGAGGCGGTCCAGAACAACCTCCGCATGCTGGATCTCTACATCGCTGAACTGGAGAAGGAGCTGAGGCAGTGATACTCAAACATCTCAAGGCCAAGGAATGGGCCCTCATCGCCCTGTGCACGGGCTTCATCGTGTTGCAGGTCTGGATAGATCTGGAGATCCCCGATTACATGTACCACATCACCAACCTGCTGCAGACCGGCGGCACTGTGGAACAGGTGATGGGGGAGGGCTGGCCCATGCTCGGCCTGGCGCTCTCCAGCCTGGGAACGGCGCTGGTGATCGGCTACATAGCGGCATACGTGGCCACCTCGCTGGCGAAGCGCATCCGCTCCATGCAGTTCCACAAGGTGCAGTCTTTCTCCGCGAACGAGATCAACAAGTTCTCCACGGCGAGCCTGATCACCCGGGCCACCAACGACGTCACCCAGGTGCAGATGGCCGTGGCCATCGGCCTGCAGGTCATCGTGAAGGCGCCGATAATGGCCGGATGGGCGATAGTGAAGATATCGGGCAAGAGCTGGCAGTGGACCACCGCCACCGCCCTCGCCATCATCGTGATGCTCACCCTGATCGGCATCCTGATGTACTTCGTCATACCCCGCTTCAAGAAGATCCAGTGGCTGACGGACGACGTGAACAGGCACATGCGCGAGAACCTGAAGGGCATCCGGGTCATCAGGGCCTACAACGCCGAGGAGTACCAGGAGAGGAAGTTCGAGAGGGCCAACGAGGACCTCACGGCCAACAACCTGTTCACCGGCCGCGCCATGGCCCTCCTGATGCCGGTGATGTCGTCCATCATCGGCCTCCTCTCCCTTTCCATCTACTGGATAGGGGCATACCTCATCGACGCCGCCTCCGGGGTGCCGGCGCAGATAGCGCTGTTCTCGGACATGATCGTGTACATCGCCTACGCCATGCAGGTGGTCATGGGCTTCATGATGCTGGTCATCGTGTTCTTCATCCTTCCGAGGGCCATGGTGTCCGCCCGGCGCATCGAGGAGATAATCGAGACCGATCCCTCGATAAGGGACGGCAAGGTCGGGAACATGCCCGGGAGGGGGGAGATCGTCTTCGACAAGGTCAGCTTCAAGTACCCTGGCGCCGCAGATTATGTGCTGAAGGACATTAGCTTCCGGGCGGACCAGGGAGAGACGGTGGCCTTCATCGGCTCCACCGGCAGCGGCAAGAGCACCATCGTGAACCTGCTGCTGCGTTCCTACGACGTAAGTGACGGCAGGGTGCTCGTGGATGGCGTGGACGTCCGAGACTATACGCAGGAGGCGTTGCACCGCAAGATGGGATATGTGCCGCAGAAGGCCACGCTGTTCTCGGGAACGGTGTTCTCCAACGTGGCCTACGGGGACATGTCCGCGGAGAGAACGGAAGAGGACGTCCGCGCCGCCGTGGCCATCGCCCAGGGGGCGGATTTCGTGGAGGCCATGGATGGAGGCTACAGCGCCTCCATCGCCCAGGGCGGAACGAACGTGTCCGGAGGCCAGAAGCAGCGTCTTTCCATAGCCAGGGCGGTCTGCCGCCGCCCGGAGATATACATCTTCGACGATTCCTTCTCCGCCCTGGACTATCGGACGGACCGCTGCCTGAGGAGCGCCCTGAAGAGGGAGACGGCGGACGTCACCAGCATAATCGTGGCCCAGAGGGTGGGGACCATCATGGACGCCGACAAGATAGTGGTCCTGGACAACGGCTCCGTGGCCGGAATAGGCAAGCACGGCGAGCTCCTGGACACCTGTCCGGTGTACCGGGAGATAGTTGAATCCCAGCTCAGCGAGGAGGACATGAGACGATGAGCGAGAACGATAGCAGGCCTCGGCCCAGGGGTCCTGGCGGCTTCGGTCCGGGACACGGTCCGATGATGGCCGGCAAGCCCAAGAGCTTCAAGGCGGCCTGGAAGAAGTTGCTGGGGTACATGAACCAGTACATTCCCGCGCTGATCGTGGCCTCCGTGCTGGTGGTCATCGGAACGATATTCACGGTCATCGGTCCGGACAAGCTGCGCGAGCTAACCAACCTCATCGCTGCTGGCATGTTCTCCGGAAGCATCGACCTGACCGGGGTGGCCGAGATCGGAACGTTCCTGGTGATCATATACCTGCTCTCGGCCGTGCTGACGTACGGCCAGGGCTTCATCGTGGCCACCATCGTCCAGAAGCTCTCCAAGCGCATGCGCACGGACATCTCGCAGAAGATCAACCGCCTGCCCCTGAGGTACTTCGACAGGACCAGCTACGGGGACGTGCTCAGCCGGGTCACCAACGATGTGGACACCGTCAGCATGTCCATGAACCAGAGCGTGGGCATGCTGATGAGCGCCGCCGCGCTCCTGATAGGTTCGCTGGTCATGATGCTCATCACCGACGTGATCATGACCGCCGCCGCCGTCGGTTCGGCCATCGCCGGCTTCATGCTCATGGCCCTGATCATGGTCAAGTCGCAGAAGTACTTCCAACAGCAGCAAAAGCACCTGGGGCGTCTGAACGGCCACGTGGAGGAGATGTACACCGGTCACGTGATCGTCAGGGCCTACAACGGGGAGAAGGCCTCCCAGAAGGAGTTCGAATCCATAAACGATGAGCTGTTCGACAGCGCCTTCAAGTCCCTGTTCCTCTCCGGACTGATGATGCCCCTGATGGGCTTCATCGGCAACTTCGGTTACGTGGCCGTGTGCATAGTCGGCGCGGTGCAGGTCCTGAACGGCGCCATATCCATCGGGGTCATCGTGGCCTTCATGCTGTACGTCCGCCTCTTCACCCAGCCGCTCACGCAGTTGGCCCAGGCCATGACCAGCCTGCAGTCCGTGGCCGCGGCCTCCGAACGGGTCTTCGAGTTCCTGGAGGAACCCGAAATGGAGAACGAGGGCGGCAAGAGGCTGGTGCACACCGATGTGAACGGGGACGTGGAGTTCCGCGACGTTTCCTTCGGCTATACGCCGGAGCGCGAGGTCATCCACCACTTCTCCTTCCATGTCCGGGCCGGGCAGAAGGTGGCCATCGTCGGTCCCACCGGCGCGGGGAAGACCACCATCGTGAATCTGCTGATGCGCTTCTACGAGGTGAACTCCGGGGACATCCTGGTAGACGGGATATCCACCAAGGAGCTCACCAGGGAGAACGTGCACGACATGTTCTGCATGGTGCTGCAGGACACCTGGCTGTTCGAGGGGACCATCAGGGAGAACATCGCCTATCGCAAGGAGAACGTCACGGACGAGATGATAGAGGAGGCGTGCCGGGCGGTGGGGATACACCACTTCGTCTCCACCCTCCCGGACGGGTACGACACCCGGCTGGACGAGGAATCCAAGATATCCATGGGGCAGAGGCAGCAGATGACCATCGCCCGGGCGGTGGTGCAGAACGCCCCGCTGCTGATACTGGACGAGGCCACCAGTTCCGTGGACACCAGGACGGAGAAGATCATCCAGAAGGCCATGCAGGACCTGACCGTAGGACGGACCTCCTTCATCATCGCCCACCGGCTGTCCACCATCAAGGACGCCGACACGATACTGGTGATGAGGGAAGGGAGCATCGTGGAGAGCGGCACGCACGAGGAGCTGCTGAGGCAGGGCGGCTTCTACAGTGACCTGTACAACAGCCAGTTCGAGAACTGCGATTGATCGCCGGCCGAAACCGCTTACCAACCTTTATTTTTCCATATCCGCATGGGCGGATGATGCCCGCATTCATGCCAGATGTCGCCGCCAGAGGCCCGTTCGCGCACACCTACTCCATAGTGGCCAGGGACGAGGACACCGGGGAGATGGGTGCCGGGGTCCAATCCCACTGGTTCTCCGTCGGATCGGTGGTGCCCTGGGCCAGGGCGGGGGTGGGAGCGGTGGTCACGCAGTCCCTCACCAACCCCGCCTTCGGCCCCGAGGGGCTGGAGCTTCTCTCCCAGGGGCTGTCCCCCCAGGAGGCAGTGGAGGCCATGGTCTCCAGGGACGAAGGCCGGGACTTCCGGCAGCTGGCCGTGCTGGACGCCAATGGGAGCTCGTACGCCTACACCGGCGGAAAGTGCGTGGCCGAGGCCGGTCACGTTTTCGGAAGGAACTTCTCCGCGCAGGCCAACATGATGCTCAGGGACACCGTTTGGAGGGCCATGGCCTCGGCGTTCGAATCATCCGAAGGCCCCCTGGCGGAACGTATCCTGGCCGCCCTGGAGGCCGCCGAGTCGGAAGGCGGGGACGCCCGGGGGCGGCAGAGCGCCGCGCTGCTGGTGGTGCGGGCGGAAGGCACCGGTAATGTCTGGAAGGACCGCCTGGTGGACCTCCGCGTGGACGATCATTCCGAGCCGCTGTTGGAGCTGAGGCGTCTGCTGAAGGTGCACCGGGCCTATGAGAGCATGGACGCCGGGGACGCGGCCATGGAGAAGGGGGACATGGATGCCGCCCTGCGCTCCTACTCCCAGGCGCAAGAGATGTTCCCCGCCAACGCGGAAATGGTCTTCTGGCACGCGGTGGGGCTGGCCAACAAGGGGATGTTCGAGGGATCGATCCCACTTTTCCATAGGGCGTTCAATATGAACCCCAACTGGAAGGTCATGGTCACCAGGCTGATCCCGAACGGCATGCTGCGCCTGAGCAAAGAACAGGCCGAGCTGCTTTTGAGGTGACGGCCGAGCTAACGCTTCCTACCCCCGAACTTCGATCTCAGATCCCTGAGCAGGCCGAACTCGGTGCGCTCCCGGGAGAAGATGATCATTCCCAACGCCAGGTACGTCGCGATCATGGCCAGGCCGATGAGGGCTCCCTCCCCCTCCGCCAGGAACTCCGTTCCGGATATGAGGACCATGGGGTTCATCTTGATGAGGGTCTTGTAGTATCCAGGCATGTAGTCCATCTCATCCAGGCCCCACTCCCAGTCCGGATGGTCGTAGGCCGCCTCGTTGGCCATGGAGACCACCATGGTGAAGCTCATGGATATGCCCAGGAAAAGCACCACGCCCAGGGCGATGGCCGCCCCCTTCTTGTTCAGTAGCGCCGAGACCATCAATCCAATGGCGCAGAAGGTAAGGACGGCCATCATGGGCAGGACCATGGCCGATAATATGTCGCCGGGGCTCAGCATAGGGAGGTCCATGGCCGCGAACACCAGATAGTAGGCCAGGGAGGACACCGCGACCGCATACACGGCGATGGAGGTGATCAAGAGGTACTTGCTCAGGTACATGCTCCAGCCACGCGCCCGATGGGTCAGGACGTAGCGCACCATGCCGCTCTCCTTCTCTGAGGTGATGGCCATGGAGGAGACGATCATGAACACGATGAGCAGGGTGTTGCTGATCATCAGCCAGTATGATTCCAGGCTGGCCATCTGCCTTTCCAGGATCTCCGTTTCCGTGGTGATCAGGCTGGGCCATTGGGACACATAGCTGGATACGGAAACGAAGGACATCACGAAGGCCATGACCGTGACTATCAGCACGAACAGGACGTACAGCGAATCGGATTGGCAGAGCCTAACGTCCTTCCGCAGGTGCTCCAGCAGCTCGCTCATGTTCCCTCCCCCTTCCTCAGGAACAGGTCGGCGTACATATCCTCGGCCTTGCGCTGGAGTATCCTGCTCTCCATCAGCTGCCCGCCGGCGTCCACGATCCTCTTTATCATGGCCGGTATGTCCGACCTCCTCATCTCGATGACCACGGTGCCCCGGTCGGGGGAGACCGAGAGGACCTTGACGCCGGAGAGCGCCCCCATCACCGTCTCCGAGGGGTCGAGCAAGGTGAGTTGCAGCTTGACGTTCTCATCCTCCCGCGCGTAACCCTCCTTCCTGACGATCCTCCCCTCCTTGATGAACACTATCGAATCGCACACCTGGTCGATCTCGTTCAGCTCGTGAGATGATACCAGGATGGTGATCCCGGTGCCCTTCAGCCCCTTGAGGTGTCCGCGGAGCTCCATGACCATGGTGGGGTCCAGGCCGGAGAAAGGCTCGTCCATGATAAGCAGCTTGGGTCCGGAGATCAGCGCCCTGGCGATGGCCAGGCGCTGCTTCATGCCCTTGGAGAACGTGCTGACCAGGTCATCCCCCCTCTCCTCCAGCCCGAAATCCGCAAGCCTCTTCCGGCAGAGCTCCTCCGCCCCCGGCAGGCGGTCCAGCCTGGCGATGTAGAGAAGGTTATGGAACGCCGTGAGATCCTCGAGGAAGGTGGGCCGTTCCGGGACATAACCGATTGTCCCGACCCCCTCGTCCCCGAAGTCTATTCTTCCCTCGTTCCTCGGCTCTATGCCCATGATGAGCTTGATGAGCGTGCTCTTGCCCGCTCCGTTGGGGCCCACCAGCCCGCATATCTCCCCCCTCCTGAGCTCGAAGGTGACGCCATTCAGGGCCCGGACGTTCCTGGCGGTGAGGCGGTTCCCGTAAGTCTTGGAGAGGCCGACCACGGTCATCATGGCCTGCTCAGTACTGGTAATCGTATACCCACCCCCCGTCCCAGGTGGCCGAGAGGCCGGTGACATAGGTGTCGAGGTTCGTGGTCAGGACCACCGCGATGATCACCGGGGAGAAGTACCTGTTCATGAACTCATCATCCCCCGATGGCGAGTAGCCATGGTCGGGTATGCTGATGTTGAAGACCAGGTTCCTGACCGCATCCTGTTCCGCGCTCAGGGCGATGCCTGTCTCCTCATAAAATATGAGTCCGCCCTCCGAGGGCTCGAACGGGTTGCCGAAGTAGGACAGGCTGAGGTTCAGGTCGCAGGTCATGTCACCGATCGTTCCGGGAGGGGCCCGCAGGAACAGGCCTATGGTGAGGTTGTCATCAGGGTGGTTGACCGGCTCGATACCGACGCCCAGGGAATCGTAGTAGAACATCGAACGCTCGTTGATCACGAATGAGACCTTCAAATCCGAGCTCCAGGAGCTCCTGGGAACGATGACATAATGACCGCTGACCGCCGGACCGTAGCTGAGGTAGGACCCGTTAGCATTCCAGCCCTCGGTCACCACCGTGCCGTTCCACACGATCTGAATGGAACCATCCCTGCTGTCGAAGTGATCGAAGAAGGCCCGACCGATGGGGATGAAGGTGGAATGGGCGCGCAGATAGTCGAGCGCAGATAGGTCGTCTAGGAAGGTCTCCGGACTCACGACATCCGGCACCCTCACCATATCGAACCCTCTGTCGCGCTCATCCTCATGGTCCATGTACCAGCGGTCGGTTATGTTGAACTTGGCGTTCCCGGTGAGGGATACTAGTCGGAAGGTGACATCCTCTCCCGAGGTGAAGGCCCGCTTGTCCACCTCTATGCCTATGTATCCCAGTCTGTTGCGTTGAACGGACTCATAGGCCACGAAGGCGGTCAGAGAACAGGCCAAGAGCATGATGACAATGATGATGGCCATGTACGTTCTCTTAATCCTCATTTCGATCCCCCAACCATCCAGACGTTCCCTCGGACCGCCCGTACCCCGAGGTTGTTGGGCCTTGTAGGTAGTAAATGTTTCGCCACAATTCGCGTTCTGGGGGTGGAATGGGGATTACCCATCTCCGCAGATGGGGGCTCCGCCGGCCTGGAGATCAATTCCCCGAGGGGTCCTTCTCCAGGACGATGTTGTTGCTGATCAGATTGACCTCCTTCACCCGCACGTTGCGGAACTCCAGTCGGTCCCCCAGATCGTCCAATATGACCAGGGCATCCTCCTCCAGGACCAGGCGGACCGCGTTCTGGACCAGCTCCAGAACTCCATCCCCTGTGGACATGTAAACCGTGGAACGGCACATAGAGATGATATCGTCGTCAATGAATAAAAGATGAGCAGGGCTCAGGCGAACTTCCACTGGGCGTACTTGCCCTTCTTCTTGGTCGGGGGCACGATCGCTCCGAACATGGAGAAGGTGTAGCGAACGGGAACGCGTTTCCGCGGCCCGGTCCAGAAGGGGCACTTGGTGCACTTGAACCCCAGCTCCACCATTCTATCGTCCAGGGTCAGGTTGTGCAGCTCCTCCGTGGGAGAGGTGCACACCGGGCAGCGCCCCTTGCGGCTGGGCTCCTTGGTCTCCCGGTACATGATGGTCACCTTGGCCAGGTTGCGGTGCAGGGCCATCTTCCTCATGCGCACCTCCCCCACCTTGTAGTCCGGGTTCTTGCGCTTGAGGTCCTCCAGCACCAGCTCGGTGAAGCGGCGCTGGGAGGGGATGCTCTGCTGCTCCCGGATCACCCTTCTTATGGAGTCCTCCAGGACCTTGGAGGAGGGTATGCGGTAGGCCATCCGAAATGAATCGATAAGTGAATACTCAATACTTTGCTAGCCCTGCACACGGTCGGCCGACGCCCTCGCAAAATGGAAGGGAGGAACGACATCCATTTATCCCCGCGAACCGGTTCCAGGGTGGAAATGATCAAGGACCGCGTGGAGATGGACCAGGAGGGCGTGGAGACCTTCGTGGTGGAGATAGAGGACATCCGCCATCTGCTCATGCCCCCGCCCAGGGACGTCTATTCCTCCCAGCCGTACATGTACATGGGGCAGTCGGTGGTGGACCGCCTCCTGGAGCACTTCGCCCAGGAGAAGAGGCCGGAGTCGAAGAGGCACAAGCTCATACTGCTGATGCCCGAGGAGCGTGTGGCCGGGGACATGTCCGCCAAATGCGAGGAGGCCCTGGACCGCTTCACCTCCACCAAGATCGATGACAACCTGAAGAAGATGGCGGCCATCCGCCGACGAGGACTGTTCATGATACCTTACGCCATGGTATTCCTGATCGCCTCGGTGGGGATCGGGATACTGATCGGCAGCGAGGTGCTCCCCGGCATCCCGCCGCTGTGGGCCACCGTGCTCAGCGAGGGCATGTTCATAGTCGGCTGGGTGGCCATGTGGGGCCCCCTGGACACCCTGCTGTTCGGGCGCTTCCCCTATCGGGTGGAGATCAGGGCGCTGCAGGCCCTGGAGCGCATGACCATCGAGATCAGGGCCAAGTGACCCGTCGTTCGTGCCCGGGCGGGGAAAAATCAAAAATTGTAATATCACCGGCCCCAATCGCATCTAGGGTTCTGTCATGAAGAAGAGCAAGGTAGTCATCATGGGGGCGGCCGGGCGCGATTTCCACAACTTCAACACCTACTTCCGGGATAACGACCACTACGAGGTGGTGGCCTTCACCGCCGCGCAGATACCGAACATCGATGGCCGCTGCTATCCCGCGGCCCTATCCGGTTCCCTGTACCCCAAGGGGATACCCATCATGGCCGAGGAGGACCTGCCCTCCATCATCCGCAAGAACAAGGTGGACCAAGTGGTGTTCGCCTACAGCGACATCTCCCACACCGAACTCATGCACAAGGCCTCCTGGGTGCTGTCGCTGGGCGCTGACTTCCGGTTCATGGGCAACCAGCGCATCACCCTGGTCTCCAGCAAGCCGGTGATCTCCGTCTGCGCGGTGCGCACCGGCGCCGGCAAATCGCAGACCACCCGCCGGCTTTGCTCCATACTCCACAACCGGGGCCTCAAGGTGGTGGCGGTGCGCCATCCCATGCCCTACGGGGACCTGGCCAAGCAGGCGGTGCAGCGCTTCGGGGACTACGCTGACCTGGACACGCATGACTGCACCATCGAGGAGCGGGAGGAATACGAGCCGCTCATCGACAACGGCATCGTGGTCTACGCGGGCGTGGATTACGAGCGCATACTGCGGGAGGCGGAGAAGGAGGCCGACGTGATCGTCTGGGACGGGGGGAACAACGACACCTCCTTCTTCGCCAGCAACCTGCACATCGTGATAGCAGACCCGCACCGCGCGGGGCACGAGATATCATATCATCCTGGCGAGGTGAACCTGCGCCTGGCGGACGTGGTCATCATCAACAAGGTGCAGACCGCCGACCGCCGCAACATCCTCAGGGTCAAGGAGAACATCGCCAGGTTCAACCCCAGGGCCGTGGTCATCGAGGCCGCCTCGCCCATAAAGGTGGACGACCCCTCCATGGTGAAGGGGAAGAGGGCCCTGGTGGTGGAGGACGGGCCCACGCTGACGCACGGGGAGATGGCCTTCGGCGCGGGAACGATCGCCGCGGAGGACAACGGCGCCCTGGACATAATCGACCCCAGGCCGTACGCCGTGGGTTCGATCAAGGAACTGTACGAGAGGTACCGCCACCTGGGTCCCATACTCCCGGCCATGGGCTACACAGATGAGCAGATCAGGGACATGGAGGAGACCATAAACCGGGCCGACTGCGACGTGGTGGTGGCCGGGACCCCGGTGGACCTGCGCAGGGTGATGAACGTGAACAAGCCCATCGTGCGCGTGCGGTACGAACTGGCGGAGATCGGGAGACCGACGCTGGAGGACATACTGGACCAGAAGCTGGGCCCGGTGCTGTCGGTCTGCCACGGGGATTCATGCCGGGTGCTCTGAGCTCAATCCCACAGCTGGCAGCGGCGGTATAGGAAGTATCTACTGGTGGAGGGAACGATCAGCATCATGGAGATGACCGCCCCGATCAGGACGGTGAAGTAGGTGGCGGCGAAGTCCAGCCCGATCAGGTAGCCCTCCACCGCCAGCCACGCCACCAGGGTCAGCATCATCAGCGCGCCGCCGGTCCAGGACCAGTGCCTTCCCGAGCGCTCGCTCAGCCATCCCAGGAACAGCTCCTTGCGGGTCAGGGCCCCATAGGACAGGAGCAGCCCGCCGATGCCGTAAACGACGAGAAGGAACAACCCCACCGGCAGGAAGCTCTGGAATGGAATGCTTTCCCGCAGGTCCGAGCTGAAGCCCATGCCCGCCCCGGTGGGATCGGCGATCAGGATCGCTCCGCTCACCACGCCCAACAGGCCGTAGAAGGCCAGGAAGGCGATGAGCACGATTACGCTCGCGGGCCTCTTTTCCTCGGGATAGTTCATGCGGGGTGATTATATCGAAATGAATATAAAATCAATGGGTCGCCCTCAGCACCGGTCACGTTTCCGGTCCCTCAGCCAATCAAGGTCGCTCTGGGCGTCCTCCTCCCTGCTGTAGACGCCGGTCTGCCTGCCCATCTCCACCGCGAACTCCGCGTAGGCCTGCCCCTGGGCGGTTATGATGTTCCCGTCCACGGTCAGGTGCTCGCCGGTGAACACCACCCCCTCGAACTCCGGGCCGGGATGGTCCAGACTGTGCGTGCAGCGGCGCCCCCTCAGAACGCCGGCGAAGGCCAGCCACTGCGGCCCTCCGCATATGGCCGCCAGCTTACCTCCGCGGCCATCGATCTCCCTCACCTTTTCCAGGAACGCCTCGACCTTCCTCCCCAGGGAAGGGTCGTTAACTATTTCCGCCGGATGCCCGCCGGGGATGACCAGCAGGTCGACGTTGGATGGGTCGATTTCCTCCACGTCCAGGTCCACCACGGTGCGCAGGTTCTCCAGGGAGCGGCAGGGCTGCTTGCCGAAGCCGACGGTGGCGGTCCTGAGGTTGGCCAGGTTGTTGGCCGCGAAGACAAGTTCAAAACCGGCGTAGCCTTCGTACAGGAGAAAGAGTATCCTGGCCTGCCCGTCCATGGGAAGGAATCCCTCAGGAGGTAGATATCCGTTGCCGCTTCAGACGAGCGGGGGCACACCCTCCCGGATCATGCGCGCCGCCTTGGCCGCCCGGCGGGTCCGGGTCTCCTCGCGCTTGGCATCGAGTATCCAGGCGGCGTACCTGCGGCGTTGGGCAGGCGGAAGGGAATCGAACGAGCGGCGCAAATCCGCGTCGTCAAGGAACAGCGAGCTCATCTGCTCCTCGGTCGGTGCATCGTCCGTCAAAAGGGACAGGCGTTCGTCCAGGTCCCCCAGGGCGGCCATTCCCCGTTCGGTCATGCGGCCCTCGGCCATCAGACGCCGAGCGATCTCCAGGTTGGTCCGGGACCACCGGCTCGATGCCTTCCTAGGGGTGAACTTCCTAACGTACCTTTCATCGTCAAGCTTCTTGATGATGCTGTCTATCCATCCGAACCGGAGGGCCTCCTCCAGGGCCTCATGGTACTCGATTCCCGGGCGCCCGAACTCCCTGCGGTGGAACAGCATCCAGATGCCTTCGGCTGACATATGGTTCATCTGGAGCCAGCGTTCCCATTCCCCCCGGTCCCTGAAGAAGAGGGTCTCGTACCCCCTCGAATTCTTGGATGGCGGGACGCTCACCTCCACCATCTGCTCTCCCTAGGCCGTCCGGCTCCGAAGAGCCGTTTGCCAATCCTGCTCGGTTCCTCGATCCTCTCCAGGTCCGTGCCCCCGCAGACCGGGCAGCGTTCCTGCCTCCATTCCGTCTCCACCTCGAAATCATGTCCTGCGGCGCAGCGCCATCTGATGGTGCGGGGCATCGGTGATACTACCGGTCGAAGATGGGTTTCCGCCGATTTATTCATATCCTATTCTTCACGTAGCATCATCATGGCTTCCATCAGAGAGGCTGTAAGGGTGCTGCAGGGACAGCCGAAGGTCGATGGCGCGGGAGTGAAGCTGCGCAGGATGTTCAGCAGGGACGAGGCCGTTCTAATGGACCCGTTCCTGATGCTGGATCATTTCGGTTCCGACCGCCCCGAGGATTACATGGCCGGATTCCCCATGCACCCGCACCGCGGGATCGAGACCGTCACCTACATGTTCGAGGGGCACGTGGACCACAGGGACAGCCTGGGGAACCATGGCACCATAGGCTCGGGGGACGTGCAGTGGATGACCGCCGGAAGCGGTATACTGCACGAGGAGATGCCCCGGGGTTCCGGAGGGGCGATGCACGGGGTGCAGCTGTGGGTGAACCTGCCCAAGGCCAGCAAGATGATGCCCCCTCGGTACAGGGAGATCAAGAAGGAGGAGATCCCGGTGTTCGACCTCGGCGGAGGCTCCTGGATCAAGGTCATCGCCGGGGAGTCGCAGGGGCTGGTGGGGCCGGTCCGCGACCTGGTGGTGGACGTCAAGCTGCTGGACATCGCTCTGGGTTCCCGCTACGCCCTGGAGCACGAGATGCCGGCCGAGAGGAACGGCTTCGTGATGGTCTACGCTGGGGAATTGAAGGTGGGGGACAAGGAGCCGATGACCGTGCCCGCAGGGAGCGTCGGCGTGTTCGGTCCCGGGGATACCTACAGGCTGAGCGTGGGCAAGAGGCCGGCCCGATTCATCTTGGCCTCGGCCAAGCCGCTCAAGGAGCCGATAGCCTGGGGCGGGCCGATCGTGATGAACACCAGGGAGGAGCTGGACCAGGCGTTCGGCGAGCTGAAGGCCGGGACGTTCATCAGGTAGTGTTCGGACCCTTAACAAATTTCTTATGTTATATCGGCCATGGCCGAGGTGCGCGGGGGTAGCCAAGCTTGGCCAACGGCGCAGGACTTAAGATTCTGTCCTTAGTGGTTCAAGGGTTCGAATCCCAACCCCCGCACCATTTCTCACGGATCGAGCGTTTCCTTCTCCCCTTTCTCCTTGGGATCGATGAACAGGGCGAAGGTCTGCTTCATCACGTCCGAGCA
>JAXGRO010000014.1:0-43144 GCA_040765825.1 Methanomassiliicoccales archaeon
TAGCCAAGTCTCCTTCACTGTGGACACAACGGGACCGTACCTGGAGATACTGTCCCCGGAGAACGGCTCCTACAATAACAACGGCAGCGTGACGGTGGTCTGGACGGGAAGCGATGGACTTTCCGTCATCAGCGGCTACGAGGTCAGCCTTGACGGGGCAACATGGGTCGAGGCCGCCGGAACACAGCACACGTTCGAACTCACCGACGGTGTGCACACCATACACGTGCGGGCGCATGACCTGGCCGGCAACTCCGTGGGAATCAATGTGACGTTGACCGTTGACACGGTCTCGCCTCTGCTGAATATCCTTTCGCCCAATGACGGTTCGTACAACAACACCGGCAACGTGACCGTGGCGTGGGTGGCGGAAGACGCCACCTCCGGAACGGATCGCTACGAGGTAAGCACCGACGGCTTGAACTGGACGGCAGTCGAGGATGAGCAGCATACCTTCTCACTGGTGGACGGCGTTCACACCATCCACGTTCGCGCTTACGATCTGGCAGGCAACTTCAACGTGAGCAACGTGACCGTCATCGTGGACACCATCGCACCCACTGCGGAGATAACGCCGACCGGTGAGAACGCTGGCATCGATGATCCTATCATGGTCCACTTCTCCGAAGCGATGGATTGGGGCAGCCTCGCGGTATCCGTTAACGGAGCGCTGGCGACCTTCACGCTCGGTGATGACAATGCGACGCTGATCGATCAGGAGCTGGATCAAAGCACGGAGTACACGGTGGTCGTGTCAGGAGCGGATATGGCCGGCAATCAGCTCTACATGTCCCACACCTTCCGCACGGTATGCATGGGGAGCATCGACGGCTTCCTGGTCGACGAGCAGGGACAACGGATCTCCGGGGCGACAGCGCGATTGGGCGATTCGGCCACCTTCGAGACCACGGATCTCGGGGAGTTCGTCTTCTACGTTCCTACGGGTGTTTACACCCTGACCTTCGAACTGCAGGGCTATGAGACCCTGACAATGGAGATTACCGTGGGAGCCAGCCACGTTCACATGGGCGTTCTGACCATGTACTACGCGGGGGTATCTGTGAGTGGGGTACTGATCGATGAGGGCGGCAATCCCCTCGGCGATATGATAGTGGAACTGGACGGGGTTGGAACCCGGACGACCAACGGATGGGGGGCATTCCAGTTCCTCAATGTGAACGCTGGGGAATACGTCCTCAGTGTTCAAGCGGACGGTTTCGACACGATGACCGAGAACGTGATCGTTGGGGAGGAAGATATCGACCTGGGCCATTTGACCCTGGTGGCTTCGGACGGAGGGAACGGCGGCGATGATGAGGATGACAATGATGATGACGGAGGCGCTGACAACACGCTCCTGATAGTCGGTGCCATAGTTGCCGCGGTCATCGTCGCGGGCGTGGTCGGTTTCGTCGTCTACAGCAAAAGGAATTGAACGTCCGCAACAAACCCCTTTTTTCTTTTTTTACGGGGCTGGCATTGGTCCTAAATGAACGATATAAAATAGAACGGTAAATGGTTGGCAGGGCTTTCGCCCCGAAAAGGTTTGAAGCTAACCTGTTCAGAACCGGTCCTTGGGCTTGTGCTTCTGGAAGCAGTCCCTGCAATAGACAGGCCTGCCCTCGGTGGGTTTAAAGGGAACCTGGGTCTTTGCGCCGCAGTCGGAGCAAACAACGTCGTGCATTTCGCGGGGTCCATCGTTCCTGGGGCGGTTGTAGCCGCCGGAATTTCCTCTGTTTCCGTACATTGACAAACTACCTACGGTTGTTATATCCCGCTTCCTTTCGGTCGCGGGATGGACGTGCCATAAGGTCCCTGCTATTAAATGGGATGCAAAGTAACGATTTTTAATCATGCGATTATCATACATTTTAATTTTCAATGTCCAGTCATTTTATTATTCATTCTTCAGCAACTGGGCGCCTAGCTATGGTGTCGGCCTTCCCTCTTCCTTCCCTCGAAATCCGCCGCCTTCATCGCCTCGAACACCTTGGCTGAGGTGATGGTACATGCCTCGTGATGTATAGGCTGACCCTCGGCGCAGGCACCTTCGGCCGCGATCATGAGCCTCTCGCGGCTTATGTTCTTCAGGCCGATATCGGTCAGGGTGATGGGGAGACCGACATCCTCACAGAAACCGTAGACGCGTTCGATCTCCTCGGTGGATGCGTTCGTGAGGTGGAGTCCGGCAAGTACGCCGAAGGCGACCTTTTCGCCATGGTAATAGGGATGGGTCTCCTCCAGGGCCGTAAGACCGTTGTGTATGGAATGGGCGGAGGCCAGTCCAGCGCTCTCGAACCCCAGTCCGCTCAAGAGTATGTTAGCTTCAACGATACGCTCCAGGGCTGGCGTGACGATGTGGTTTTCGCAATCCTTCTTCGCCTGAACGCCGTCGGCGAGGAGCACTTCGTAGCAGAGCGCGGCTATGCGCAGCCCCGCCATCGTGCTGGTCCCCCCGCATTCGTTCATCGAACCGGTCCGTTCGCAAGAGCGGGCCTCGAACCAGGTGGCCAGGGCGTCGCCCATGCCCGCCACCAGGAAACGCGTTGGCGCCTTGGCGATTATCAAGGTGTCGACCAGAACCGCCGCGGGATTGCTCCTCTGGTAAACTACCTTGCTGAACCTCCCCTCCTTGGTGTAAATGACCGCGCATCCGCTGGTTGGTGCGTCGGTGGAGGCGATGGTCGGCACTACGACGGCCGGCAAGTTCGCCCGGTCCGCGGCGATCTTCGCGGTGTCAATGGTCTTTCCCCCGCCCATTCCGATGATGACCTTGGACCCTCCAGCGGCAATGATGCCAGCCAATCTGTCCAATTCCTTCTCGCAGCATTCCCCGTTGAACCGTTCCACGCGGATGCCGTTCTCCTCAGGGTGGAGATGGAACGCCGGAAACACCTTCTCAATGACCGATGGCGAGGCCAGAAGAAGTCCGTGGCCGCCCAGGGCCGCTACGAGGGAGGGAAGCTCTTCCACGGCTCCCTTCCCCTGGATGTACCTTCCGGGAAATATGGCCTTCTTGAACATACGAAACATGGAAACGGATTCGCACTAAATAATCATCCGGACCGGCGGCCTGGCCTCAAGCCCCTTCCTCGGATCATCGGCCCCAAGGTCCGGCCATTGTGATGGTGCATATATTGGATATGAGGCTGTTCGGTGCGCATGTTTAAATAGGCGAAGTGCAACCACCAACTGAAATCAAATTCGTCTGTTCTCGCAGTTCGTTTTTATTTTCACCACAGAGTGGACAACGTGACATCATTCATCGATCTTCGGATATCCAAGGAGCTAATAGAGGCCATGAACGAGATGGGCTGGACCGAGCCGACTCCAGTCCAGATCGAGGCCATACCCGTAGGACTTAAGGGCAGCGACATGTACGCCCAGGCCCAGACGGGAACGGGAAAGACCGGCGCATACGGCTCAATAATCCTGGAGCGGGTCAAGCCCAGGATGCCCTCGCCATCGGCACTGGTCCTGGTGCCCACCAGGGAGCTGGCCAACCAGGTGGCCGAGGAGCTCACCAAGCTTTCGCACCACACCGGGCACGACTGCCTCCCCATATACGGAGGGGTGGGCATCGAGCCTCAGATCGCCAAGCTGCGCCGGGGCATCGACATAATAATCGCCACCCCCGGCCGGGCCAAGGACCTCATCAACCGCCAGGAGATGGACCTGTCGAAGGTGTCCGTGGTGGTGCTGGACGAGGCCGACCGCATGCTGGACATGGGCTTCGCCAGGGACATGAACTTCATACTGGCACGCGTTCCTAAGAGGAGGCAGACCCTGCTGTTCTCGGCGACCATGTCCTCGGAGATCAGGGAGCTGGCCATGCGCCAGATGGTCGATCCCCTGGAACTTCTGGTATCGAAGGACGAGCCGGTGCTGGACCTGACCAAGCAGTACTTCCTTATAACGTCCAAAGAGGACAAGCGCGACGCGCTGTACACCATACTGGACATTCATGAACCCAAAGCCATCGTGTTCTGCCACACCAAGCACAAGGCGGACCAGGTGGCCAAGAAGCTGAAAAGGCACAACTATCTGGCCGGGGCGATACACGGCGACGTGGCCCAGAACAAGAGGGAGAAGGTGCTCAAGGGGTTCAAGGACGGGTCGCTGCGCATACTGGTGGCCACCGACGTGGCCGCCCGCGGACTGGACATCGATTCGGTGGACCTGGTGATCAACTTCGATTCTCCCAGCGACCCGGACACCTACGTGCACCGCATCGGCAGGACCGGGAGGGCCGGCAAGGAGGGCATGGCCATTACGTTGCTGCTGCCCGAGGAAAGGAAGATGGTCAGGGACCTGGAGAGGCGGACCGGTAAGCCCATCGAGCGCCTGGACATGGAGATCGTGCACAAGCCGGAGCCCGAGGTCAACAAGCTGGAGGAGGTCCGTCTGGCCGCCCAGGCCGCCCTGGAGAGGCCTCCCATAGCCAAGAGGGCCAGGTCCCGCGGGGACGTCGTTTCCATAGAGATCAACCTGGGGAACGCCGACAAGATCGGCAAGGGGGACATCCTGAGGCTGGTCAGAGGCGACACCGGACTGGCGCCCAGGGACGTCGGCAAGATCACCATGGGGGACCGGTACACCTACGTCGAGGTGTTCCGGAAGGACGCGGAGAAGGTAATAATGGGGCTTTGCGACCAGGTTTACAGGGATAAGACCGTGAAGGCGAAGGCGGTCTGAATCTTTTTTATTTCATTCAACACAATATATCAAAAGGCTCTTTGGAAAGCATCGTCACGTATCAGTAATCTGCACCTGGCTCGTAGCATGCGTGACGATATTTTCACCAATATTCACTCCAGGTCTACCATCAAGCAGAAATGACCGTATTACGGCGGTAAGATCATGGAACCCCATTTGTTCATCAATCCTCGCCACGGATGAAACGGGGAGGCGTTTCGGTCTTCACGGTAATAAGGAAAATGTTTCGGCATTTCCATTCAGCTCTCAAGCTAGCTAGTTTCGAGCAATTAAAATTACCTCAGAAAATTGTAATCGAGTGCGGGCGCCGGGATTTGAACCCGAGTTATGAGCTTGGCAAGCTCAAGTGATAACCAGCTACACTACGCCCGCGTGCTTTCCTCGGTATTGAATAGTTGCATTTAAAGATTACCCACAAGTACGCCAGGTCCGGCCAGGCGGATTCTTAGCCAAGGTGTACGATCGCTGTTGAAATCGAACGGACCAGGCGTATGGATAGTATGATAAGCCCCTCGACAAATTCTTACCCATGATCCTTCTCCGCACCGCCCGTTACCTCGGAGCGATAGCTGTAGTTCTCACCCTGATACTGTGCTGCATGACCATCCTGGCACCACAGGATGCGCGCGGAGCGCTGACGCCTTCCGAAGAGGCCGCATTGGCAGAGCAGTACGCTCCTGTCTACTACTTCCACGGCGATGAGCGACTGTTCCCGGTGGACATCGAGCACTACGTCACCCTGTGCAACCTGAACATCAGCGCCGGTTCCACCTCGGTCCTGGTGGACGGCAGCGTGACCTCCTCGGACCTCACCTACTACACCTCCAACCACTACCTGGACAACCGCATGGGGACCATCCGTGACGACGGGATCATCGACCACTACCAGGAGAACCTGGAGACACTGGGGTATTCGGTCTACTTCCGGGTGTCCTATTCCGGCAGCTACACCGTCCTGCAGTACTGGACCTTCTACTACTTCAACGACGGGAACCTGAACCGGCACGAGGGCGACTGGGAGATGACCCAGGTGGTGCTGGACGCCTACCTGGAGCCGGTGGAGACCACCTTCAGCCAGCATGAGAGCGGCATGACCGCGGACTGGTCGGACGTGGAGAAGGACGGGGACCACTACAAGGTGTACGTGGCCCGGGGCAGCCACGCCAACTACTACCGCTCGTATTCCGGAAGCATGGGCCTGGCCAACGATGAGTGCGGAGCGGCTAGCAAACTGTCCTACGAGGACGGGGACTACGACCTCATCCTGCTCACCGGCAGCGAGACCTGGCTGAACTTCATGGGCCGCTGGGGAAGCAACGAGGGCGCCGATTCGCTGCTGGGGCAGGCCGGTCCGCAGGGACCCTACTACCGCCAGGGAGGGGACATGTGGAACGGGGCGTATTGGGCCGGTTCCGTTCAATCCCTCAACAACGACGTCCTGACCCTGGAATGGTTCTTCTCCATATTCCTGTGGCTATACATTGGTATACTGGCTGTGTTCGTGGCCATCGTGGTCCTCGTGATCTACCGTCGGCGCAAGCAGGGAGGGCTCATCCGGCCATACCTGGGCATCCTGGACTTCAAGGCCAACAAGGTGCGGGCGGCGAGCAACGCCCTGGCCCTGGCGGCCCTGGTGCTGGGCCTGGTGGCGGTGTTCATGCCCTACTACGTGGTGTCGCTGTCCATCGACTCCCCCTACCTGGACACCGAGGGCTTCCAGGACGTGCTGCTTATCGATGGCGCCCGGGGGCTTAGCGTCAACACCCTGGACCCCGAGGCCGGCCTGGTGCAGCTGACCGCGCTGCCCATACCGCTCAGCGTTCTGCTGCTGACGCCTCTCATCTTCCTGCTGCTGGGCACCATCGGCGCAAGCGACGCCAAGATCGCCCGGAAGTACCTCACCCGCGGAATAATGATGTTGCTGCCGGTGATCATCATCCTGGCGGTGATAGCCTCCCTCTCCTCCCTGTACGTGTACTTCCCGGAGGAGGTCACCGGGGTGGAGGACGCCAAGGAGATATTCGACACCGTGGCCGCCTCCCCCTTCGCCGGTAGCGAGGAGGTCTACCTGCCGGAGAGCGGGGAGACCGCCGAGGTGCGCTGGGGCCTGGGCATCGGAGGATATATGCTCATCGTGACCTCGGTGCTGCTGTTCGTCGCAGCCATTCTGAGGTTCCGCTCCAAGGAGCAGTCCTTCCCCTTCGAGAAGAGCATGAAGATGGGCCGGCAGTGGGAGGACATACCGGACGTCAAGTGACCGAAACCCCTTGTCCGGACCAACTCCGGACACATCCAATTTTTTCGAGGATATGTTCTAATCTTCCTCACCGTATAACCGCGACGGGATGCGCCGCAGAAGAAGGTACGATCGCTCGCTTACCCCGGTCCTGTCCATGTTCCTGCTGGGGCTGTTCACAGTGCTGGGGGTCAGTCCCGGTTCCCTCATATTCGACGAGCTCGTAGGCGCCATCTCTCCTCTGCTGCAAGTAGCCATACTGGTCCTGGTGATCGTGGCCGTCTACCTCATCTACGATCAGGTGGTGGTGCCTCTGCGGCAGATGTACAAGGCCTACCGCTGGGGCGGGATAATGGCCATCGCCTCCCTGTGCCTGGCGTTCCTGGGGGGATACTACCTGCTGGTGGACGAGCTGGGGATGGTGCTGCTCATCATCTCCCTGGCCCTCTGGAAGCTGACCGTCTACCAGTTTCGCAGGAAGCGAAGGTGAACCGCTTCAGGTCTCGATGACCAATAAAAGGTCCCCGACCTGCATGGTGTCCACGGCCTTGCCCTGGTACTGCAGCTCGCAGGCCACTTCCACCAGGTCCTTGGTTATGCGCACCGTGCACCCGTCGTTCAGCAGCAGGTCTATGCCGTCCCTTTCCAGCAGCGCCAGGGCCTCCGCGGGGTCCATGGTGGCCAGCTGCCCCACGATCTCCTTGGCCCGGTTCTTGAACAGGGGGCCGAGCTTGGCGTGCACCGGCTTGATGACAGCCGGGAAGCTATCCAGATGCGCCTCCTCCAGAAGCTCGAGCACCTCCGCGCGCACCGTTTGAGCGACGTCCTTCTCGTAACCCTTCAGCAGGTGAGCGTCCTTGCCCACCACCTCCACCCGGGCCAGCTCCTTGTTCAGGGGGAACTTCTTCTCCGCCTTCCAGGTGCGTATGGCGGCGATGACCTCCTTGGTCAGCTCCCCCTTGCGCTCCGCCTCCTCGTCAATGCGTCCAGGCTCAGGCCACTTGCTGGTGTGGATGGACCTCGACCCATCCATCCTGGCGAAGGCCTGGTAGGCGTCCTCAGTGACGTGAGGGAGCATGGGGGCCATCATCTTCAGTATGCCCAGGTAAACCGTGTACAGCGTGTAGCGGACCGAGGGGTCGTTCTCCCTGGTGCGATACTTGGTCATCTCCACGTAGTGGTCGGCGAACTCCTTCCAGGCGAAGTTCTCGATCTCGCGCATGGCCTTGTCGAAGTTGTACCGCTCGAAGTGTTCGGTGACCGTCCCGAGCACCTTGGAGTACCGGGACATGATCCAGCGGTCGATGGGCTTCAGCTGCACCGGCTCCGGTCGCTCGGTGACGGTCATCTCGATCAGCTTCCCTAGGTTCCACATCTTGGTGCAGAGCTTCTTGCCGTGCACGACGTCCCTCTCGCGGAAGGCGTGGTCCTCGCCCAGGGAGCAGGTGCAGGCGTAGTAGCGCAGGGCGTCCGCGCCGTACGTCTCCAGCAGGGGCATGGGATCGATGACGTTCCCGAGCGAAGTATGCATCGGCGTTCCGTCGGGCGCCATGATGAACCCGTGTATCATGATGTGCTCCCAGGGCTTCTCCCCGGTCAGCAGATGCTCGCGCAGGATGGTGTAGAACGCCCATGTGCGGATGATGTCATGGGACTGGGGCCTGAGGGACATGGGATAGAGGCGCTTGAACTTCTCGTCATCCCTCTTCCAGAAGGTGTTGTACAGCGGAGAAACGGACGAATCCATCCACGTGTCGAAGACGTCCGGGCAGCCCTTCAGCTCCCCGCCGCACTTGGGGCACCTCTCCTCGTACGGCTGGGTGACGGTCGGATCGATGTAGCAGTCCTCCTCCCGCGCCGGCAGCACGTAGCCGCACTCCTGGCACTCCCACACCGGTATGGGCGTGGCGAAGTAGCGCTGCCGGGAGACCACCCAGTCCCACTGCAGGGAGTTCACCCAGTCCTGCAGCCGGACCTTCATGAACTCAGGGAACCACTGGATCTCGTCGGCCTTCTCCAGCACCTCCTTCTTGAAGTCCATGATCTTAATGAACCACTGTTTTACCTGCAGGAACTCTATCGGCGTGTGGCATCTCCAGCAGATGGAGCGGTTCTGCTGCTGCTCCTCCTGCTTGATTATGGTCCCGGAGGCCAGGAGGTCCTCGGTGATCTTGAGCCGGGCGTCCTTGACCGGCATTCCCTGGTACGGTCCGGCCAGCTCGGTCATCCTGCCCTCCTCGTCGATGCCCTTCTCCAGGGGGAGCTTGTACTTCATGACCCATTCCAGGTCGGTCTTGTCCCCGATGGTGCAGATCATGACTATGCCCGAACCGAAGGCCGGGTCCACCTTCTCGTCGGCGATGACCTGCACCTTCTTGTCGAACACCGGGGTCAGGATGTCCTTTCCCACCAGGTCGCGGTAGCGCTCGTCGTTCGGATGGACGGCAATGGTCTGGCAGGTGCAGATGAGCTCCGGGCGGGTGGTGGCGATGACGATGTGGCCGGTGCCGTCGGCCAGGTGGAACTTGACGTAGTTGAGCTTGGTGATGTTCTGGTCGTACTCCACCTCGGCGTCCGCCAGGGCGGTGATGCAGCGGGGGCACCAGTTCACCGGGTACTCGCCCTTGTAGGCCAGCCCCTTCTCCAGCATCTTCAGGAAGGAGATCTGGGTGATGCGCCGGTAGTACGGGGCGTCCGTCTGGTAGTAGACGGAGGGGTCCATGCTCTCCCCCAGTATCTCGAACTGCTGGGTCATGGACTCGATGAAGGAATTGGCATACTCCTCGCACATCTCTATGTACTTCTGGCGCGGGACGGAGTACTTGTTTATGCCGAACTTCTTCTCCACGCGCACCTCCACGGGGGTGCCGTTCACATCGAAGCACAGCGGGAACATCACGTTGAAGCCGCGCTGCCGGTGGTAGCGCGCCGCGAAGTCAATCAGCGAGTAACCGGTGGCATGGCCCAGGTGCAGTGCTCCGGAAGCGTAGCGCGGGGGGTTGTCGACCGAATAGACGGGAGCGTCGGACTCCTGATCGAACTTGTATAGCTCCCAGTCCTTCCACTGCTTCTGCCACTTCCTCTCGGTCGGTATCGCCTCGTATTGCGCCATGGACAGGAGAGGGGAAGCTGTGGGATATAAAAAAGGTTTACCCGTCTGGCAGGGAGCCTCGCTCCGGGTGGAGAAGACAGCCCCTTTCAAAGGTCACCGAACCAACGGACCCCCTGGCGAAATGAATAAAAGGGAAAGGGGTTGAAAGGGGTTTCAGGCCTTCTCGCGGCGCTTCCGGGTGCGAACGTCCAGGTTGTGCTCCTTCTTCTCCTTGACGATGCGGTCCAGGTTGTCCATCAGTTCGACCGTTGCCTGGCCCAGGGACCAGTCGACCGCCTTGGCCATGTACTGGGAGTTCTCCGTGCTCAGCCTGCCGATGAGCGAGTACTTGGCGGAGTTGCCGGTGTTGTTGTACTTGCTCACGTGGATGGTGAAGAGCAGGGGCCGGGTGATCTTGGCGATCTTGGCCAGGCCGGACTGCACCTCCCTCTCCATGGTGTCCAGGGAGAAGCGGTCCTCCTCCTCGAGCCCGGAGATCTGGGTGTAGACCATGTCCCTGTTGCGCACGGAGGCCATCATCTCCAGCACGTCGTACTTGGTTATCACTCCCACCATGCGCTCCCCGGTGACCACCGGGATGGTGGAGATGTTGTTCTCGATCATGACGTCGATGGCCTTGGTCAGCTTGTCGTCGGCATTCAGGGTGATGGGGTGCTCATGCATGACCGAGCGCACCTCCAGCTCCACCGGGTTGTTCTCCCCGGCCAAGTCCCCCCGGCTCTGCCTGAGGGTGGAGGTGCCGCTCCAGGAGTAGTGCACGATGTCCTTGATGCCTATGATGCCAACCAGGCGCTCGTAGTCGTCCACCACCGGCACGGTGCGCACCTCCAGGTCGCGCATCAGCATCATGGCGTTCTTCACCAGGTCCTTCTCGTGCACCGCGCGGGCCTCGTTGCTCATGATGTCCCCGACCTTCAGGGCCTTGACGTCCTTGAGCTTCGGAAGCACGGATATGACCGAGGCCCGGGTGACTATGCCCTGGATGGTCTTGCCCTTGGTCACCGGCAGGTGCCTGTAGCCGGAGGACAGGAAGTGCTCGGCCACCTCGGTTATGGGGGTATCAAGGGTGACCTCCGGGGTGCTCTCCACCATGGTCTTGGCCTTGGTCCCGATGACCAGGTTCTTCTTGCGGATGACCGTGCCGTAGCTGATCACCCCCAGCAGCTTCTTGCCGTCCACGACCGGTATCTCGTGCAGGTCAGAGGACTTCATCTTGGCCACCACATCGGAGAGGGCCATCTCCGGGTCCACGGTCTCGAAGTTCTTCCTCATCAGGTCCCCGACGTAGTTGGCGTCGATGAGGGACCTGAGCAGTTCCCTTTTCTTCAATCCCTCGATGCTTTCTCCTACCATCTTTGCTCACCTTCCTGGTATATTATGACCTGTGTCAGCATGATAGTTTGCGTTTCAGCCGCTGCTTGATGCTCTCCACCACATCGTCAGCGCCTATCCTCACCTGCTCGGTGGTGTCCCTGTCGCGCACGGTGACCTCTCCCTTCTCCAGGGTGTCGTAGTCCACGGTGACGCACCAAGGGGTACCAGCCTCATCCATGCGCGCGTAGCGCCGGCCGATGGAGCCCGAGTCATCGTAATAGGTGGCGATGCCCTCCTCGCGCAATGCCTTGTCCAACGCCCGGGCCACCTCCTCCATGCCGTCCTTGGCCATGAGCGGGAACACCCCCACCTTGATCGGCGCGACGGCCGGCCTGAGGGCCATCGTCACATAGCCGTCCTTCTCCCGGTAGGCGTGCTCCAGACAGCTGTACAAGATGCGGTCCAGGCCGTGGGACGGCTCGATGACGTGCGGGACCACCTTCTGCCCGTTGACCTTCTCCTTCACTCTAACCACCTCGTAATAGGTGGTGTCCAGCTCAACATCCTGACCGTCTACGCTGACGGTGACGAGACCATCGTGCACCGCCGTGGCGTCCATGGCCTCCAGCTGCTTCTTGATGTCCCCGGCCGCGCCCTTGAAGCGGGGGCCCAGCGCCCCGAACTTGGGCTTTATGGCGTCCCTCTCCACCTCCCTGGGCTCCTCGAAGCGCATGAACGCGCTCAGGTCGGCCTTGGAGTGCTTCATGTGCTGGGAGAGGTCCCAGCAGCCGCGATCGGCGATGCCCACGATCTCCGTCCAGCCGAAGCTGATGAGCGTCTCGGCGTCCCAGCAGTCCGCGGCGTAATGCGCCATCTCCGTCCTGAGGTGCTGGCGGAAGCGCAGCCTGGCCGGATCGATGCCCGCGGAGGTGAGGAAATCGTAGGTCACCCAGATGAAATAGGCGATGGTCTGGTTGGCGATGATGCCCTTGTCCACCGCCTCCCCGATGGTCATCTCCACCTCCTGCTCGTCCGTGTTCGGCACCAGGCGGACCACCTTGTCCTTGGCGTCCCCATAGCGAGGCCAGCTCTTGTCCTCAGGGTCCACGAAGAGCTCGGCCTCCATCATGTTGAACTCCCGCAGGCGGATCACTCCCTGGCGGGGCGAGATCTCGTTGCGGTACCCCCGACCCACCTGGATGCAGCCGAAGGGCAGCTTCTCCCGGCAGTGACGATAGAGGTTCGTGTAGTTCACGAATATGGACTGGGCCGTCTCCGGCCTCAGGTATCCGGTCCTGCCGTTCCCGGGACCTATCTTGGTCTTGAACATGAGGTTGAACTCCTCGACCTGGGCGAAGTCGCCGCCGCAGGGGCACTTGACACCATGTTCGTCGAGCACCTTCTGCAGCTCCTCCATGCTCAGGGAGTCGGGGTTGGGGTGCAGCCCCTTCGCAAGATGGTCCGCGCGATAGGATTCCCCGCAGGCCTTGCAGGTGACCGAGAGGTCGGCGAAGTTGTCCACGTGCCCGGAGGCCTTGAACACGGCCTCGGGTCCCACGTTGTCCCCGTCTATCTCCACGAAGCCCTCCTGCAGGGCGTATATGCTGCGCCACAGGTCGGCGATGTTGCCCTTCAGCGCGCAGCCCAGCGGTCCATAGTCATAGAGCCCGGCGATCCCGCCGTATATCTCGTAAGCGGGGTAGATAAAGCCCCTTCTCTTGCATAGGGAGAGTATCTCCCCGGAGCTGACCTCCTTCATCTGGTTCATTACTCCTTTACCAGGACGGATATGATGTCGTGATCGTATATCATGGCCAGCAGGCGGTCCTTGTTGTCCCTCACCGGAAGCTGGCCGAAATCGTTCTTGCGCATGATGCGGGCCGCCTCGGATATGGCGGTCTTCTTGAACACGGTGGTGGGGTCCTTGACCATGATGTCCTTGATGGGGGTGCCGGGCAGCTCTATCTTGGACACCTCGTACCACAGCTTCATGACGTTGCGCAGGCCATCCCAGGACCAGTGCTCGTCGTCCTCCGAAAGTCCCATGGAGGAGGCGGCCTCCGCCCCTTCCACGTAGCTCTTGTTGAATATGTCGCGGTCGGTGACTATCCCGGTCAGACGTCCATGCTCGTCCAGCACCGGCAGGGCCGAGGATTTGGATACCTTGAGGGTGACCGAGGCCACGGCCAGCGGCGCCTCCTGGTATATGGGGACGCAGGGGGATCGTATCACCTTCTCCACCGGGAGGTCGATGCCCCTCTTCTCCACTATGCACAGCAGGTCGGTCGGCGTCAGTATGCCCACCAGGCGGTTGCCCTCCACCACCGGCAGGTGGCGCATGCTGCTCTCGACCAGGATCTTCGCCGCCTCCTCCACGGAGGCCTTGGGGGATATGGAGGGGTGCTCCCGGCGCATGATCATGGCCGCCTGCTCCTCCTCCGGCCTGTCGAATATGTCCTCCCTGGTGATCATCCCGGCCAACGATCCGTCGTTCCTGCGCACCACCGGAAGGCCGGTCAGGTTGTGCTGGACCATGATCTTCAGCACCTCCTGGCGGGACCCGGGCACCTGGGCCACAATGGGATTGGACGTCATCACGTCCCCGACGGTGGCCATCTAGTTTTCCTCCCCCGGGGACCTGACCACCAATACGGGGCATTTGGCGAAGCGCACCACCCGCTCGGCCACGCTGCCCAGCAGAAGCTTGGAGAAGCCGGTCCTTCCCAGGGTGCCCATCACCACCAGGTCGTGATCGGCGGACATGTCCACGATCTTGCGGGAGGGGGAGCCCTCCTCGATCTTGGTGATGACCTTGACCCCCATGGCCTCGGCCCTCTGCTTGACGTATTCCATGGCCTCCTGGCCCTCCTTCTCCAGCAGCGTGTACACGCTGACGATGGTTGAATCCATGGGGAAGTTGATGAAGGAGGTCTGGTCCACCACATAGAGCGCCGTGACCTCCGCTCCTGCCGCCTTGGCCATCTCCAATCCTTTGTCAATGGCGGCCTTGGTGTATTCGCTCCCATCAGTGGGGATCAGTATCTTCTTGAACAGGACCATCCTATCATCTCCAACAATTGTTTCCGATGCATACTAGCTCGGGGGCGTCGGCGGCGCTCCTCAGGACAAGGTCGGACATCGCATCCCCTCCCCTGTGCCTGAGCACCATAAGCTCGCAGCGCGCTCCCGGTTCTATACTAAACGATTCCTGGCGATTTAATAATTTTCTCCCGTTCATGGCCATATCCAGGGCCTCCCTTATGCCTTCCCGGCCCTGCGAACGCAGCAGGCGGGCGGCCGCCTCCATCTCCGCCAGCATGTCCGGGAGACAGATCATGGCGTTGTCCGTGCCCAGGGCCACGGTGAGCCCGTTCTCCAGCATGCGGGCCAGGGGCGGGGTCTTTCCGAAGAACATGTTCGAGCGCGGGCAGGCCACCACGGGGACACCGGCCTCCGCCACCGCCCGCATGTCCTGGTCGGTGGCCTCGGTCATGTGCACCACGTAGGACGGCTTCAGGTCCAGGACCCTGTCGATGTCCTCGCGCACCCTCTCGCTGGCGTGTATGGCGAAGGGACGCCCATGCTCCCGAACCTCCTTGGCCAGCTTCTGCAGCTCGGGATATTCCCAGTCCGAGATGGAGGACACGGCGACGCCCTCGGCCACCTTCAGCAGGCGGCGGGCCCCGGCCCGGCAGAACTCCAGCTGCTTCGGCCGGCCCATTATCACCGCCTCCGCGCCCTCGCCCTGCAGGCGGTGCAGGTACTCCGCTCCATCGTAGCCGCCCTCGCGGAAGTCCAGGAACCGCGAGACCCCGCGGCGGGCCATGTACCGCTTCATGGTCAGCATCCCCCTCATCAGTGTTTCCGGGGCGGCCGAATCCAGGACCCGGTGCTTGAGGCCCTTGGGCGGGGCCACCAGCTCCTCCAGGGTGAGCGAGGGGTCCACCGGCACGATGTAGTCGGCTATATGCGTGTGCCCGTTGACCAGGGTGGGGACGATGAGCCCCTTGGCGTAGGGGCTACCCCTCTTCCCCGTGCCCAGCTCGGCTATCACTCCGTCCTCGATGCCCACATGGCCAGGGAAGAACCCGTTCTGGCCGAGCACCAGGCCGGAGAGGTAACGCATGTTTACCCCATGGCCTAGAACGGATTTAAACCGCGTGGTGGTAAAGACCAAATTGTTGGTCCGCCTAACGCTCCTGAAGGTGTCCCTGTGAACGAACTGCTGGCCTTGGCCCTGTTGATATTCCTGGCCGTTACCGCCCAGCTCGTCGCCGCCCGCTTCGGCCTCTCCGCGGCCATCTTCGAGATCATGCTCGGGCTGGCAGTGGGGGAGGTCCTGGGGCTGCGCTCCTCCGAGGTGGAGTGGTTCGCCTTCCTGGCCGCGTTGGGCGGGATCGGCCTCACCTTCCTGGCCGGGACGGAGATGGAGGCCGGCAGGGTACGCCGACAGATCAGGGGAAGCCTGCCCCTGGCCTTGGCCTCCTTCCTCAGCATATTCCTGACCGTGCCCTTGGCCCTGCACGAACTGGCCGGATGGTCCTGGGACGCCTCGCTGCTGGCCGGCGTGGCCCTCTCGGAAACGTCCGTGGCCATCGTGTACGTGGTGCTGGTAGAGGGTGGAAAGGCCAGAACGGAGGTGGGATCGCTGGTGCTGGCAGCCTGCTTCCTGACCAACCTCATGGCCTCGGCGGTGCTGGCCGTTCTCTTCGCCCCTCCGGACTGGGAGGTGCTGCTGCTGATCGCGGCCATGCTGCTGGTCATACCCCTGGCCTGGAAGTATTCCGGGAGGCTGCTGGCCCGCGTGAAGGGGCGCCCGGGGGAGCCCGAGGTGAAGGTCATCCTGCTGCCGCTGCTGCTCTTGGCCGCCATGGCCTCGGTGGCCGGGGTGGCCGCGGTGCTCCCAGCCTACCTCCTCGGGTTCGCGCTGTCCTCAACGCTGGAGAAGAACAAGGAGGCCTGGTCCAAGGTCCGCACGGTGTTCCTGGGCTTCATGGTCTCCCTGTTCTTCCTGGCCGCCGGCTCCAACGTCTCCATGGAGGCCCTGCTGGCCGGGGCTTTGGCCGTAGGTCTGCTCTCCGCCGGGCGCATCATTCTGAAGGTGGCCTTCGTCCTGCCGGTGGCCCGCAGATGCCTTCGCAGGGAATCGGTCTACATCTCCCTGCTCATGGCCACATCGCTGACCTTCGGCATGGTCTTCCTGCAGTTCGGGGTGGACCACGGACTTATCGACCGGGCGCAATTCTCAATATTGGTGGGAACGATAATCATAGGGGCGCTCGTGCCGACCATGATCGCCCAGAGGTGGTTCGACCCATGGAAGCGCAAAGGCTGAGGCTGCTGGTGGCCGTGGATGGTTCCGTGCACGGCGAGAAGGCCCTGAGGAAGGCGGCCCTGCTGGCCCTGTCCGCCCCGTCCTACGAGGTGGCCGTGGTCTACGTGGTCGAGGTGAGGGAGTTCGCCTCCCTGATGGCCGAGACGGACACCGAGGAGATGGAGGCCGCGGGAAAGAGAACACTGCAGGAATCCCTGGAGATACTGTCCTCCGAGGAGGTGCAGGCCACCGCCCATCTGCTGCACGGGCCGCCAGTGACCAAGATACTGGAGTTCGCGGAGACCTTCAGGCCGGACATGATCGTCACCGGAAGCCGGGGCATGGGGGCGGCCAAGGGGGCCTTGATCGGCAGCGTGTCCTCCTCCCTCTCCAAAAGGGCCAGCACCTCGGTGCTGATAGTTAGGTAGGTTCGTCCACTGAATGGGCAAAGCATAAATACGGTCACTTTTCTTCTGCCCTCCCATAGGTGCCATACCATGGTTACTAAGGTCAATGTCGACGAGTGTGTTGGTTGCGGACTGTGCGAGGATGTTTGCCCTACCGGTGCCATAGCTGTTGATGACGTCGCCGTCATCGACGCCGCTAAGTGCACTGACTGCGGCAAGTGCATCGAAGAGTGCCCCAACGACGCTTTGTCCGCGTAAGCGCTCGGTGGTCGAGTACCGCCTTTAAACCCCTTATCTTACGGTTTTTCTCACAAAATTTTATCGACACCAGGGTCAACGGTCCTCAGGCCAGCAACGAACGGAGCATGCTCTCGAGCTTCGATGCGGATCCCTGGACCTCAGGGGATATGCCTTCCCCGAACTCGGTGTCCTTGGGCTGGATGAGCAGGAGGGCGATCCTGGCCCCGGTCAGCAGGGTGACGTACTCGCAGAACACGCGTATGGGCAGGGTGTGGGTGGAGATGCCGGCGGTGCTGGTCACCTGCTCCGCCCCGTAGAGGCGGGCGGAGCCGGGCGGCAGTCCCAGCAGGGCGGCGTCCACCAGGAGCACGTGCGTCGGCCTCAGGTCCACGATCTCGTCCACGAAACTCTCCGGCACGGTCTCGCACTCGATCAGGCGGACCCTCTCGGAGGCCAGGTCCCGCAGGTCCTCCACCACCTTGACGCCCACGTAATCGTCGCGCCGTATGGCGTTGCCTATGCCGGCGATCACGATGCTGCGGGCCCCTCGAAGCCATTCCCTGAGCTGGTCCTCGAGCTGCCTCAGGTCGGGGGGCCCCTCGCTCAGCGGCTCAGGTGGCAAATGAGCTCCCTGCGTGGACCGTACACCTTGACGTCCATGGGCATCTGGCCGATGGCGAAGTGCGTGGCGCAGCCGAAGCAAGGGTCGTAGGCTCGGAAGGCCATCTCCACCTTGTTCAGTATGCCCTCGTCCACCTTTCCATTATTGATGAGGCCCTTGGCCGCGTCCCGCACGCTCATGCAGATGGACGGGTAGTTGTTGGTGGTGGCCACGATCATGTTCACGTTCTGTATCAGCGCGTCCCGGTCCAGCTGGTACTCGTGTATCAGCGTTCCCCTGGCCGCCTCCACTATGCCCACGCCGTGCCCCGGCTCGCCCGGCATCCTGCGGACCTCGGTGGAGGTGATCTCCGGGTCGGTGGCCAGTTCCACGGCCCTCTCCGCCGCGTACAGCAGCTCGATGAGCCGGGCCCAGTGGAACACCAGGGTGCCGTGCGCCGGCTTTCCCAGGGTGGAGAAAAGCAGCCTGTACTCCTGATCGGCCAGGGGCGTGGCCATGCCCTCTGAGGCGTTCAGCCTGCCCAGGGGACCCACGCGGTACACCCCGTTGTCCCTGCCGTCCACGAAGCCCTTCCAGCCGATGCTGCGCAGGAAGGGGAACTTGGAGTAGGTCCACTCCTCGGAACGCTCCTCGATGTGCTCTGCGTAGTCCTGAGCGTCGAACTTCAGGAACTCCTTGCCCTGGGGGTCGACCACCCGGACCTTGCCGTCGTAGAAGTTCACTCGGTCAGCGTCGTCCACCATGCCCATGTAGTAGGTCCTCTGGGTGTACATGTCGCTCTTGATCAGCTCCATGTACGCGGGGTTGTCCAGCACCAGGGCGTGGAATGTCTTGAGCGAGAAGAGCGCGAAGTCCACCAGGGACCTGGACATGTCCAGGATGGCCAGGCGGTTCTCCTCGCTCAGGGCCTTGCTTATGCCCCCGGGAAGCCCGCTCACCGGGTGGGTGGCCTTGCCGCCGATGATCTCGGTGATCCTCTGCCCGTAGGCCCGGTGCTTGATGACCTCCTTGGCCACGTCCAGTCCGGCCTTCTCTATCACCCCCAGGATGTTCCTCTTCTCCGGGGGGGCGTCCGGGCCGACGATGAAGTCCGGTCCGCCCAGGTAGTAGAAGTGCAGGATGTGGTCGTAGCAGATGTAGCCCATGTACTGCAGCTCGCGCAGCTTCTTGGCCGCCGATGGCGGTTCCACCCCGAAGCAGGCGTCCAGGGCCTTGACGGAAGCGTAATGGTGCGCCACCGGGCACACCCCGCATATGCGGGTGGTGAGCAGGGGCATGAGCTCCGCCGGGCGGCCCACGCAGAAGGACTCGAAGCCCCTCAGCTCGGGTATCTTGAGGTAGGCGTTCTCCACCTCTCCCTGGTCGTCCAGGAATATGGAGATGTTGCCGTGGCCTTCCAGCCGGGTGATCGGGTCGATAGTTATCTCCTTCATCTCTTCATCACCTTCCTTCTGAGGATGGACGCGGGCAGGCTGTACATGTAGAATATGCCCACCGGGTCCTTGATCTGCGAAATAAGGTCCTCCACCTCCTCCTCCGAGTACGTCCCCGGCTCCTTTTCCAGGTTGAGTATGGAGGCCAAAGCGGTCATCATCCCCGTACCTATGTCCGATTGGTTGGGGGCGGCACCGCCGCAACCCGTGCAGGGCATGTCCACCTTCAGGCACTGCGCCCCGCAGCCTCCGCGGGTGGCCATGCCCATGCAGATGATCCCCTGCTCCATGAGGCAGCGCTCCGGGTCGGGAACGAACTCGTGCACCCGGTGCAGGGCGGTAATCTTCTTGTTCTCCCGCTTGCGCGGGCACTCCGCGCACACCGCGGGCATGGGCGCCAGCACCGTGCCCTTGGGGGGCAGCTTGCCTGCGACGATCGCGTCCAGGGCGTTCACGATGAGCTGCACCGGCGGGGGGCATCCCGGCAGATAGTAATCCACGTCCACGGTCTGGTCCAGGGTCTTCACCGTGTCGTAGAAGGTGGGTATGTGCAGCGTCCCTTCCTTGACCTGCGAATCCGGTCTGGGGACGGCGGAGCCGTTTCCCCGGCCCTGGCTCACCTCCATGTACACGTGGTCCAGGATGTCCTGGGCATCGTGCAGGTTGGCCAATCCCGGAACGGAACCCTCGTTGGCGCAGGAGCCGAAGGCCACCAGCAGCTTGGACTTGGCCCTGAGCACGTTGGCCATGTGCTCCTGCTCGCTGTTGCGCACGGAGCCGTTGAAGAAGGTCACGTCCACGTGGCCGTCGGGGAAGGCCTCCACGTCCCTGTACTTCACGTCCATGGCCACCGGCCAGAACACTATGTCCACGTGCTGGACCAGGTCGAGTATCTTCTCGTTCATGTCCAGGACCGCGATCTCGCAGCCCCCGCAGCTGGCCGCCCAGTAGAATGCCACCTTCAGTTTGTCGATGTGCGGTCCCCCCTTGGCCCGTTGATAAGGAATTCATGCATGGCCCGGGCGGCCCTCTTGCCTGCGCCCATGGCGCTGATGACCGTGGCCGCCCCGGTGGCCACGTCCCCGCCGGCGAAGACCCCTTCCAGGTTCGTCCGGCCGTCCTCGTCCACCAGTATGGTGCCGTTGCGCGGGTTGGTCTTGAGACCTTCGGTGGTCCTCTGTATGATGGGGTTGGGCGTCTGGCCGATGGCCACTATCACCGTGTCGGTGTCCACCTCGAAGTCCGAGCAGGCTATGGGCTTGACCCCGGTCCGCCCGCGCTCGTCCGGCCGGGTCAGCTCCATGCAGGTGCAGCGCATCGCGCGCACCCAGCCCTTGTCGTCCCCGTAGAACTCCGCGGGGGCGTTCAGGAAGTTGCAGATCAGCCCCTCCTCCTCGGCGTTCTCGATCTCCTCCCGCCGGGCGGGCAGCTCGTTCCGGGAGCGCCGGTAGTTGAGGCAGACCCTGGCCCCCAGTCTCATGGATATGCGCGCGCAGTCCATGGCCACGTTGCCTCCGCCGATGACCACCACGTGCTTTCCGATGCGAATCGGGGTGTCGCTCTCCGGGAAGTTGTAGGCCTTCATCAGGTTGACCCTGATCAGGAACTCGTTGGCCGAGTATATCCCGCCCAGGTTCTCTCCCGGGCAGCCGGTCCATTGGGGCAGACCGGCTCCGCTGGCGATGTAGATGGCGTCGTAGCCCTGCTCCATCAGCTCGGGGATGGTGTGAATGCGCCCGATCAGGTTCCCCAGGCGCAGCTCCACGCCCAGGCTCTGAACGTACTCCACCTCCTTCTGCACGATGTCCTTGGGAAGCCGGAACTCGGGGATGCCGTACATCAGCACCCCTCCGGCCACGTGCAACGCCTCGAAAAGTGTGACCTCGTGCCCCAGCTTGGCCAGGTCGGATGCCGCCGTTAGACCGGACGGTCCCGCTCCGATGATGGCCACCCTCTTGCCGGTGGAGGCCGGTCGGGGAGGCACCTTCATCCCATGCTCCCTCTCCCAGTCGGCCAGGAAGCGCTCCAGGCGGCCAATGTTGACCGGGTCCCCCTTCTTGCCGCGCACGCAGTTCTTCTGGCACTGGGCCTCCTGCGGGCACACCCTTCCGCACACCGCGGGCAGGGCGTTCTTGGACTTGATGATGGCAATGGCCTCCTGGTAGTCTCCCTGGGACAGCTTCTCAATGAACTGGGGGATGGGCACCTCCACCGGGCAGCCCTGCACGCACTGCGGCTTCTTGCACCTCATGCAGCGTTCCGCCTCGGCCAGGGCCATCTCCTCGGTGTAGCCGAGGGCGACCTCCTTGAAGTTCCTGACCCGCTCCTCAGGCTCCTGGCGGGGCATGGGTATGTCCTCGTCCATGCGCTTCTCGCCCCTCCTCCTGGGTTCATTGCCTTCCACAGCGGCACCCCCCTTTGTGCTCGTGGAGCAGCGCGCTCAGGCGCTCCTCCGGCAGCATGCTGCGCTGCCTGTTGATGAGCTCGTCGAAGTTGGTCTTGTGGCCGTCGAACTCCGGGCCGTCCACGCAGCCGAAGAGCATCTGCTCCCCCACGGTGACCCGGCACACCCCGCACATCCCCATCCCGTCGATCATGATCGGCGTCAGGGAGACGATGGTCGGGACGCCGAAGGGCCTGGTGATCTCGCTGACCCTCTTCATCATCACCACCGGGCCGATGACCGTGCAGCGGTCGAACTTCTCCTTGGACAACAGCTCCTTCAGGAAGTCCAGCCCCTTCTCGCCCACGCTGCCGTCGTCCGAGGACACGTACACGCGGTCGCTGTACCGCTCCGCCACGTCCCTCTTGAACAGGAACTCCTGGCTGCGGCAGCCCAGCACCGTCACCACCTCATTCCCGGCCTCCTTCATGGCCTTGGCCTGCATCAACGCCGGAGCGGCCATGATGCTCCCGCCCACGCAGAGCACCTTTCCGAACCTCCTTATCTCCGAAGGGTTTCCCAGAGGACCGGTCACGTTGAAGATGTCCTGCCCCCGCTCGAAGGTCCCCAGCTCCCTGGTGGTCTTCCCCACCTCATGGAAGGCGAAGGACACCGTGCCCTTCTGGCGGTCGTAATCGCAGATGCTGAGGGGCACCCTCTCGCCGCCCTCACTGGGGATAACTATCAGGAACTGTCCGGGCAGGGCCTTGGCGGCGATCTCCGGGGCCTCCACCTCGAAGAGGGTGTGCTTGTGGGCCAGCCTCTCCTTGGAAATGATGCGGTACATCTCAGTCCTCCTTGCGGACTTCGTTCAGCGGCAGGGTGGCTATTCGCTCGCAGAAAGCCTCGAAGCGGCTGGTGAAATCCCCAGCGCAGCGCGGAGATAGTTCATGCATCTCGAAGCGCTCCGAGAGCCCCAGCCTCTCCAGGGCGATCAAAAGCACCTCCAGCTGCCGCTCGGCGGTGTCCCGCCCCTTCTGCAGCTTGCAGTCCTCCGGGGCGCACACCACTCCCATCACCCCGTCGAACCCGCTCTGCAGGGCGTTCAGCACGTGCACGGGGTCCAGCCCCTTGAAGCAGGGGACCTCCAGCATCATGGCGTTCCTCCCCCTCAGCATGCGGTCCGGGTCGTCCAGGGCGGAGAACTCCGACCACTGGCAGCTGAACACCAGTATGGACGGCTTGTGGTCCCGCTCGCGCATGCGGGCCGCGGCCTCCTCGTAGGAGCGCAGCACGGTGTAGAAATCGTAGCCCTTCACCTGTATGGCGTTGTGCGGGCAGACCATCTGGCAGGCCCCGCAGCCCACGCACTTCTCCTGGTCCACCACCGGGGAGGAGAAGTCCGCGGCGGTGATGGCCCCGTAGGGGCATACGAACACGCACTTGTCGCAGCCCACGCAGTCATGGCTGATCCACACCGCCTTGCGGGAGTACTTGACCACCTGCAGGGCGTCCTCCGGGTATCCCAGCTGCTTGATGACCGCCTTGCCCAGCAGCAGCCTCCTGGTCTCTATCCTGGTGCCCTCCTTCATGCGGCAGAAGCCATCCTGGCACTGGATGGACACGATGTTCCTGATGCCGGAGGAAAGGGCGTTGAACACGAAATCCGTGGGGATCCGTCCGGCGCAGGGTATCCTGAGGGGGATGTAATCCTTGGTGCGCAGCCCCTGTTCGGCCAGGATGTCCTCCACCTCCCCGCTGCTGGGGGAGTTGCCGCGGCACATCATGACCAGGGTCTCCGAGTCCGGGCTGGCGCTGCGGACGTAATCCAGCAGCCCGTCGTAATCGTAATAGGCCATCTCGATGGCCGACACCGGGCAGGCGCTGTAGCATATGCCGCAGACCTGGCACTTCTGGATGTCTATCTTGATGCGTCCGTCCTCCTGCTGATAGATGGCTTCGAACGGACAGAGGGAATAGCAGACCTTGCACCTGCTGCACAGGTCCTGGTCGATCTTCACGGCGGCGAGGCAGTTATCGTTCATCAGTGATCACCCGACGGTCCTGCGCCTCCCAGCGGCCCCGCGCCGAAACGCTCTTTCCCCGGGCGGAGGGGGCGGCATCAGGACCTCGACAGCATGCGTCCATGACGTAATCCATCGCATGATGGCCTTATTATTTAATGGATATGCTCGATAGTTCGTAATCGGTCTCCCTGGCATCATAAAATGTCAATTTCGCTGCGAAGAATGGACATTTGTACAAGAATTACTGATGAAACTGTCAATTGTTCCACTGACAACCGCGGTTACCGGTCTTTCGACATAGATTATATAAGAAAAACCAATACGACCCGTAGGTCGTAGGGCGACCGCAGACAAAGGAGTCACATCATCATGCTCACCAAGGAACTGATGGAAAAGGTAGTGGCCAAGAACCCCGGGGAGAAGGAGTTCCACCAGGCCGTCAACGAGGTCTTCGAATCCCTGGAACCGGTGCTCAGGCAGCACCCTGAATTCGTCAAGTCCAAGATACTCGAGAGGATGGTCGAGCCGGACCGCCAGATCATGTTCAGGGTCACCTGGATGGATGACAAGGGCGAGGTGCAGGTCAACCGCGGCTTCCGGGTGCAGTTCAACGGCGCCATCGGCCCCTACAAGGGCGGACTGCGCTTCCACCCCTCGGTCAACCTGGGAATACTGAAGTTCCTGGGCTTCGAGCAGGTGTTCAAGAACGCCCTGACCGGGCTGCCCATGGGCGGGGCCAAGGGCGGCGCGGACTTCGACCCCAAGGGCAAGAGCGACGCGGAGATCATGCGCTTCTGCCAGAGCTTCATGAACGAGCTGTTCAGGCACATCGGCCCGGACACCGATGTGCCCGCGGGGGACATTGGCGTGGGGGGCAGGGAGATCGGCTACCTCTTCGGCCAGTACAAGAAGATAAACAACCGCTTTGAGTCCGTGCTCACTGGTAAGGGCATCAACTGGGGCGGGTCGCTGATGCGCCCCCAGGCCACCGGGTTCGGCTGCACCTACTTCTGCGAGGAGATGCTCAAGACCCGGAAGCAGGACTTCCAGGGCAAGACCGTGGCCATCTCCGGTTCCGGGAACGTCGCCCAGTACGCGGTGCAGAAGGTCACTCAGCTCGGAGGGAAGGTGGTCACCCTCTCCGACTCCGACGGCAGCATCTACGATCCGGAAGGGATAGACCTGAAGAAGTGGGAGTACGTCATGGACCTCAAGAACGTGAAGCGCGGGCGCATCAGCGAGTATGCCGCCAAGTACGGCTGCGAGTACTGGGCCGACGAGCGCCCTTGGAAGGCCAAGTGCGACATCGCCATGCCGTGCGCCACCCAGAACGAGCTGGACAAGGACGACGCCAAGCGGCTGCTGGACAACGGGGTCATCGCCGTCTCCGAGGGGGCCAACATGCCCTCGACCCCCGAAGCGGTGGAGATGTTCATAGCCAACGGGGTGCTGTTCGGTCCCGGGAAGGCGGCCAACGCCGGCGGGGTGGCCACCTCCGGGCTGGAGATGTGCCAGAACCACATCGGCATGTCCTGGTCCGCGGAGGAGGTTGACCGGCAGCTGCACCAGATCATGGTCAACATCCACAAGAACGCCATGGACTCCGCCGCCAAGTACGGCAGCCCGGGCAACTACGTGGTGGGGGCCAACATCACCGGCTTCATCAAGGTCGCCAGCTCCATGATGGACCAGGGCCTGATCTGAAGGCCTTCCCGTCCGGGACGCCGGACGGAGTAATATCTTCCCAACCGTCATTTTTCTTGACGATCGTCCTCAATCACTATATCTCCCAGAACGCCATGCGGACAGGCAGGGTGAAAGGATGAGGATACTAGCTATCAACGGAAGTCCCCGCAAGGACGGGAACACCGCCAGGCTGCTCAAGGAGATCACCAAGGACCACGCGGACGTGGACCTGGACTACTACAACCTGAACGAGCTGAAGATCAAGGACTGCCAGGCCTGCTTCTACTGCAAGAAGAACGACGCCTGCGCGGTGAAGGACGACATGCAGCTCCTGTACAAGAAGCTCAGGGAGGCCGATGCGCTGGTTATCGGCTCGCCCATTTACTTCAGCACCGAGACCGCCAGCACCCGGGCCTTCATCGACAGGATGTACGCCCTGCTGGCCTTCGGCGACGGCCCTGGCAAGTACGTCCCCCGGTTGAAGCCGGGCAAGAAGGTCATAGCCGTATTCCCGTGCGGAAATCCCAACGGGCAGAAGTTCTACGCCGAGGTGGCCAAGCGCATGTTCGCCACCTGGGGCATGCTGGGCTTCAAGGAGGTGTACCCATTCATAATCCAGGGAACGTCCCCGCAGGGCAACGTCCTGGAGCTGGTCCGGGCGCAGGAAGTGGTCAAGGAATGCCATGGCCTGCTGGGTGACTGATGGGCTTCAGGGCCTTCATCGCCGTGGACGTGGAGTGCGGTCCGGCCCTCAGGGAGGCCATAGCGGAGCTGGCGCACCTCGGGCGGGCATTGAAGCCGGTATCGCCGGAGAACGTGCACGTCACCCTCAAGTTCCTGGGAGAGACCGAGGAGCAGACCGTTCCCGATCTGGAGGAGGTCATGAGGAAGGCCGTGCAGGGCTTATCTCCCTTCGAGGTCCGGCTGATCGGCACCGGGGTTTTCCCGAACCTGCGGGCCGCCCGGGTGGTCTGGGTGGGGATGGAGGGGGCAGAGCCGCTCAAAAGGATCGTGACCGGGCTGGAGGACGGCTGCGTGCCGCTCGGCTTCAGCCGGGACAAGCACGCCTTCTCGCCCCATCTCACCCTGGCCAGGGTGAGGGAGGGCTTCAAGGCCGACCTGGTCGATTTCCTTAAGTACGGCCAGGTAAAGGACTTCGGCTCGTTCGCTGTGAACGCGATCAAACTGAAGAAGAGCGTGCTCACCCCTAACGGACCTATATACAGCGACGTTCTGGAGATCGGGCTCTAACGCGCTATGCTCTCGAACAGGGAGAACTCCGTGGTCTTGAGCAGGTCCTGCGGAAGGTGGTCCTTAACGAAGTCGATGCTGTAGTTCCCGCCGCGGAAGTCCGGGTTGCGCACCACCAGCCGGTGGTACGGTATGGTGGTCTTGATCCCGGTGACCGTGTAGCGGTCCAGGGCCTCCTGCGAGCGGTTCAGCACCTCGTTCCTGGTCTTGCCGGAGATGATCAGCTTGGCCAGCAGGTTGTCGAACTCCGTCGGCACCACGTAACCCTCGTAAGCGTGTGAGTCCACACGGACATGGTCCCCGGCCGGTTCGGTGTACTTCTCGATGCGCCCGGGGGCGGGGAAGAAGTTGTTGAACGGGTTCTCGGCGTTGATCCTGAACTCCATGGCGTGACCCTTGGGCTTGACGGCGGAAAGGACGTCCTCCACCGGTATGTCCGAACCGATCTTCAGCTGCATCTCCACCAGGTCCAGGCCGGTGACCAGCTCGGTGATGGGGTGCTCCACCTGTATCCTGGTGTTGGCCTCCAGGAAGAAGAGGTCCCCATCTGCGGACATCAGGAACTCGAAGGTGCCCAGGGAGGTGTACCCAGCCCGCTTGACAGCGGCGATGCACAGCTCGGACATCCGTTCCCTCAGTTCCGGGGACACGGCGCAGGAGGGCGTCTCCTCTATGATCTTCTGATGCCGGCGCTGCACCGAACACTCCCTCTCTCCCAGGCAGTAGGCGTTCCCTCGGGAGTCACCAACGACCTGGAACTCGATGTGCCTTGCCTTGAGCAAAGCCCTCTCCAGGTATATGGTAGGGTTCTTGAATGCCTTGTCCGCCTCGTTCTTGGCGGAGGTGAGCGCGTTCTCCATCTCGTCGTCGTTGCGCACCAGCCTCATCCCGCGACCGCCGCCGCCCCCGGAGGCCTTGAGCAGGATGGGATAGCCGATCTTGTTGGCCTCCTTGATGGCCTCGTCCGGGGTCTCCAGGGGGTCCAGGGTGCCAGGCATGATGGGCACTCCCACCTTGGACATGAACTCGCGTGCGGACAGCTTGCTGCCCAGCAGCTTCATGGCCCTGGGCGACGGCCCCAGGAAGGCGATGCCCTCCTCCTCGCAGCGCTCGGAGAACTCCGGCTTCTCGGAGAGGAAGCCGTATCCGGGATGTATGGCGTCCACCTTCATGCGGTTGGCCACGTCGATGATCGCGTCGATGTTCAGATAGCCTATGCTGCTCTCGTCGGTCTGCAGCTCCACGCTCTTGTCCGCCAGGGACACGTGCTTGCAGTGCTTGTCCGAAGGGGTGTAGATCCCCACGGTGGGCACCCCCATCCTCTTGCAGGTGTTGATCACCCGTATGGCGATCTCCCCTCTGTTTGCTATCAGCACCTTCTTGAACATCTTGAGACCTCAGGCGCCATGGCTACGCATGCGACTGCGTGGCAGGGAATGTAGCTTGATTTAATAATAATTTCGCTTCCTTTCGTCCGGAATTTTCCATGATTTCGGATGGAATATTCGTTTTCTGTTAAGAATCAGGCAATAATTTACATTAAATCGTTTTTTGAGCTGCTAATTGATGGCAGACAGTTAGTCTTACTGTAAGCAAGAAGCAGTAGACACCCTTCCGTCCTTCTTCCTTTCGGAGATACAATGAGGCTCTCTAAGAAGATGATGAACGGGGACAGGAACGGCGGGATAGAGGGGCTGCCCCTGCAGCTGATGATAATGGTGCTGGTGGCCGGCCTTGGGACCGCGATCCTGGTGGGATGGATGGGCGGGCTGACCACCCCGGAGGCCATCGCCTCGGTGAACGGCTCCCCCTCCGAGATAATGCTCAGCGACGGGGATGGCGACGGTACCTTCGAGAGCGATGATGTTCGGCTGACCATATACGTGAGGGACCAGGACGGGGATGCGGTGGCCGGGGCGTCGGTCGTGCTGGACGGATGCAACGTGCGCAATTCGGACGGGTCGGCGGTGTACGGCTCCACGGACGCTGAAGGCAAGGTGACGTTCGACGGCCTGAGCGTCTCTCAGTACGGGCAGGGCATCGGGTTCATAACCGTGACCGTGGCCAAGGGGGGCATGGGCACCGACTCCTCCCTGCAGATACCGGTGATCTCGCGGTGAGGGCATGAGGAAGGACCGAAGGGGGATCGAGGGGCTGCCGCTCCGGCTGATGATCGTGGCCCTCCTGGTCTCCCTGACCCTGCCCCTCCTGCTCTCCTCCATGGAACAGGCCGCCTCGGGCATGGCCGAACGACGATTGGAACAGGAGGCCGAGGACCTGGCGCGGTCGATAGAGGGCCTGGCCGCAGCCGGCCCCGGGAACGTTCGTTTCATGGATGTGGCAACCGATCTCCCTTACGGATCGGAGATACGCTTGGGCGGGGGAACCGGTACCGGGGAGAGCGCGCGGGTATCCTGGTACATGGACGGGGCGGAGGTCGGGCGAAGGTACCTCGAAGGCGCGGAGGTGGTCACGGCGGACGGCTCTCCCATCGGCCTCGGTCCCGGCGCCTCGATGGTCCTGCGATGCCCTGCGAACATCTGGGGGGTGGTGGAGGCGGCCCGGGCATGATGGAATTCTTCATGTCCAAGGTCTGGATGTTCCTGGTCGGGATCGCCCTCATGGCAGTTCTTCTGCAGGGCGTGCAGACCACGATCTCCGCGGACAGGTCGGCGGCCCTGGAGGACCTGGCCGAGAGCCTCCAGGACTACTTCGAACGGATCGAACTTGCAGGTCCCGGCCTGGAGGTGACCATCGACCTGAGCGGCCTTCTTCCGGCCTCCGTCAGTCTGAACGTGCAGGAGGGATACGCGGAGCTGAGCTGCGACGGGGACTCCAGAAAGCTCTCCATGCCCGGGACGATGCTGTTCCAGGAGAAGGGCGACGGGGGGAAGGAGCGCGTGGATAGGATATCCGTCCGGTGCACCGACCGTTTGACGGTGCTGAACACAGATACGGGAATGGAGATGACGCTGCTCAGTCCGCGAACTTCTCCGCCACGTACTTGACGGCGTCCACGAAGCCGCGCAGCTCCTCCTCGGTGTTGTAGATGTAGAAGGAGGCCCGGGCGCAGCCTTCCAACCCGCGCTTGGCGAAGTAGGGGTGCACGCAGTGCATTCCGGAGCGTATCAGCACCTTCGCGACCTCGTCCAGGATCATGGCCACGTCGTGCGGGAGCATCCCCTTCAGGTTGAAGGAGAAGATGCCGCCCTTCCGGCGGGGGTCCTCCGGTCCCAGCATGGTCAGCTGTTCCACTTCCCTAAGACCATGGGTGGCGATGGCGTTCAGCCGGTGCTCGTGCTCCGCGGCCTCCTCCATCCCCAGGTCCCTGAGGTAGCGCACCGCGGCCCCGCTGCCGATTATTCCCGCGTAGTTCTGAAGCCCGGCCTCGAACTTGTCTGGTATAGGGAGTATCTGCGCGGAATCGTAGCTGGTGATGGCCACCCCGCCACCTCCGGTGACCAGGGGGTCGATCTGCTCCAGGACCTCCCTCTTCCCGTAAAGTATGCCGGTGCCGGAAGGCCCCAGCATCTTGTGCATGGACCAGGCGTACAGGTCCACGTCCAGCCTCTCTAGGTCCAGGGGGTTGTGCGGGGCAGTCTGGCATCCGTCGGCCATGACCAATGCGCCGCGGTCGTGGGCGATGTCCACCACCTCCTTGAGGCGCAGGGTGCTGCCGTCCACGTTGTTGGTGTGCACCACGCTGACCAGCTTGGCTCCCTTGTCCAGCTCCTCCTTCAGGGGCTCCATGTCCCCCTCCTCCAGGGAGGCGAAGGGCACGATCCCTCGGCCGATCCCCTTCTCCTTGGCCAGCAGCACCCAGGGGACGTGGTTGCTGTTGTGCTCCATGTCCGTGGTTATGACCCGGTCCCCCTTTCCCAGGCGCAGCCCCTTGGCCACGGTGTTCATGGACTCGGTGGCGCTCTTGGTGAAGATGACGCAGTCCACGTCCTTGATCCCGAAGAAGGAGGCGACGTCCTCCCTGGACTGGTCCAAACGTATGGACACCTCGGTGGCCAGGCGGTGCACGCTGCGGCCGCCGCAGGCCGGGAAATCGTAATAGTACTCGTTCATGGCCTCCACCACCTGCCGGGGCCGGAGGCTCTGGCAGGCGCTGTCCAGGTAAATAGGCGGGTCGTCCCTGTCGAAAAGGGGGAAGTCTTTACGGATCCGTTTGATGTCCATTCAGTCAGTCTGGGAACGAGTTCGACGATATTTTAAGGTGTTGCAGATACTGGATGCATCCATCAAATATCTTTGATGCAATATCGTTAATTTTCAAGGAGCGGAAGATCAATATTTTGAGTTATCATATTCGTGACACCATTGATTGCAGCAATAAGCATCAAATAAAACGCATCACATCATAAAAATCGACAGTGAGTGATCGGGAATGGGCGTTGGAACTATCGAAGTAGCATCTCATCCTATCTCAGCTTTCGACGATATATCTGAAACATTTATCACGATCGCCATGCTGAAGGCCCCTCTGATAGGCATACCCGATCGGCAGGTCAGGATCCGAGGGCTGATCCGAACCCATCTGAAACAATTCTCAGAGATCGATCACGGGGAGAAGGAACGGTTTATCGAGGGGATCACGGACCTGTTCTCCTCCAGAATGACAACCGACCGCATCAATGAGATATCGAAGAAGATCGGAGATATCGATAGGCTTGGTAAGATAATCGATAACGTTCAGGATAACTATTCCAGACTGAGCATCTCTGAACGTTTGCATTACCTCTCGATCGCATCGGAGATCATGGTAAAAAACCTGGAAGAGCTCGAAGAGAGGTTGGCGATCGAAACAATATCCTCCGATGATGAAGGGCGATTTCAATATCTGTTGATATCCCAGACCATAATCCACGCGGTATTGAGGATACTGAAGGATTCGTTGTCACATTTGGATGCTCAAACCGATGGAACCAAGGAAAAGAGGATCAACGACATCATGTCCTTGGCGCTCTTCTCGATCGTCCGCGTCGAGGCTTTCCGCAGAGGTAAGATAGACACAGAAGGCCTTCGGGATACCCTGTCTTTGATCGTTGCCGCATCTACCCTTGAGGACTTTTCTCCAACGATAGAGCTTCCTGAGGAAGGTTCAATGGTCGAGGAGTAAAAATGGTAGATCATGTACCAGACACCACGGTCGTTCTAGGGAGGATCCTTAACGACAGGCATGGTACAAGGTCCAAAGCGGTCCTGAATGAGATTCCAAACGTCCGTATCCGCATTTTGTTCGAGGTGTATCTTGAAGCGCAATCGGTAATTGAAAAGAAGGCCGAGCTGGTTCTTAGCTATGTGAAAAATGCCTTCTCTGAAGTGGCTGCAGGCAAAGGCGTTTCTCCCACAGAACTGACCTGGGATGATGTCCCATCGATCCTGAAGAAAGCCAGGTCATCGGCACATACGATGAATGATGGGTTCTTCAACAGCCTCGAGGAGTTCATGGACTTCGCAAAGAGCATGGTGCTCCATCCTTACAGATCACTTCCTTCGGTCTATCAGAAAATGATCGAAACCAACAAGGACAAGATCATGTCAACATTCGGAGTGGATAAGCTTGAGCACATTCTTGTCTCCGAGGAGACCTTCGAGGAGGATGAGATTCGCAATGAAACGGAATCTTTCCTAAAGAAGATGAATCCAGGATTTTCACAACAAAATCGTAGCCGTGACCTCAGGATCGTCTGTCAATTGATCGCATGCTCGAAAAGGGCACACGGCTCCACCTTCAATTTCATAGTCATTGACAAACAACTGCAGGATGAGATGCCTTTTGTTATCAGGTCCACCAAAGAGCGATTTGAAACTCGAATCGGCAATATCACCTTGCAAAGGGCATAAAAAAAGAGAGGGGGGTCAGGCCGACATCACTCGGTCTATGTACCTCTCCACCTCCTTCAAAAGGGCGTCCGACGCCTTTCCGCCTCCGAAGGCCATCCGGTAGTCCAGGAAATGGCGTATGGCCTTCTTCTTGGCGTCCGCCTTCTTTCCAGGATTCTTTTTCAGGTGCTCCCGGACAGACTTCGCTAGCATGGCCTTTCCGTCCTCGGTTAACATGTTTTGAACCCCCGTTCCTTTCAATGGACGGGCGACGGTATAAGTCTATCGAAAACCTTTCCCGGGCGAGGGCGAGAAGTGAACTTCCATTCCCAGGTACGGAGGCCGACAGGGGTGCAGGGCATCATCATGGCCCGGCGCATGAACCAGAACCACCACGGGATGATGCGGTGGGCCCTGGGGCAGATGGATGTCTCACGAACGAGCGAGGTGCTCGACGTGGGATGCGGGGGCGGCGGACCGATGTCCATGCTCTCGACCATCACACCGGACGCGCGCTTCACCGCCCTGGACCTCTCCAGGGACATGCTGCGCATGACCTGCAAGGTCAACTCGGGCCTGAAAAAGGATTCCCGGCTGAGGGCGGTCCGCGGGTCGGTGGCCTCCCTGCCCTTCCGGGACGCGGCGTTCGACACGGTGTTCGCATGCGAGACCACCTACTTCTGGCCCGACCTTCCCGAGAACCTCCGTGAATGCCGGAGGGTGCTGGACCGCGGCGGCAGGATGATCCTGGTGCAGGAGGCCTGGGACTCCCCGAAGTGGCGGGAGAGGAACGAGTCCTGGCAGAAGGGCTTCCGCATGCGGTTCTGCAGCCTGGAGGAATACCATGGCATGCTGAGGGAGGCCGGTTTCGATCGCGTCCTCACCGCCACAGAGGAAGAGGAGGGCTGGTTCGTCATGCAGGCCCTGGTGGACTAGAGGGAAAATCAATATCCCCGTACGGCATGCGCTCAGCGATGACTTCGTTGCAGGTGGTCCTGGCCGGAGTGGAGATGGAGAACCCCACCATGCTGGCCTCGGGGATCATGGGCGAGACCGGGGGTTCGCTCCTGGCCATGGCCAAGGGCGGCGCGGGGGCCCTGGTGACCAAATCCATAGGCATGCAGCCCAGGCAGGGCCACAAGAACCCCACCCTCGTCGAGATGGAATTCGGTTACATGAACGCCATGGGGCTGCCCAACCCGGGCATTGAGGCCTTCGAGGAGGAGATGAAGGTGGCCTTCCGTTCCGGGATACCCATAATCGGCAGCGTTTTCGGGGCCTCGGCGGAGGAGTTCGCCTCCCTGTCCCGGAAGATGCAGGACTACGGCGCGGAGGCGGTGGAGCTGAACCTCAGCTGCCCGCACGCCAAAGGCTACGGCATGGAGATGGGGGTGGACCCGGAGGTGGTCGCGAACATAATCAGGGAGGTGAAGAACGCCGTATGCATCCCGGTGTTCGCCAAGCTCACCCCCAACACCCACCGGCTGATAGATGTGGCCAAGGCGGCCGAGGAGGCTGGGGTGGATGGGATCGTGGCCATAAACACCCTCAAGGCCATGAAGATCGACGTGGACATGCGCCGCCCGGTGCTGTCCAACCGGTACGGGGGGTTGTCCGGACCGGCGGTGAGGGGCGTGGGCGTACGATGCGTCTACGAGCTGTACGAGAATCTGAAGATACCGGTCATAGGGGTCGGCGGCGTCGAGGACTGGCGTTCCGCGCTCGAGTACATGATGGCCGGGGCCGCGGCGGTGCAGGTGGGCAGCGGCGTGGGCCGCGTCGGCGCCAAGGTCTTCGGGGACATCTGCTCCGGCATGGCCTCGTACATGTCCGAGAACGGCTTCCGGGACGTCACCCAGCTGGTGGGGGTGGCCCATGACTGAGAGGTTCATGGTCACCCAGACGGCGGTGACCGTGGCATCGCGCACCGAGGAGGCGGAGGGCGTGGTCACCCTGCGCTTCGATTGGAACGCGGCGGCCTACCCGGGGCAGTTCATAATGGTCTGGATCCCGGGAGTGGACGAGATACCTATGTCCCTGTCCTACATGGGGGACAGGAAGGGCATAACCGTCAAGAACATCGGGGAGGCGACCAGGGCCCTCACGTCCATGCAGGTCGGCGACAGGTTCGTGGTCCGGGGGCCGTACGGCCGCGGGTACCACGTTCCCAACGGAAAGGTCCTGGCCGTGGGCGGGGGTACCGGCATGGCCTCATTGCTTCCGGCCCTGGAACGCATCTCCGCGGCCAACCTGCACACGGCCATCGGCGCAAGGAACGAGAAGGAGTTGCTGTTCGAGGAACGGGCGAGCAGAACATCATCGCTGGTCAGGGTGTCCACGGACGACGGGAGCAGGGGCCTCCACGGCAACGCGGTCCAGCTGGCCAAGGAGATGATGTCCTCCGAGCGCTACGACATGGTCATCGCCTGCGGCCCGGAGAAGATGCTGTACTTCCTGCACAGGCTGTGCCTGGAGGAGAACATCCCCTGCCAGATGTCCCTGGAGCGCTACATGAAGTGCGGCGCGGGGCTCTGCGGCTCCTGCGCCATGGACGGCAAGCGCGTCTGCCGCGAGGGTCCGGTGTTCACCGGGGAGGAGCTCAGGGAGATGAGCGAGTTCGGCAGGCAGCGCAGGGACGAGTGCGGCGGGCGGGTCAGGTTGTGAGCACCGGTCGGATGACCGAGGCCACGATCTCCCGGAACTCCAGGTCGTTGACCCTTCCCTTCTTCTCCCCTATTATCTTCACCCGGTCCAGGATCTCCCACAGCTGGTCGTCCGTGGCGATCAGGCCGGTGTCGTCCACCCGCTTGCGGATGTAGTTGAGCCCGGTGTGCTTGCCCATCAGGATGTGCCTCTCGTTCCCCACGAGCTGGGGGTCGATGCTCTCGTAGGTGAGCGGGCATGCCAGGACCGCGGCCACGTGTATCCCCGACTCGTGGGAGAAGGCGTTCCGGCCCACCAGCGGCTGGTTCACCGGCTTCACCAGGCCGGAGAAGGCCTCCACCATGTCCGAGGCCTCCTTGAGCTTGCGGGTGTCGATGCCCAGGTCCCTGCCGTAGACGAACTTCATGGCCGCCACGAACTGCTCCAGGGGAACGTTCCCGCATCGCTCCCCTATCCCGTTTATGGTGGTGGTGACCGCGTTCGCCCCGGCCTTGACCCCGGCGATGGCGTTGGCCAGCGCGAACCCGTAGTCGTTGTGCAGATGCAGGGACACCGGCGTCCTAACGGTCTCCCGGGTCTTGGCCACCAGGAAGGATATCGCCTCCGGGGAGGCGCACCCCAGGGTGTCGGTGACCCCTATGCGGTCCGCGCCGGCGCATTCCGCGGTCTTGTACACCTTGAGCAGGAAGTCCAGCTCGGTGCGGGTGGTGTCCTCCGCGCTCAGGGAGACCTGCACCCCGCGGGATTTGGCGTACTCGATGCCGTTGACGACCTTGTCCAGGACGAACTGGCGGTCCTTCTTGAACTTGTGCTGGATGTGCAGGTCGGAGGTGCCGATGAAGAGCAGCACCATGTCCACCCCCGCGTCCACCGAGGCGTCGATGTCGTCCTTGGTGATGCGCGAGAGCACCAGGATGTCCGCGTCCAGGTCCTCGTCGCATATGGCCTTCACCGAGGCCTTCTCCCTTTCCGATACCGCAGGGAACCCGGCCTCGATCTGCTGCACGCCCATCTCGTCCAGCTTGCGGGCGATGGACACCTTCTGGTCCAGGCTGAATGTCACTCCCGGGGTCTGCTCTCCGTCGCGCAGCGTGGAATCGTAAACTATGACCTCCCCCACCTCCAGCTTGGGGTTGTAGGGGCTGAGGGCCACTTCGTCCATGGTCCTCTGAACCTTCGCGGAGTTCAAAATCCTTTCTATGTTAGCACCTTCGGGACCGCGGAGATCGCGGTCGTCACCTTTTTTTACATGTTCATTATTGAGAACGATGTGGCCCAGGAAACCAAGAGGAACCCCAACTTCATCGAGGTCAGCCACGGCCATCTGAAGGTGAACGTGCCCCTGTCGGCGTACGAGGGGACCACCTATCACATCAAGCCGGAGGAGGCCGAGAACCTCAAGCGCATGCTGGCCTCCCGATATCCCTGGCTGACCAAGAACGCCCTCAAGGTGTTCATAGAGGAGGCCGAACAGGCCATGTTCGAACGGATACAGTCGCAGCTGGGCTATATGGAGAAGGCCAGGCACGCCATGGCCACCGGCAACTATCAGAGGTCCAGGTCCATGGCGGAGCGGCATCTGGAGCACCTTCCGGGCGATCCCGACGCCCTTTACGTGCTCGGCGAATCGCTATGCCGGCTTGGAGAAACGGAAGAGGGGCTGGCCACATTGGCCAAGGCCCGGTCCGTGGGCAGGAAGAGATGAATCAGGGGAAGAGCGTCTGCAGGGCCTTCACCACGTCCATCATGGTCGCCCCCCACGGAACCGAGGCGACGTTCCCCTCTACGGCGCATCCTTCCTTCACCTTGCAGCATTTCACGATGGTGGGCATGCCGTCCTTGGGGGCCAGGTTCTGCGGGCAGATGTCCAGGGACTCGACGGGACGGCGGTAGATATGCTGGAAAATGCGCCGGGAGAGGTCGCAGCCGATGAGCGTCGACTCAACGTCTATCTCCGGCGTCTCATCCAGGTAGAAGATCTTCTTGTCCGATGAAAGACCGGAAGCGCGGCAAGGGAATATGACGCCTGGGGTCTTGACCAGTTTCTCCTGCTCCATGATGTCGATGTCCACATAGTGCGGGATTATCGGCTTCTCCACCAGCCCGGAGGACAGTGCGCGTTCGACCAGCACGGTGAGCTTGGATGGTGATGGCGGAACGACGTCCAGGACGCGGAGGTCCAGCAGCCTGTCGGCCTTCAGGAACGACACATGGGAGAACATGCCCCAGACCACCACGGTCCTGCCGCCGTGCTGACGGACCAGTCTGGCGAGCTGCGATACGTTGAGGACGTCCACCTCCTCGTCGTGGATGTAGACGGTGTCCTCCGGCAGGGAGATGATCTCCACCTCGGTGATGGGGCGGAAGAGGTCCTTGCCCTTCTTCTTGCGCACCCGGATGGTGGCCGTCTGTTCCTCGCTCCTGAGCACCATGAAGTCCGTGCGGGTGTAGGCGATCTTGTCCTGGAAGTTGCTCAGGATGTTCTCGCGGGTGAGCTCGAAGTCCACATGCCGCATGGAGACGTCCTTGCAGTGGTCGGGGAGGTTAGACACGGTCGCCTTTTACGACGCCCGCAGATTTAATGGAATCGTAGGTTCGGAGCACTCACCAATATTGTTCGATAGGAGTCCAATATGATTATGAACTTTCGTCCGGAAATTTAAAAAATAATTATATTGAAGATGACCACAATAAAAATAAATAATTAATATCTATGGTCACCTACATACATATCAATGGCTAGAGGGGCGTACAGGGTAGAGGTCAATTATCCGAGATACGGGAAACCGAAATATTTCCTGGTCAAGGATATTATGGTCAAGGGCAGAAAGAGGAAGGTCACCAAGTACATCAAGAGCGGAGAGGCCCCCTCGAACGAATACCTGGAGCAGTTCAAGCGCGAGCATGCGTACCAATTAGAGCTCAAGGCCGCCAGGAAGAAAGCGGAACTGAGCGCTCCCCATTATTCCTCTGAGCTATTGAGCAAGGACATGATCGCCGACCTTGAGGAGCTGAGATTCGTATACCAGCGGTTCGAGGAGCTGCTGACGGTCAACGAGGCAGAGGTCTATGAACGTGATTTCGAGGTCAACTACGTTTCCGGGACCACCAAGATCGAGGGCAACACGCTCACCCTGCAACAGACCAAAGACCTTCTGCTGGCCGGAATACTCCCCCGGGACAGGTCCTCACGCGAGATATATGAGGTGGACAACTTCAAGAGGGTCATACGGTACCGGAACTCTTCCAAGAAAAAGGTCTCCCTGGATTTCGTTCGGAACATGCACGCCCTGATAATGGACAACATCGACATCGAGTCCGCGGGAACGTTCCGCAGGACTGACGATGTGATGATAGCCGGATGCTCCATGGACCTGGCGCCGGCCGCGGTCATCGAGGATGAGCTGACCCAGGCCATCATGGAATATTACTCGGACATCAAGGGCGGAAGGCACCCCTTCGAATCGGCCATCGTATTTCATTACAGGTTCGAGGCCATACACCCCTTCACCGACGGCAACGGACGGGTTGGAAGGGAGGTGCTGAACTTCATGCTGATGAAGGAAAGGTTCCCCAAGCTACTCTTTCTCGGAAAGGACCGGGAGCTCTACATATCGGCGTTGAAACTGGGGAACGAGGGCCGGATGGGGGACATGGTGTCCTCCCTGGCCGAACATATCCTGTCGCAAAGGATGGACATCCTGGTCAGGAACCTTGAGAAGGTCATCGAGCCTCCGGTCAAGGGAGGGCAGATGAGGCTGACGGATTTCATGTGATCGGGGTGCGATCGCAGCGTCATCGATCGGTCCAGCAGATCAGAGGGCCCACCCAGTTGCATTTGTTCCGTCCAGACGAAAGGAAAACCTAATTATACGGGTTACAGAATCAACCTTCGAAGGCTGGGATGACAGAGCGGCCATGTGGCGGACTGCAGTCCACAAGGCGGTAATCCGTACACCCGAGTTCAAATCTCGGTCCCAGCTCCATCTTATTTCTTAACCTTTGAAAAGCAAGATTTGGATCATCCTCAATTCATCAAGCTAACAGCTCTTTTTCGTCAAATATCCCGGAATCCGGCCTGCATTTCCGATCTGATAAACTTCACGCAACTATCATAATCGATCATCGCTTATCTCTGAGTCCGCTTAGCATGGTGAAACCCGGAATTTATGAGCAGGTCATCAGCAAGGACTTGAAATCCGCCATCAACGACGAGTCTGATTTACTGTCATTCACCAGCGCTATCGATGACGCCGAAGCGCCAAAGGTCCTCTCTGGCTATCTCGCAACAGTAGTGGAGAGGGGACTGACAACCGCCGGTTTTGATGGGGATGTCAACGAGCAGGTGAGGCTGGTCAACGAGATCATTGAGAACATAGTGAGGATCACCGGCGAGGATGCCATCACCGGTCTGTCCATCGATCCCCGGGCGGAACAATTGATGGCCTTGATCAACAAGAGGAATTTCCTCCATTCACCGAAAGAAAGATTGGGGATTCCCAGGCCGGAAACATCGATATCGCGAAGTTCGTTGTTCACCGGAGCGCTGCACGAACCAAGCATGATGACGGAGCTGAAGAAGGAGATCACCTCCTCCGACCGTATCGATATGCTGGTCTCTTTCATCAAATGGAGCGGTCTTCGTCTTATTATGGACGAGCTGATGGAATTCACTCAGCGCGGAGGTCATCTGCGCGTGGTGGCCACCTCATACATGGGTGCCACGGATGTGAAGGCCATCGAGTGTCTGTCCAGTCTAATGAACACCGAGGTCAAGATATCCTACGATACTAAACGCACCAGGCTGCACGCGAAAGCTTACATCTTCTCAAGGGAAAGCGGTTTCTCCACCGCATATATCGGATCCTCGAACCTATCCCATGCGGCCATCTCGAGCGGTTTGGAATGGAACGTGAAGATCACCGCGCAGGATATGCAGGATACAATGCGAAAGGTCAACGCGACCTTTGATAGCTATTGGAACTCTCCAGAGTTCGAATTATTCTGCAAGGGGGATACCGAGCGGCTCAGGAGGGCGTTGAATGCCGAGCGCATGCGTGACAGCCGATGGTCTCCCATGCTTTTCGATATTCACCCATATCCATTCCAGCAGGAGATATTGGATAAGCTGGCTGCTGAACGGACTATCCGGAATCACTTCAACAATCTGATCGTGGCAGCCACCGGTACGGGCAAGACGGTCATTTCCGCGTTCGACTACAAGCGCTTCTGCCATACGAACATCGGTAAACCGAACAGGCTGCTCTTCATCGCCCATCGCGAAGAGATTCTGAAGCAGAGCCTGATATGTTTTCAATCAGTGCTCAGGGATCCCAATTTCGGGGATCTATTCGTCGGTAATTCTCGCCCGGAACAGCTGGATCATCTCTTCATGTCGATCCAGACCTTCAAATCACAGGGTTTCGATGAAAGAACCTCTCCGGAATTTTACGATTTCATCATCGTGGACGAGTTCCATCATGCCGCTGCTCCCTCCTATCAGAGGCTGTTGGAATACTATAAACCGAAAATCATGTTGGGGCTGACCGCGACCCCGGAACGTTTGGACGGAAAGAGCATTCTGCCATACTTTGACAATAAGATCGCCGCTGAGATTCGATTGCCAGAGGCGATAGACCGCAAGTTGCTATGTCCTTTCCATTACTTCGGAGTCACTGACGCCGTTGATCTGTCAGAGGTCAAATGGGCCCGCGGAGGTTATGACACGAAGGAACTATCCGCGTTATACACTTGGAACAAGATCGCCGCTGAAAGACGCGCGGACATGATCCTGAGATCGATCCACAAGTACGTGACTGACTTGGACGAGGTCAAGGGATTGGGTTTCTGCGTTTCTGTTGAACATGCCAATTTCATGGCCAGGATATTCAACGAATGGAAAGTTCCCTCTATCAGCCTAACCGCCGATTCGAGCGACGAGGAACGCAATGACGCCAAACGGAAATTGCTGTCCGGAGAGATCCGATTCATCTTCGTCGTCGATCTATACAATGAGGGTGTGGACATTCCCGAGGTCAACACCGTCCTGTTCCTGCGACCCACTGAAAGCCTGACGGTATTCCTGCAGCAGCTGGGCAGGGGACTTCGACTGGCCGAAGGTAAGGAATGCCTGACCGTTCTTGATTTCATTGGTCAGGCGAATAAAAGGTACCGGTTCGAGGACAAGTTCAGTGCGCTGCTAGGTGCATCGGCCAAGAGCGTCCAGGGGGAGATCGGGCACGGATTCCCCTCCCTGCCAAAGGGCTGCTACATCCAACTGGAACGCAAGGCCAAGCAGATAATCTTTGACAACATCCGAAGCGCCTTGAACACCCGCGCTGGGCTGATCTCAAGGATCGCATCATTCGCAGAGGATAGCGATTTGAGGCTGTCGTTGAAGAACTTCTTATCCCACTATCATCTGGACATCCGCAGCATCTACTCTCAAGGCAATTTTTCAAGATTATGCGTTGATGCAGGCGTCATCTCCGACTTCAGCGAACCCCAGGAGGAACTGCTGACCAAAGCATTCCGGCGTATCTGTGCGATCGATTCGCAGAGGTGGATCGAGTTCATGCTGCACATCCTGCTCGATGTCGATAATGCGCGAGAGGAAAGCTTGCTTCCCAATGAGAAAAGAATGCTGCAGATGTGGCAATTCACGATCTGGAACCAATCTGCTGAAGAATTGGGCTTCCCCACATCATTGGATTGCATCCGTCAGCTGAAGCGCAATCCCATTCTATACGATGAACTGCTGGATATCCTGCGTTATCAACTGGATAATATCGACTTCCTGTGGAAGGAGAACGACCTGGATTTCGAATGCCCCCTGGACCTTTACTGCACCTATACCAGGGACCAGATCATGGTGGCCTTGGACTATCTCAAACCGTCTACGGTACGCGAGGGGACAAGGTATCTTCCGGAAAAGAGATCGGACGTGTTCTTCGTCACCCTGAACAAATCGGAGAAGGAATACTCACCGACCACGATGTACAATGACTATTCCATTAACGAATGGCTATTCCACTGGCAAAGCCAGAGCACCACGTCTGACAACTCCCCCACAGGCCAACGCTATTTCAATCACAAGGCGACTGGGAACCACATACTGCTGTTCGTCAGGCAGGGAAGGAGGGATGCCTTCGGCAACACCGCCGGGTACACCTTCCTGGGAACAGCGGACTACGTCAGCCATGAGGGCAGCCGCCCGATCAGCATCGTCTGGAAGTTGCATCAGCCCATGCCTGCCAGGTATCTCAGGAAGACCAATCAGATGATCGATTGATCTCATATCACGATGCGCAGCCGATCCAAACTCTGAAAGATGAAGAATCCATCATCGATGATGAGGGGCGTTGACAGTTCACCACATATCCCAATGGGCCACTTCCTGCACCGGCCTCCTCTTGGAGCTTCCGGCCACGGCCTTAATGAGCTTCTCGCCTACGGACCTCTTCTCCGTTGGATATCCCAGGGGGGTCATGCAGACCACCCGGATGTCATCAGGGATTCCCAGCAGCTCCCTCACCTTGTCCTCCTTGTAGGCGGCGAGGTAGCATGTTCCCAGGCCCATGTCCGTGGCCGCCAGCACCAGCGTGTGCGCGGCCAGGGCGGCGTCCCACATGTAGTACGGCAGGCCGTTCATGTCCGCGCTTTCCCTGGGATCGGCGCAGAAGACGATGACCGCCGGGGCGTCCTTCAGCCAGCCGTTGATCACCACCTGGCACTTGGCCAATTTCGCGATGGTATCCTTGTCGGTGATGGCCACGAAGCGCCAGCACTGCTTGTTCATGGCCGACGGAGCGCGTATGGCCGCCTCCAGCAGGACCTGGATCTTCTCCTTCTCCACCGGGGTGTCCAGGTAGCGGCGGATGCTCTTGCGGGCGTTGATGGCTTCGAGG
>JAXGRO010000015.1:0-38390 GCA_040765825.1 Methanomassiliicoccales archaeon
AGCATCCCGCACATGCTGACCGACTTCTCGATCACGCTGTTCGGCCCCTTGGCCCCCTCCAGGATGGAAAGGGCCTCGATGGACTCCAGGGCCGGCCCGATGGCCCGGCCCACCGGCTGCCCGCCGTAGGTGATGGCGCACTCCACCTTGATGTCCAGGGCCTCGCCCAGCTGGATGAAGTCCCGGGCGTAGCGCTTGGCCTCGTCCATGGTGGGGACCTTGGTGCCCTCCCCCATGGGGATGTCGATGACCAGGTAGTCCGCGCCCACGGCCTTCTTCTTGGCCATGACCGAGGCCAGCAGCTGGGCGTGCGGATCGATGCCCAGCGGATACTCGGCCTTGATGATCAGGTCGTCGGCCGGGGCCAGGTTCAGGGACCCTCCCCAGGCCAGCACGCCTCCCACCCTCTCGGTGGTGGCCTTGAGCTCGGAGGGGGACATGGCCACGTTGGCGAATGTCTCAACGATATCCGAGGTGCCGGCGGCGCTGCTGATGGCCCTTGACGATGTCTTCGGCATCTTGCATCCCGCGGCGGCCATGATGGGCACGATCAGCAGGGTGATCTTGTTGCCCGGGCAGCCCCCGATGCTGTGGTGGTCGAATATCGGCCCGTTGCTGAACTTGATGGTCTCCCCCCCGGCCACCATGGCCTTGGTGAGGTCCACCGTCTCCCGCATGTTCATCCCGTTGATGTAAAGCGAGGTCACGTAGGCGGAGAGCTCGATGTTGGAGAGGGAGCGGGAGGATATGTCGGCGATGATGGTGTTGATCTCCTCGGTGCTCAGCTCCTCCCCGTTCATCTTCCTCTTGATGTACTCCACGGACTCCGGCTTGCTGGCGGTGACCACCTCAACCTCGTCGCCGTCCTGCGAGCCCAGGGTGTGCTGGGCCGCGCCCATCAGCCCTATCTCCCCGCGCTTGATGACCGTGTCGCTGGTGTAGACGATGGCCACGGTGACCTTGCCGTTGAGGGAGAGCTTGACCCTCTCCCGTTCACGTATCCCGAGCTCGGCGCAGTCGTCATCGTGCAGGAGCGCGGTCACCTCACCGGTGTCCACGTCCACGTAGCGGGCCTTCAGCTTCATGCCGATCCCCACTTCCTCAGGGCCTCGGCCAGCTCGGGGTGGTCCTTGGCGTACACGTCCAGCTCGATGCCCTCGAAGGCCGCGTCCACGGCCTGCGCCATGGCCTTAGCCCCGCCGCGCACCCCGCCAGGATGCCCGGAGACCCCTCCGCCGGCCTGGATCTGCAGGTCCTTCCCGGCGATGTCCACGAACTTCTTGATCATCCCCGGGTGCACCCCGCCGGAGGCCACGGGCATGACCGTCTTGTACGGCAGCTCCCCGGTCAGGCACATGTCCCGGTTGGCCAGGTCCTCGTGCGCCGCGCCCTTCATCTTGCCCACGCCGAAGGTGCCCACGTGCAGGGCGTCCCCTCCGACCATCCTGGACAGGGTGGCGAACACCTTCATGTTGATGCCGTGGTCCAGGTTGCGGGTGATGGCCCCGTGCATGGTGCGGTGCACGTGTATCGGCAGCTTGATGGAGGGGTCCTCGGCCAGCACCTGTATGGCTCCGAAGCCGGCGGTGAGGACGTCCACCATGAGCTCGGTGGCCCCCAGCTCCTGGGCCCGTTCGGCCACCTCCAGCACCTGGTGGCCGTTGGTGGTCACATTGATGGCGTGGATCATGACGTGCCCGCTCTCGCTCTTGACCCGGTCGAGCGCCTCGGCGATGGCCACCACGCGGTCCTCCAATGGACAGAACTTCTGGTTGCTGAGCGTCTCATCGTCCTTCCCGTTGGTCAGGCCGCCCATGCCCGCCTCGTAGACGTACTCGGCGGTCTCCTTGGGGGACAGGCCGATCTTGGGCTTGACGATGGTTCCCACCAACGGCTTGCTCGGCCGCTTCAGTATGGAGCGCATCCCCTCGATCCCGAACTTGGGGCCCTTGAACTCCCTGAGCATGCTCTTCGGGAAGGTGACGTCCTCCAGGCGCACCGCGTGCAAGGCCTCCAGCCCGAACAGGTTGCCGGCGATGATGCTGAGTATCTGCGGCACGCCGCCGATGTCCAGGCTGAAGTCCTCCACCGGGAAGGCGATGGTGGCCACGTTCCCCTCTATCCTGGTCACCTTTCCGCTCCTCTTCAGGAAATTGTCCTCCTTGAGGGTGGAGAGCTTGGTCCAGGTCCCGGTGGACTGCTCGGTGGCGATGGCCGCGGCGGCCGTGGTCATCTTTAGGTCGGTGCCGACCTTGTACTTGCATATGACGTGCGAGTCCACATCGATGGGCTCGTCCAGATGTAGGTATCTCTCTTCGTACTCCATGTTATCAGTCCTCGTAGAATATGAACTCCTGTCCCAGCTCCTTGACTATCACCTGGTAGGCGGCGTAGGGCGGGATGACCCCGATCTCGGTCACTATCGAATCTATGTACTCGGGCGGGGTGGCGTCGAACACCGGGTTGAAGACCTTGACCTCCGGGGGGACCTCCCCCGGTCCGACCACCTCGGTGGCGTCCCGCTCCTCTATCTTCACCAGCTCCCCGTATATCGTGCGGGGGGAGAACTTGAACGTCTCCGCGCACACGGTGAACGGTACCCGGGCCTCGTTGGCCGCCAGGGCCACCTGCGAGGTGCCGATCTTGTTGATCAGCGCGCCGTTGGAAGCGATGGTGTCCGCTCCGACCAGCGCCAGGTCCAGGTCCTTCATCACGTAGCGGACCGCGGAATCGATGATCATGGTGCAGGGGATCCCCAGCCTGGCCAGGTCGTTGGCGGTGAGCACGCCCTGCCTCCAGGGGCGGGACTCCGTGCAGTAGGCCTCGAAGCGCTTGCCCTGGGCCCAGGCCTCGGCCATCACCGCGATGGCCGCCTTGCTGTTGCAGTGCGTGAGCACCTTGTCCCCGTCCCGGATGCGGTTCGCGCCCAGCTTCCCTATGGTCTTGAGGGCGTTCTTCGAGCGCCTGATGAACCGGTCCGCGTTCTCGGTGACCTTTCTCCGGTACTCCTCGGCGGTCGCGGCCGCGGAGGTGTCCTTGAAGACGTACTGCACGCCGTTCCAGAGGGAAATGGCCGTGGGCCGGGATGCCAGCAGGACGTCCCTGCCCCGCTCCATGCGGGACCTCAGCGCGCCCAGGTCCGCGCCGTCGTAGCCCTCGGCCTCTTCCTTCAGGGCCTGGGCCGCGCGGCGGGCGATCTCCGCCGCGCCCCTGATCTCCATCGAGCGTATACGCTCCGCAACCTCATCGGCCGACATCCCATGAGTATCGTACCTTCATGCACATAAAAGTTCTTGGTCCAGCATCACAGCCCCAATCGTTTCCGGAGCGCCTCCCAGGGCAGGGCGTTCAGCACCTGTTCCGGGGGCACCCACCCCCGTTTGGCGGTGGCCACCCCGAAGAGCATGTAATCGAGCTGCCGGACGTTGTGGGCGTCGGTGTTTATGCTGACCGTCACCCCCCTCTCCCGGGCCATGGCGCAATGCACGTCGCTCAGGTCCAGGCGCTCGGGGAAGCTGTTGACCTCCAGGGCGACCCGGTGGTCCCTGGCGGCCTGCATCACCCGCTCCATGTCGAACTGGTAACCCTCCCGTTCCCCGATGATGCGACCCGTGGGATGGGCCAGGATGTCCACGTGCTCGTTAGATATGGCGTTGAGCAGCCTCTCCGTCATCTCCCCGGGGGGCATCTTGAAGCGCGAGTGCACGGCAGCCACCACGATGTCCAGTTCGGCGAGCAGTTCCTGGGGGTAGTCCAGTCCTCCCCGCTCGTCTATCTCCACCTCCGCCCCTGCCAGAAGGCGCAGCCGGGGGTGGGACTCCTGCACCTTGCGCACCAGGTCCACGTTCTCCAGCAGCCTCTCCGCGCTCAGGCCGTTCCCGATGGTCAGGGAACGGCTGTGGTCCGTGATCGCCAGGTACTCGTACCCCCGGGCCTCGGCGGCCGAGGCCATGGCCTCCACGCTGTCCACCCCGTCGCTGGCCTCGCTGTGGGTGTGCAGATCTCCGCAAATGTCGGAGAGGGTCACCACCCTTGGTATCTCCTTCCGGAGGGCCAGGGCGATCTCCCCGCGGTCCTCCCGCATCTCCGGGGGCATCCACTGCATCCCCAGCGCCTCGTACACGCCCTCCTCGTCCTCCCCGGCCACCTTCTCCCCGTCGGAAAGCCGGAAGACCCCGTACTCGTTGACCTTGAACCCCTGCTCGTTGGCCAGGGAGCGCATGGACACGTTGTGCTCCTTGGAGCCGGTGAAGTACTGCAGCGCCGCGCCGTACGAGGAGGGGGAGACCACCCTCAGGTCCACCTGCACCCCGTCCGCCAGGCGTATGGAGGTCTTGGTGTCCCCGCGCAGGAGCACCTCGGCCGCCTGCGGGTAGGACACGAAGGCGTCGGCGGCCCGGCCGGAGTCCGCGCTCCCCACCAGTATGTCTATGTCTCCGATGGTCTCCCTCATGCGGCGCAGGGAGCCCCCCAGGCTCACCAGGTCGAAGCCGCTGGCCCGCATGTGCTCCTCTAAAGCCCTTCCTCTTGGATAGGCGTAACCCAGCAGCATGCGCCCCTGCCGGGACTCCAGGTACCTTATGCCCTTCAGGATGTTCTCCTCGCTCCTCTCCCCGAAGCCCTTCAGCATCCTTATGCGATGCTGCTCCGCGGCATCCTTAAGGTCCTGCAGGTTGGTGACCTTCAGCTCCTTGTACAGCCGTCCCGCGGTCTTTGGACCGACATCAGGCACCTGCATGACCTGCAGGAGTCCGGCGGGGAACTCGTTCCTGAGGTCGTTCAGGTATTGCAGCTCGCCGGTGCGGATGATCTCCACGATCTTGTCATGGATGGCCTTGCCCACTCCCGGCACCTGGTCCAGGTGGCCGCGGATGTACAGGTCCTTGAGGTCCTCGGTGAGGGAGGCTATCTCCCGGGCCACCCTGCGGTAGGCCCGGACCTGGAAGAAGGTCCCCTCCTTCAGCTCCAGGAGGTCGGCCACCTCTTCCAGTACGGAGGCCACCTTGGCGTTGATCTCCACCTGACCCCTCAATCCTCCTTCTTGCACACCCAGCGGCATTCCTTGTCCCCGCCGGACATCTTGTGCGTCTGGCACCAGCCGTACTCGGGATTGATGACCTCGCAGAACCCGTCCACGAAGCGCCCGAAGAGCTCGCACAGCTCAGGGGGCTGGTTGGAGAAGGGGCACTGCTTGGCCACCTTGACCACGGAGATCTCGCTCTTCTCCACAATCTCCCCCTTGACCCCCAGGGCCCCCTCCCAAAGGTCGATCAGCGAGGATATGGCGATGCCATCCCGCTCCAGGATCTCGTACTCCTCGAGGGCCTTGACCGCGGCCATCTTCCCCCCGGTCCTCATGATGGGGGACATCATCTCCAGGGTCTTCTTCGAACCGTGGGTCTTGACCATCTCGGCCACCGCCGAGGACAGGAAATCATGCAATATCTTGCTCATCCCCTCTGATCTGCTGCTCATGACCATGGCCTTCACCACGGTCGTCCACCAAATGGTGATGGCCTCCTTGGCCATGCTCTCCATCTCCTCTCTGGTCAGATTGACTTCCTTGCTCTGCATAACATTTCCACCCGGGACCGCCCACACGCCCCGTCACTCTATCTCCTTCAGCCCTTTAGATAACTTTTCCCGTCAGCGCATGGACGCGTCCTCCGGCAGCTCAGGGGACCATTACGCCATCTGGGGACCAGGAAGGCCCGACCGGCCGCGGCCTTGGAGGGCCGTCCGCGACCATATGGTCCCTGGGCGTTCCATATGGTCTGAAAAACCTTCACAGGGTCCTACCGAAAAAGTAAATAGTGTCAGGCTTCCTAAATGCCCTTGATACGCGCCTTCTGGGGGGTTGGAGCACTGAACGAGAGCAACATAGTCTACATCGGCCAAAAGCCGATCATGAATTACGTACTAGCGGTGGTGAAGAGGTTCGGGGCCGGGAACACGGACCTGATAATACAGGCCCGCGGCAAGTCCATCAGCAAGGCGGTGGACGTGGCCCTGATCAGCGTGGATCGTTCAGGGGGCGAACTGGCGCTGGGGGACATCAACATCCACACCGAGGTGCTTCCGGGGCTGGACGGCAGCCCGCAGAACGTATCCTCCATCCGGATAGGCATGCGCCGGGCCTAGGACATCTCGTTTATGAGCAGGTGGACCTCGTTCTCCGCCAGGTTCTTGGGCTCGTAGGGCAGGAGCAGCAGCGACTGGGCCTGATAAACGTCATCCTTCAACTTCTGCGCTATCTTCAGGAAGGAGCGGAAATCGGTGTTGGTGATGATGAAGGTCATCCCGTCCAGCAGGATGACCGAGGGTTTGCCCTTGTTCCTGGTCAGGAAGTTACGTATGCTGGTCTGCATCTTGGCGGTCTCCGTGGGCAGCAGGTACTCCTCCCGGTCCTGGTCCCCGGCCATGGGGTCGGCCTTGGTCAGCCAGAGCACGGTGCAATCCCGGCCCACGAACTGGCGCACGTCCCGGGGGCACATCCTGGAGATGCAGAGCCCGTCCCAGCCCGCCTGCACCAGGTCCCGGAAGGCCTCCATGGCCTCCTGGTTCCCCTCTCCCTTGAGCAGCACGGTCTTGCCCGGTCCGGCCTCCTGGCGGGTCGGGGATGCCTCCTCCTGGTCCAGGTCCAAGCCCATCTCCCTCTCCATCTGCCTCCTCCGCAGGGCCAGCTTCTTGGGCACCGCGGACCTCTGGTTCTTGGCCAGCAGCTGGATCTCCGTGCTGTTGAAGTTCTTCCTGCAGGTGTTGCCTATCAGCTCCTCGAGCGCCTCGCGCAGGCCGTCCTCGTACCCCTTCAGGTAACCATCAGCATATTCCCTGCTCAACCCATCCCTCGCCGTATTATGTATGGCGGCGGTGGAATAATTAACTAGCGGCGGCGAATGGTTTTTAGAGCGGGGATGGGTTGCCGTATCATGCCTCGCCGGGCGCGCTTCCGCGGGATCAAGAAGACACCCAAGAACATGGAGAGGGAGATGCTGGCCACATCCAAGAGGCTGGCCGACGATCCCTCATTGGCCATACCCAGGCTGGTGGAGGAGGTGCGCAGGTCCCCCTTCGCCCGCCTGGAGAAGGGCCTGGACAAGGTGCTGCGGTACCGGGACGATCCGGAGAGGCTCATCAAACTGGCGGGAAAGGGCGACCAGCTGGTGCGGGCCTACGCGGCGGCCATTTCCCTGGCCGCATCCGGGAAGCTTCCCTATCTGACCACCGCCAACCTGCCTGTGGGTCCGGTATCGTTCGCCATGCGCGGAACGGTGGACAAGGAGAAGCTCATCGGAATGCAGCACTTCGACGACCCCGACCTTAGGCTCCTGGCCTACTGGGACCTCGCCAGGGAGGAGCGCCTGCACATCTATTCCACCGAGGAGGGATTGCTGGCCTCGGTCACCGGACCGAAGGCCCCGGAGCAGTACGTCAAGGAGATGCTCGACAACCTGCCCTACCGGGTGAACGAGGGAAGCTGCGGGCATCAGGGCCGGCCGATGGTGCGCATAAAATGGCGGTCGGCCAGGAAGGAGATCGCGGTCTGCGCCGAATGCGCCGGGGACGTCAACACCGCCCAGCATCTGATGGCCAGGGTGGCCGCGCCGGACCCCTACGACGATCTGGACGTGGTGGTGGAGCATTCGTACGGCGGGGGAAGGGCGGAGTGCCAGGGGGATTTCCCCATGCCCCAGTCCCTGGTGCAGAGCTACCTGCAGGGGGACCTGGACGATGCCGGGCTGATATCCGCGTTCGTCAGGGCCAAGGGGGATTGGATGCGCTCCCGGGGCCAGGTTTACATCCTGGGTCAGGAATGCTTCGGCAAGGACGGAGCGGCGTTCCTGGAGGCGCTCAAGGGCAGCGAGACGGAGAGGTCGGCGCTGAACGCCGTGCTGGGCAAAGGGGTCCCCATTGTCTCCGACCAGAACCAGGCCGGGAAGGTGATCAACGAGCTTTGGGAGGCGCACGGCCGGAACATGCTGGAGGCCGTCTCCGATCCGGCCACCGCCGACAGGGTCCTGGGCCTGAAGGACCTGACCCCCGGGCAGATGCTGGCGGAGGCCAGCCGGCTGGTCCGCGAGCGGGAGGTGCTCTGCGCGCTCCCGTCCTATTCCCAACTGGGTCAGGTGGGCCAGCTGGCCGACTCCCTGGCCCGCTCCTTCAAGACGGAAGGGCTCCCGGCCATGCTGAGATCGGTGGAGAGGACGGAGAAGCAGCATCTGCTCCGGGCGGTCTGCTACGCCTTCCTGGAGGCGGTGGGCGAGGCCGCCTCCCGCAAGTGGCAGTTCAGCCAGGAGGAGAGGGATTACGGCGAGCACCTGGCCGTTCACGCCAGGGCTATGATCTCCTCATGCGGGGAGGAGTACCATCAGGGGCTTCTTCACCTTCTCAGGGACAGCGGCTCCAACGAGTCCGCGGTCATTTCACCCTGATGTCCACCACCATGTGGGAGATGGAGGGGGCGTAGGCCTTGACCTCCCTTATCCCCAGGACCTCGTAGGGTCGGCCGCCGCTGCCCTGGCTCACCCTATCCAAGAGCCCGTGCGGTATGCGGTCGATGGAGCAGGTGTCCTGATAATGGATGATGCCGCCCTCCTTGATCAGGGAGAAGGCCTTGGGGAGGAACTGCCAGGTCACGTTCACATAGCCCATGACCACCCGGTCCGCGAAGCCCTCTCCGGGCAGGTCCCGGTTGTCCCCCTCGAAGACGGTGACGATGTCCTCGACATGGTTCAGTTCGATGTTCCTCCGCAGGAAGCGCACCGCCTCCGGGTTGATCTCGCAGGCGATCACCCTCTCCGCTCCGGCCTTGGCCGCCAGGGGCATGGTGAAGTAGCCGATCCCCGCGAACATGTCCACCACCGTCTCCCCCCGGCAATCCAGGGAGGCCATGCGCAGCTTCTCGTCGAAGTTGCCGGAGGAGAACATGACCCTGGTGGGGTCCAGACGGTACAGTATGCCGGATTCTGAGTGGGTGGTCTCGGTCTCCCTTCCGAACAGGAGCTCCACGTCCGGCCGGCGCTCCACCCCGCGTATGACTCCCTTCTCCAACAGAACGGTCCGGGCCTTCAGGACCCTGGCGTATGCTTCGGCTATCTCCCCGCGGTAGGGCAGCAGCGCCTCCGGAAGGCGAAGGACCAGCACATGGCCCAGCCGCTCGTACTTCTCGGGAAGCAGCGCCTTGAGCTCATGCGGGATCTCCAGCGCCTCGGCGATCCGTTCCTGCGGGGGGCGGTGGCGGTCCTGAGGCGACAGCTCCGCCTCCACCACCTGGTACTCGGGAAAGGGGTTCTCGCCCCTCAGGGGGAGGAGCACCATCCGCCCTTCCCGGCCCGGTCTCCATTCCAGGTCCAGCTGCCGGCGGCGGTTCAACCGGTCCTTGATGCTGTCGGCCTCCTCCTTGGGAACGGCTAGCGCTCTCACGCCTCACCTCCAAAGCAGCCGGAATATCAGCAGCGGGGCAATGGTCATCAGCGAGGGGCAGGCCTTCAGCAATCCCGGCGCGAGGGAGGTCGGAAAATCTATGTCCCCCGTGGCCAGGACCGCCTTGGCCCTATCGTTGTCAAGCCGGACCCCGGCCCTGTCCAGGTCCCGATCGCACATGCGGACGAAGACCTTTCGCACCCGGTAGGAACTGCGAAGCTCCCTGCCGTAGACGGCCTTCCATCCCTCTTCGTATCTGGAGAGGCTCTTCGCGGAGAGATCCCCTGAGCGGAAGGCCTCGATGAACGTCTCGGCGGCCAGCCTCCCGGCGGTCATGCCGGTGAACAGCCCTCCGCCGCTTATGGGCTTGGCCATGCCGGCGGCGTCCCCGGCCACCAGCAGCCGGTCGGCGTACGTTCTGGGAAGGTGGCCGAGGGGGATGGCCCCCGAGTAGGCCCTCACCCTCTCCGCCCCGGACCAGCCCTGGGCCTCCAGCAGCTTCGGCAGATGGTCCTGGGGGGTGCCCCTGTCCCGGGAGACGCACAGGCCGACCCGGGTGAGTTCGCCGCATGGAATGGCCCAGGCGAAGAAGCCCGGTGCGACATCGTTACCCAGGAAGACCCGCACCTTGCGCTGGTCCTCCGCCCTCACACGCAGGTCCACCTCCAGTCCCCGCACCAGGTCCCGGGCCGAACCCAGGCCCAGGGAGCGGGCTATTCCGGAACGATAGCCGTCGGCGGCCAGCATCGCCCTGCAGTCCATATCGCCCTTGGTGGTCATGGCCCGGAGGCCGTCCGCGGTCCTCTCCACCGAGCTGACCTTCGCACCGGCGAGCACCTCCGCCCCGGCCCTCTCCGCGAGGGCGGCGCAGCGGCGGTCGAACTCCCCCCGGTCCACCACCACCGCCTTGACCTCGTTCCCCTGCAGTTCAATGACCCTACCGCCCGGGAAATGGATATAAGCGCCGTCGATGGAGTTCAGCACCGCGTCGGAGGCGGAGACCATCTCCACCACCCTCGGCGTGACCAGGCCGGCGCACTGCACCGGCTCGCCGATCCGCGGGTGCTCCTCCAGGAGCCTGACGTCCAGCTCGCCGGCCATGCCGGCGGCGGCAAAGCATCCCGTCGGTCCTCCGCCGGCCACCAGCACGTCGCACTTCATCCGCTTTCCATCCGAGGCAGCGTATTTCAAGGTTCTGGCAAAAAATCGGGTTAAGGAAGGGGTTTGGCCTTGAGGCTAATGCTTGGAGACCTTCTCCCAGTCCTTCAGGAAGCGCTCGATCCCGATGTCCGTCAGCGGGTGCTTGAACATCTTCTTCAGCACGTCGAAGGGTATGGTGGCGATGTGCGCCCCCATGCGCGCCGCGTCGGTGACGTGGATGGGGTCCCGCACGCTGGCCACGATGACCTCGCAATCGTAGTCGTAGTTGTCCAGTATGTCCATGATCTCGGACACCAGGGACATCCCGTCCTGGCCGACATCGTCCAGACGGCCCACGAACGGGGATACGTACCTGGCGCCGGCCTTGGCGGCCAGCAGCGCCTGGTTGGCCGAGAATATCAGGGTCATGTTGACCGCCACGCCCTCGCTGGCCAGCATCTTGGTGGCCTTCAGGCCCTCCTCGGTCATGGGGACCTTGATCACGATGTTGTCGTTGACCGCGGCCAGCTTCATGCCCTCCTCGAACATCTCCTGGGACCTGAGGCTCACCACCTCCACGCTGATGGGCCCGTCCACCACCTCGCATATGTCGCTGACGATGGCGGCGAAGTCCTTCTTCTCCCTGGCGATCAGGCTGGGGTTGGTGGTCACTCCGTCCAGTATGCCCCAGGAGTTGACCTCCTTGATCTGCTCTATGTTGGCGGTGTCGATGAATATCTTCATTTCTTCCTCTCCATGACCTTTATCGCGGCGGCCAGAACCTCCTTCTGGCTCAGGCCGTACTCCCTCATGAGCTCGTCGCTCTCCCCGGACTGCCCGAACACGTCCTGCATGGCCACCCTCTCCATGGGGGTCGGGCAGGCCTCGGCCAGGGCCGCGGCCACCATGGTGCCCGCTCCGGACACGATGTTGTGCTCCTCGGCGGTCACCATGGCCCCGCATTCCCTGGCGGCCCTGATCAGCGTCGCGGTGTCCAGGGGCTTGATGGTGCTCAGGTTGATGACCCTGGCCGAGATCCCCCTGGCCTTCAGGGCCTCCGCGGCCTCCAGGCAGGGGGCGACCATCTGTCCCACGCCCACTATGGCCACGTCGCTGCCCTCCCTGAGCACGCTGGCCTTGCCTATCTCGAAGCTATCGTCCTTGGAGGTGACCACCGGCACGTCGCTGCGCCCCATGCGCACGTACGCCGGCCCGTGGCGCTCGGCCACGGCCAGCACCGCCCTGTAGGTCTCCGGCCCATCGGCCGGGGTGACCACCGTCATGTTGGGGATGGCGTTCATCAGGGCGATGTCCTCCATGGTCTGGTGGGATGCCCCGTCGCCTCCGACGGTGATGCCGGCGTGCGAGGCCACGATCTTCACGTTGAGGTCCGGGTAGGCTATGGACTGCCTCACCTGGTCGTAGGCCCGCCCGGTGGCGAAAACCGCGAAGGTCGAGGCGAAGACGGTCATGCCGCCGACGGCCAATCCCGCCGCGGTGCCCATCATGTTCTGCTCCGCTATCCCGCAGTTGAAGAAGCGCTCCGGGAAGGCGCTCTTGAACTCCACGGTGCGCGTGGAGCCGGACAGGTCCGCGTCCAGGACCACCACGTCCTTGCGCCTCTTCCCCAGCTCCACCAGGGCCTTGCCGTAGTTCTTGCGCTGGGATTCCATGGGCCAGTTCACGCCGATCCCCCCAGCTCGCTCATGGCCTGCTCGAACTCCTTGTCGCTGGGGGACTTCCCGTGGAATCCCACGTTGTTCTCCATGAAGGAGACCCCCTTGCCCTTGACCGTCTTGGCGATGATGACCGTCGGAGCGCCCTTGGCCCCCCGGGCCTGCTCCAGGGTCTCCAGGACCTGCCACATGTCGTTCCCGTCCATGAACAGGACGTTCCAGCCGAAGGCCTTCCACTTGTCCCCCAGGGGCTCCAGGGCCATGACGTCCTCCGTCCGGCCGTCGATCTGCAGGCCGTTGCGGTCCACGATGGCGATGACGCTGTCCAGGTGATTGTGCGAGGCGAACATGGCCGCCTCCCAGATCTGGCCCTCGGCCATCTCGCCATCCCCGCACAGGCAGTAGACCTTGCGGTCCAGCCCCTGCAGCCGCAGGGCCAGGGCGATCCCGTTGGCCACGCTCAGCCCCTGTCCAAGGGACCCGGTGGACATCTCCACGCCCGGGGTCTTGATCCGGGAGGGATGTCCCTGCAGGCGGGAATGCAGCTTGCGCAGGGTGATCAGCTCCTCGACCGGGAAGTAGCCGCACTCGGCGAGGGCGGCGTAGTATATGGGGGCGGCGTGCCCCTTCGATAGAATAAAATGATCGCGGTCCTGGGAATCCTTCCTGTCAGGGGAGTGGTCCATGACCTTGAAGAAGAGGGCGGTCACGATGTCCGCGGAGGACAGCGAGCCGCCCGGATGTCCGGAGCCGGCGGCATGGATCATCCTGATGACGTGGCGGCGCAGCAATTGGGCCTTGGCCTCGAGCGCAAGGACGGGATTTTGGTCGGAAAGGTTCAAAGCGGTTCACCTGAGTGGGATGGGAGGTTCCACATTATCCGGCCATTACTTAAGATTATTTTGGAACGACCCCTCTTTTCTCTCGGGACCGTTGTAAAGGGTTTGGAAGAGGTTTTAGGAGGGTATCACATCGTCAGGACCTCCTGGCCATGGAACGGCGCCCCTTGTCGGTCAGGCAGTAGGCGGTAGGAGGGCGGCTGGAGCAGGGCCCACGGCACCCATGGCAGCCCCGTCCGCATTCACCCCCCATGCCGCCCATAGTCTCCAGCAGCCCCATGCTCACCATGGCCTCCAGGCGGCCAAGGACGGCCTCCCGGGTCATCCCGGTGCGCTCGGCCATCTGTTCAATGGTGCAGGGCTCCCGCTCAACGATGTCCATGACCTCCCTGAAGGAGGAGCTTCCGGATATGGAGGACCGCATGCGCACGGTATCACGCTCCTGCCCGGCTCAGCCTGGCCAGGGAGAGCCTCTTCCTCCATATCAGACCGCCCACGGCAGAGACGGCACCGAGGTACAGCCCCGGGCGGACCCCGTCCATGATCGTCCAGCCCTCCACGTGCTCCGACCCGAAGATCAGCAGGCTGAGCAGGTCCGCCCCCATCAGTATGAGGTATATTATCAGGAAAATGATGCCCAGGGCCATTCCCACGAGCATGAACCCTGGACCCTCCTCCCTTTCCCTCCATCCGAAGGCGAACACGGCCCCGATCACCAGGAGCACGAACCCGTCCATCACGCTCCCCTGCACGTACAGGGACCCGAGCCATTCCGCACCAAGTCCCAGGCCGCCCAGCATTTCCAGTAGTCCGAACACCAGGTAGCCGATGGCAAGCCCCCTTCCGAAGATAATCAATTTTCCGTCCTCATCGCTCATCTCATCACCTCAGGTGAACAACGGTCCTCCGACCTGCCATATCAGCAGGGCGATCGCGTAGGCTATCACAACCCCGTACACTATCGAGAACAGCGTCCATCTCCAGGACCTGGTCTCGCTCCATATAACTCCAGCGGTGGCCACGCAGGGCATGTACAGCAGGCTGAAGGTCATCAGGCCGAAGGCGTTGACCTGGTTCAGCGAACCGTCCGCCTTCAGGGCGTCGGTGAGGGCGCCCTCGCTCTCCCCCGTCCTGTACAGGGTCATCAGGCCGCCCACCACTATCTCCTTGGCCACGAATCCGAAGAGAAGGGCCACGGCTATGCGCCAGTCGAAGCCCAGCGGCTCCACCAGCGGTTCGATCACCTTGCCTATTGCTGCGATCCAGCTCTCCTCGCCACCGTACTCCACGCCGTATGGCATGGAGGCCAGGGCCCATATGGCCACCACTCCCAGGAGGATTATGGTACCGGCCTTCCTGACGTACATGAAGGCCCGGTCCCAGGTGTGCACTCCCACCGACCGTACGGTCGGCAGGCGGTAGGGGGGCAGCTCCATGATGAACGCTGAAGGCTCGCCCTTGAAGGCCAGGGCGCGCAGGAGCTTGGCGGTGATTATGGCCACCACCACACCTATCAGGTACAGGGCGAAGATCACGGTCCCGGCCATGTGACTGAAGAAGGCCCCGGCGAATAGGATGTAGATAGGGAGGCGCGCGCTGCAGGACATGAAGGGCGTAGCCATTATGGTTATCAGGCGGTCCTTCCGGTCCTCAATGGACCGGGTGGCCATTATCGCCGGCAGATTGCATCCGAAGCCCATCATCAGCGGGATGGCGGACTTCCCCTGCAGGCCGATGCGGTTCATCATACGGTCCATCAGGAAGGCCACCCTGGCCAGGTAGCCGGAGTCCTCCAGGATGCCGAGGATCAGGAACATGATCATGATATTGGGCAGGAATATCAGAACCGAGCCAACGCCGCCGATCATGCCATCGGCCAGAAGGGAGGCCAGCCATTCCGGCCCAACGCTTTCGGCCACCCAGGCCCCAAGTTCGGCGAAGCCCACATCGATGAGGTCCATGAACGGGGCGGCGGCGCTGAAGGTCAGCTCGAAGGCCCCCCACAGCAAGATGAAGAAGATGGGGAGGCCCAGGTATCTGTGGACCAGCACGCGGTCCATGCTGTCGGAGACCGAACGTCTGGGCTTGCATCTCCTGCAGCTGAGGGCCACCACCTCGTCGATCACCGCGTAACGGTTGTCGGCGAGGTCCATCTCTCCCTCCTCCCGGTCCATCGCCGAGAGGTAACGCTCTATCTCGTTCCACACCGGTCGACCGGACAGCAGACCCGTCACATAGGAATCGTTCTCTATGAGACGGGTGGCCATCCACCTGGGGGAAAAACGCGCGGAGATGCCTTCGTCGGTCTCGATGATCCCCCGTAGCCCGGAGATCATGGGTTCCAGCTCACCATACCCCACCCGGCGGTCGGCCATTGGTCCACTGACCACCTCCACAACTGCGTCCATGAGCTCCTCGAGCCCCCTCCCCTCGGAGGCCACGGTCCTTATCGCAGGGATGCCCATGAAACGTCGGATGGCATCAAGGTCGATGGAGTCCCCGCGCTCCTCGGCGATGTCGGACATGTTCATGGCCAACACCATGGGCTTACCAAACTCCATGAGCTGCATGGTAAGGTACAGGTTGCGTTCCAGGTTCGAGGAGTCCACCACCTGGAGCACCACGTCCGGATTCTCCTCTATTATAAATCGGGTGGCGACCTCCTCGTCCTTCGCCGAGGCGATGAGGCTGTAGGTCCCTGGAAGGTCCACGATCTCGATCTCATGTCCCCGGTACACCCGGTGACCGCTCTTTCTCTCCACGGTGACCCCCGGCCAGTTGCCCACGTGCTGACGGGAGCCGGTCAGGGCGTTGAAGAGCGAGCTCTTCCCCACATTGGGATTTCCGCACAATGCGACCGTGATCCTCATCTTTTCCTGCTTGGCTGTCATCCTATTCACCACTCTTCCCGGCATCGGGTCTCCTGGGCGGGTCCAGGGATACGACGACCATTGCGGCCTCCACGGCTCGCAGGGAAAGGTTGTAGCCCTTCACGCCGATCTCCAGGGGGTCCCCCATCGGAGCCCTCCTAAGGACCTCCACCGCCGTCCCGGGGACCAGTCCCATGGCCATGATCCGGCCGCGAACGGACCCAGAACCTCTTATCGAGGTAACGTACGCCCTCCCTCCGACAGGGACTTCGGCAAGACCCATCAAATCATTCCGCTCGTTCGAGTTCATTTAGGACCACCTAAACTTATTTGTTGGGTAAAACATCAATCCATATTTAGAGATTTAGGATACCCTAAATCAAATCCTAAATATTAGCCCCCTAGAACGCACGATTATATCCGAAGTCCACGATTCTCAGGCATGGCCAATTTCGAGGTCCCGGTGCATGGGAACGCAAAGCTGCGGGCCGTCATGGATCGCATCAACACGGACGAGGAGCTCAAGGCTCTCTGGAAGGCTTCGAACATAAACGCCATCGACCGCCTGGGCTTCAGCGACCACGGGTCCACCCACGTGAGGATCGTGGCCCGAAACGCCCTGAAGATGCTCCGCCTGCTGATCGAGGCCGGGCACCTTCCCGGGGTGGTCAAGAACTACGGCCTGGGCAATGACGACGCGGAGGTGATCGTGGTGCTGGCGTCGGCCTTGCACGACATCGGCCTATCCGTGCACCGCGAGAACCACGACGAGTTCTCCATCACCCTTTCCCAGCCAATTCTCCGCCGATTGCTGGCCGGCCTGTACCCGGAGCCCTCGCTGACCTTCATGGTGGCCGAGGTCCATCACGCCATGATCTCCCATCATGAGGGCTTCGTCCCCTACACCATCGAGGGCGGGGTGGTGCGGGTGGCGGACGCCTTGGACATGGAGAAGGGCAGAGCGCGCATACCCTTCGCCAGCGGCAGCGTGAACATACACTCCGTCAGCGCGCTGGCCATCGACAGGGTCCGGGTGAGCAAGGGCCATGAGCGCCCGATACTCATCGACATCATGATGAACAATTCCGCCGGGATATTCCAGGTGGACGAGCTGCTGAAGGAGAAGATCGCCCGCTCCGGGCTGCGGGAGCTCATGACCGTGGAGGTCAAGGTCCCGGACACCGAATGCGGGATAGTGAAGGGTCTGCGCCTCTAATCGTTCTCGATCCTGGGCGCCAGCAGGTATCTGACGCTGCCCTTCCCGCCGGCAATGTCGAAGTCCAGCCGCACCGGGAGGTCGTTGCCCAGGTTGATGCTCACGTTGGTCCCGCTCGGAATGGCCTTTATCATGGTGGCGAAGTAGTCCATGGGGAACAGGGAGCGGATGCTCTCGGAGCACTGCAGGTCCACCAGCAGGGCCTTGGGCAGCTTGAGGCTGACGGAATCGGTGTCCCCCTCGGACACCATCTCGAAACCCTCGGTGTTGGCGTTGAGGGCCACGTGGTCAGAGATGCTCTCGGCCGCCTTTATGCCCCTCTGCAGCTCGTCCACGGTGACGGTGATGCGGGCCGGCAGGGTCAGGTTGGGGACCTTGGGGTCGCTCATGCCCTCGGTGCTGACCAGGTTCATGCGGCGGGTGACGTTCCCGACCATGATGACCAGCCTTCCGCGCTCCTCGTCCTGGCGCATCTCGATGATGTCCCCGGACTTGGAGAGCCTGATGACCTCCTTCAGCTTGTCCAGGTCCAGTCCCAGGTCGGTCTCGCTCGCGGAGTACTGCTCGAAGGCCTCCTTGCCCAGGGTGAGGTCGATCATGGCCACATGGGCCGGGTCCACGGCCTTGAGGACTATGCTGTTCTCCCCGATCTTGAACTTGGCCTCATCTATGAGCGTGGAAACGACGTCGACTACGCCTTTGAGAGTGTCGGATCTAAGTTTGGCCTGAAACATTTGGTCCCCTTCTTCCACTGTAAAGTTATGTGCTAATTATAACTTTTCCGCAAATGGAACGCTACGTCAGTACTCGCGCCAGGAGTGCCCGCAGGACACGCACCTGTATATCTTGGTCTCCGGTTCGTCCGCCGCCCGGGTCTGCCTCAGCACCCAGAAGGCCTCCTGGTGCCCGCACTTGGGGCAATCGATCCTGGTACGGGGAAGGGTGGGGGTGTTGCCGTCGATGATGGTCATCTCCTTGTCCTTGCCGCTGGTGGTGAAACATTTGGGCTCCCCGTTCTTCATGACCTCGCATCCGCAGGCAGGATTCTTGCAGACGAACTTGTCATTCTCAGGCCTCATGATCTTTTTGCACTTGGGACAGAACATCAATTCTCGCCGAACTCCCACAAAATATGGGGGTATAAAAAATTATTCTGCGGACTCAGATGAACTTCCAATCGCCTGGCTTGAGGGGCTTCTCCTTGGCCGGCCTCTTGGAGGTGCGCTTGGCTAGGCCGGCGATGTTGCGGGGCACCGGTTCTTCGTCCTCCGGTTCCTCCCCTTCCTCGTACCAGCGCTCCCTCCCTCCGGAGTACTCCTCTCCATAGCCGTCGTCCGCCGCCGCGGTGAGGTCCTGCAGGTCGGAGAACCGGATGACCTTCTGCTCCTGGCGGGCGCGGGACGGCCGGGCCGAAACCGGCCGGTTCCCCCTCACCGCCCTGCGGTCCTCGGGCGGCTCCGCCGGTTCCACCCTCTCTCCGCTGCTCACGTTGACGGTCATGGAGTTGCCCCCGTGCCTGGCAACGTAGCTCATCTCCCTTCTGGACTGCTCGGCGAGGATGCCGCCGATGTAGGCGAAGGCCGCGGTGATGATGTAGACGTCCATGCGCATATTGGTGGATATCTGAATGGTGTCGATGAAGGAGGTCATGTACATGTCCACGAATACGATGTACGGGGCCAGGAGGGGCACCGCCTCCTCTATCCTCACCAGCAATCGGGACGGGGTCCAGTCGAAGCCCATTATCACCGTGGGAATGGTGCCGTTCTCGACCAGGAGGCTGACGATGAAGATCACGGTGAGGGGCACCAGGGCTGCCAAGACCCCCTTCCAGGGCTTTCCGGCCCTCCTTCCGCCGACGAACCCGGCCACCATCTGCCCGAAGACAGGAAGCCACCAGAGCAGCACGGTCAGTATGAAGGAGTACTTGACCGCGCTCCAGAACGAATAGGGCACCTGAAGGTCGCGGAACTTCTTGATCTCCTCGTCCTCGTAGACCTCGGAGAGGCGATATACCCCGCGGTCAATGAGCGTGTTGGTTATCTCATCGTCCGCGTCGGCGCTACGCCTGAATACCATCCCATCCCCTTCGGTCGGACATATGTCCGACATTTACATTATGTCAAGGATACTATAAATCACTTTTTCAAACTAGCCCGCAGGCCAGCATCATCTCGGAATGTACCCGCTGAGGCCGTACATCGCCAGGGCGCTCTTGGTGCTCTCGGGGGTGATGCGGGAGGGTTGGGTGGCGTAGCGCAGGATGTCCTCCAAGGGGTATTCCAAGAACTCGGCCAGAAGCTTCAGCCGGGGCATGGGGAAGGCCTGCTTCCCCTGCATTATCTGCACCACTCCCCATCCCGGATGGACCCGGGACCTGTAACCCAGCCGGCGACCCAGCTCGTTGACCGATCCCGCCTTCTCGATGCCCATCTTGATGAGCTGCACCCGGAAGGCCGACTGGATCCAAACACGATCGGCGTCGAAACGGTCCCTCGAACCGAAGCCTGCCGCAAGGTCGGCCATGACGAACCATCTCACGGAGGGATATAAAATCATTTAGGTGCTTCATTCGTCCCCATCAGGCATGTTCCGCCTACCAAAAACAGTATATATGCATTTGAAGTAGCCTGAGGTGAATGGGAACGTTCCGAAAGGTGGCCGTGGTGCATACCAAGGGCGAGGGGGATGTCTTGGACATCACCGCCCTGGTCGAAGGGGCCGTGGCCGAGTCCGGGATGAGGCAGGGCGCCGCCCTGGTGTTCACCCCGCACTCCACCGCCGCCGTGGTCACCCTGGAGAACGAGCCCGGTCTGAGGGAGGACATCTCCCAGGCCCTGGAAAGGTGCTTCCCCAAGGGGGCGGAGTACCAGCACCACCTGCGCTGGGGCGACGGGAACGGGCACTCGCACGTGCGCTCGACGTTCCTGGGCGCCTCGGTCACCCTTCCCTTCGACGAGGGGAGGCTGGAAAGAGGTCAGTGGCAGCAGGTGGCCCTGCTGGAACTGGACGCCCGAGGGAGGGGCCGAGAGCTGATAGTTCAGCTCCTGGGCGAATGACCATCAACGATCACGATCAATGAGGTAAACGAAATGAAAGTCAAATTCTTAGGCGGCGCCGAGATAGTGGGCAAGCTGGGAATGCTTGTCGAGAACAAGGGTGCCAATGTGATGTTCGAGTACGGGCTCCGACTGGTGAAGAAGGAGCCCCCGCAGTTCCCGATGGAGTCCCCGAACGTGGAGGGGGTCTTCATCACCCACTCCCATCTGGACCACAGCGGGGCCGTGCCCCGTCTGGTGCAGGAGACCGACTGCGACGTGTACTGCAACGACCTGACCATGGACATCGTGTCCCTGCTGTTCTTCGATTCCATCAAGATAGCCAAGGCCGAAGGGTACGGGAGCATTCTGCGGTACAACGATGTGGACGTGAAGCACGTCTGGCAGAACTACAGGTCATTCCAGGTGGGGGACACCCGGTCCATCGCCGGACTGGAGATCGTGGCCCACAACGCCGGGCACATCCCCGGGGCCCAGATGTACGAGATCAAGGGGCATGAGACCACCCTGTTCACCGGCGACCTGCACACCGAGAACACCCGCCTCACCTATGGGGCCAAGCCGGTGCAGTGCGACAACCTGGTCATCGAGGCCACCTACGCGGGGAGGAACCACCCTCCCCGGCCGAAGAGCGAGGCCCTGCTGCAGCAGAAGGTGCGCGAGGTGGTGGAGCGCGGCGGGACCGCCATAATCCCCTGCTTCGCGGTGGGCCGCATGCAGGAGGTCATGCTCATACTGAAGGACCTGCCCTACGACATGTGGGTGGACGGGATGGGCAAGACCGTGAACGGGTATTACACCGACCACCCCGACTACCTGCGCAGCATCAAGGAGTTCAAGGCGGCCAAGCGCAAGTTCAACCCGGTGCGCACCTCCTCCGCGAGGGACAAGGCCCGCCGGGGGCAGGTCATCATCACCACCAGCGGCATGCTCGACGGGGGCCCGGTACTGCACTACCTGGCCGACCAGAAGGACAACGCCAAGAGCGCGGTCATGATGGTGGGCTACCAGGCCGAGAACTCCAACGGGCGCATGCTCAAGGAGCGGGGTATGGTGGAGACCCAGGACGGGCTGATGAAGATCAACTGCGAGGTCATGACCTTCGACCTGTCCGCACACGCCGACCACGACGAGCTGCTGAACTTCATCAAGGGCTGCAAGCCGAACAAGGTCGTGCTCATGCACTCCGACAACCGCGAGGAGCTGGCCCAGGACCTGGAAGGGGACTTCGAGGTGCTGATGCCCATGAGCGGCGATTACTTCGAGCTGTGAGGGCATCCTTCATAGCTCCGTAAGGGGATTCAGGGACATGGACCTCATCGACCTCTATCTTCAGGAGGACCTGGGGGAGGGGGACATCACCTCCCAGGCCCTGGTGGACGACCGGGACGGCCAGGCGGTCATAGCCGCCGGCCAGGCCGGGGTGCTGGCCGGGCTGGAGGAGGCGGTGGAGGTGTTCCGGAGGATGGGATGCTCCTGCCTCCCCAAGGCCACCGATGGCGATGTGCTGGTGGAGGGACAGGAGGTCCTGGAGGTCAGGGGTCCGCTCAAGGGTATGCTGGCCGGCGAACGTCTGGCCCTCAACTTCATGATGCGCATGAGCGGGATCGCCACCATCACCAGGTCCACGGTGGAATCCTGCCGCAGGGCCAATCCCAACGTGGTGGTGGCCGCCACCCGCAAGACCACCCCCGGCTTCCGGAGGTACGAGAAGAAGGCGGTGCGGCTTGGCGGAGGCGATCCCCACCGCTTCGGCCTGGACGATGCCTTCCTGATCAAGGACAACCACCTCGCCGCGGTGGGCAGCGTCTTCCGGGCGGTGCGCAGGGCGCAGTCCTACTCCTTTGGGAAGAAGGTGGAGATAGAGGTCGAATCCCTGGAGCAGGCCCAGGAGGCTGCCAGGGCCTCGGCGGACATAATCCTGCTGGACAACATGACCCCTGCGCAGGCCAAGGAATGCTACGTGGCCGTGAAGGCCATCGACCAGCGCATAAGGGTGGAGGTCAGCGGCGGGATCACTCCCAAGAACGCCAGGACCTACGCCCGCTACGCCGACGTGATATCCATCGGCGCGCTGACCCACTCCGCCGCGGCCATGCACTTCTCCATGCACATCCAGGATCAGTAGCGCGGTCCGCCCTGGCGGTTGTACTCCTCGACACAGCGGTAGGCGTCCACGATCTGCCAAACGTACACGATGAAGGCGATTATCGAGACGATTATGGCCAGGGTCCAGATGGCCCCGAAGTTGCTCACGCTCACGATGGCGAACAGGGAGAGCGCCGGCATGACGCTCAGCAGGGGCACAAGCAGGAATATCAGTATTCCGCGGCCCACCCTCCCCGCGTACACCTGTCCGATGCCCGGAAGCAATATGGATAGGATGACGGCTATGAGGGGTTCCTTCTGCGGACGATACGGGGCGTATCCGGGGTAGGCCGGCTGTCCGTAAGGCTGCTGATACCCTCCGCCCAGGGGCGCGCCGCATCTGTCGCAGAACTGGGCTCCTTCCTTGGCCATGTTCCCGCACTTGCTGCAATAGGTCATATCCCCACCTGCTCCTCCGTTATATCGTCCCGCTTATTCATGGTTTCGAAAAGGTTTTTATCGCCCCCCATCCGTGGCCGGGCCATGGACTTCGAGAAGTACGAGTGCCAGTTCTGCGGCCGTCCCGCCAAGCAGTACGTCTTCGCGGCCTTCTGCTGCGACAGCGAGGAATGCGTGGACAAGGCCCGGGAGGAACGCGGCGGCCCCGGCGGCCACATGAAGGCCAAGGTCCATGGGGACATACTCACCATCAAGGACGACTGAGCCGATAAGGGAATACCCTTAATAGGCACATGCTCCAATCCCAAGGACGATGCGCTCCAGGATAGTCGGCTTCGCCAAGACCTCCCTACTTGATTGGGATGGCATGATCGCCACCACCGTTTACCTGCAGGGCTGCAACCTGCGCTGCCCGTTCTGCCACAACCCCGACCTGGTCTCCGTCAACGCGGAGGTGGAGGAGGCCCCCTGGGAGGTGCTCGAGGAGTACCTGAGCGAGAACAATGACTTCCTGGACGGGGTGGTGGTCACCGGGGGGGAGGCCACCCTCAACGAGGACCTTCCGGAGATGATACGCCGGATCAGGTCCCTGGGGCTCAAGGTGAAGCTGGACACCAACGGCACCAACCCCGGCATGCTGGAGGACCTGCTGCGCGCCGGGCTGCTGGACTGCGTGGCCATGGACGTCAAGGGGCCCCTGGACCAGCAGTACTCCCAGGTCTGCGGCACGGAGGTGGACCTGGAGGCCATAAAGCGCTCCATCGAGCTGATCATGACCTCCGGGGTGGACTACGAGTTCCGTACCACGGTGGTCCCCCATTACCTGAACCCGGGGGATGTAGAGCGCATCGCCGCGTACATCGGAGGGGCCAAGAAGTACGCCCTGCAGAGGTTCAAGAACGACCGCACCCTGGACAAACGCCTGGGTCAGATACAGCCATACTCCGAGGGGGAGATGCTGGGCATGGCCGAGACCGCCCGCAAGTACGTGCGCAAGGTCATCGTCCGCGGGGTATGAGCCGTCAACTAGTTTTTTAATTAGGTTCGACCATATAGAATCCCATATGGCCAAAAGGCCTCGGGGGAGCGGGATATGGAATCAGGCGACGGTCGTTTGAAGACCTACATCGAGGGGTTCGACAGGATACTTGAGGGAGGGATACCGCAGGGCCACATAGTGCTGTTGGCCGGGACTCCCGGGACCATGAAGTCCTCCATCAGCTACTACATGCTCTACAATCACGCCGTGGAGTCGGGACGCACGTCGGTCTACGTGACCCTGGAGCAGTCCAGGGACAGCCTGCTGCGCCAGATGGAGAAGATGGGCATGGCCTCGGACAAGGTCTCCGACCAGGTGCACGTCCTGGACCTCTCGATAATCCGGAAGAAGCTGAAGGAGATCGCCGGGGGGACCTCCTGGCTGCAGGTGTTCAAGACCTACATCACCAACCTCCGGGAGAACCTGAAGTTCGACATGCTGGTCATCGACTCCATGGAGGTCCTGGAGACCATGGCCGAGATACGGAACCGGCGCACCGACCTCTTCTATCTTTTCGAATGGATGAGGGACCTCGGGGTGACGGTCGTCCTCATCTCCGAGAGCTCGTCCGAACGCCTCATCGATGGGAAGTTCGACGAGGGGTACCTCTCCGACGGGATCATAACCCTGAAGATGCAGGTCATACGCGACGTGGAGATGCAGAGGCGCATCAGATGCGTGAAGATGAGGGAGACCAATCACGATCCGTCCTACTACTCCTTGCTGTTCAACAACGGTCGCTTCCAGGTGACCAGAGTGATAAGCGAGTGATCCTATGCGGCTTCCCCCCAGCAAGTTCGAGTGCCCCCGCTGCGGGTTCGGCATCCGACCTGGCGAGGAGCAGTGCGGCCGCTGCGGGGGGTCCCTGAAGGCCAAGCCCGCCGCGCCAGCCAAGGTCAGCCTGAACTCCATAAAGATGGAGAGGCCGCGGGAGGAAGGGACCGCGCATGGAATAAGGTCCGTGGAGACCATCCAGGTGGCCCGGCCGGACACGTCCTCCAAGCTGAAGGCCGAGCAGCTTGACCGGAGGGAGAGGCAGCTGGCCGAGCGTGAGAGGCGCCTGAACGATATGTCCAAGGACCTGGAGCAGCGGGCCCGTTCGCAGGACCGCCCCCCGGAGGGTCCGGTGGACATGGACGAGCTCCGGGCCAAGGTCCGGGAGGAGCTCAGCCGGCAGTTCGAGCCGGAGCTGGAGGCCCTGCAGGCCCAGCTGGAGGAGAAGGAGGCCGAGCTGCGGGAGCTGCGCCTGAGGGACCAGATGATGGAGGCCGGCCAGGCCATAGAGGCGCAGGTGGACCCCGAGGAACTGGCCCGCATCACCGAGGAGATATTCCGGGACCTCAAGGGGCAGATGGCCTCGCCCCCTCAGGTGCAGGAGGTAGGGGTGGTCCGTACCCGCATACCCCGGCTGGATGACGTGCTGGGAGGGGGCATCCCCCAGGGGCACCTGGTGCTATTCAACGGGGCGCCGGGGACCATGAAGAGCACCCTGACATACACCATAGTGCACCGGGCGGCCAAGGATGGGATGTCCGGGCTGTACCTGTCCATCGAGCAGAGCCAACGCTCCATTGTGAGGCAGATGACTCGCATGGGCATGCCCCTGGAGGCCGTCGGCGGACGGCTGAAGGTGGCGGACCTGCGGGAGATGAGAAAGGAGATGGCCGATCACGAGGGCAACTGGCGCGAGCTGATAATGAAGTTCGTGCAGAGGGAGCAGAAGGAGATGGGCTTCAAGGTGTTCGTGCTGGATTCCCTGGAGTCCTTCAAGGCCCTCACCGAGCACAGCTTCGCCCGCCAGGACCTCAAGGACCTCTTCGACTGGTTCAAGTCCCTGGGCATAACCGTGCTGGTGATCTCCGAGAACATATCCGATGAATATGACGAATCGAACCAGGGGGAGGCGTACCTGTCCGACGGGATAATCGAGCTCACCATGCGGGAGATGGGGGATTCCCGGGTGCAGCGCTGGATAAGGTGCGTGAAGATGCGCGGCGCCAATGTGGACAACCGCTATTACAGCATGTTCTACAGCGGTCAGGACTTCAACCTGTCCCTGCCCCTGGCAAATCAGCCATTTTAAATGGCATTATTGGTATTATATACCTGAAAAAGGCATTTATCCGGCCGAGGGGATGGGCATGGCCGTAGAGCGCGTTAGGACCTACATCCACAACTTCGACGATTTCATACAGGGAGGGGTGCCCAAGGGGCACGTGATCCTGATCACCGGGACCCCCGGGACCATGAAGTCGTCGGTCTGCTACAGCATTCTGTACCACAACGCCAAGAACAAGGGGATCCGCAGCGTTTACATGACCCTGGAGCAGAGCAGGGAAAACCTGCTCCAGCAGATGGAGCTCATGGGCATGAACGATCCCGAGGTGCAGGAGAAGGTGTACGTCCTGGACCTGGCCACCATACGCAAGAACGTCACCGAGATGATGGCCAAGGGCTCCTGGCTGCAGGTCTTCAAGATGTACGCGGAGACGGTGAAGAAGGACCAGGGCTTCGACATACTGGTCCTGGATTCCCTGGACGTGCTGGAGATGGCCGCCCAGCTCAACGCCGACCGCCGCAACGACCTCTTCTACCTGTTCATGTGGCTCAGGGGCATGGGCGTGACCTCCTTCCTGATATCGGAAACGTCCCCGGAGATGGTGAACGGCGGGCGCTTCGAGGAGGGATACCTGGCCGACGGGGTCATCTCCCTCAAGCTGCAGAGCATCGGCGAGTCGGACGTGCAGCGCAGGATCAGGGCGGTGAAGCTGCGCTCCACCAACCACAAGACCGGGTACTTCTCCCTGATGTTCGACAGCGGCACGTTCCGGGCCACCCAGGTGATCAACGAATAGGGTCGGGCGGACCTCTAAACATTTTTATATCCCCTCTCCGTTTGCATCGCCTACCGAAGGGCTCATGGTCTAGCGGTTATGACGTCTGCTTCACACGCAGGAGGTCGCCGGTTCGAATCCGGCTGAGCCCACCACATCTCTTATCCAGACAATTATTTTTTGAATTCAGTTTGGTCATATGCCTTTTCGACGGGCCTTTGTACGATACCGAACGATTGATTTCTTGATTTTTCCTATATGGGTTGGATCGATGCGTGGTCTCGGTTGGGATCACTATGAACATCATAGAAGTCCAATTAAGAAGTTAATGCCTTCATGTTCGGTCCACTGCGGGAAAAAACAAATTTCGTTGGAATGAATAAATCCTGGCGATATCTTCAGAATCGAATTTATATAAATATAATTGGAATGAATAATAATTATATTTTCACCATGTTTTACTCCGCACTCTTTATCTTTTCTACATTCAATTGAAGGCCCGCCTCGACCAGGTCTTAATGCTGTCAATGGCGGTAGTCCTGGATATGAAAGCCAGTTCCATTCGTGTGCAAAAGTAATTATCTGTTAATAATAAATACAATTAGTATTGTAAGATATATCCGATAGCTATTAATATACATTGTACACTAAGATATATCGTGACGGTTCGCAAGGGCGGTACCACGTTCTCACATTACATCGAAGAGGGTGACAAGGTTGAACGAATATACCGCGTTCTCCTGAGCACGCAAGAAAAAAATCGAACATGGTATCGCATCGCTAAGGATGCGGATGTAAGCTATGGCTGGGCGTATAATGTTCTTAAAGGGCTTGAACGTGATGGATTCATCGATGGATTGAGAGTTATCCATCATAGGGAACTGTTCTTGAGATGGGCGGAACGGAAGGACCTCAGACTTTTCCGAGAGTACAACGTTCAGGATCTGGACGAGATCATTGCCAAATCCGAGCTCGATCATGCATTCACCGGTTACTTCGCTGAGAACCAAATCGGTCGGTACCTGTTCCCTCGGTACCGCGAGTTCTATATCAAAAAGGAAGACGCACTGAAATGGCATCAGCTTCTAACAAAACATGGTTATGTGGGAAGGGGGAACACACAAGTCATTCTAGCCGACGATCATGTGTTCTTCGAGAGGCAATGTATAGACGATCACCCCCTGGTATCCACACAACAATTGATTGTCGACCTATATCGTACCGGTGCGGAGTGTGCAGAGGCGGCTGATCTGTTAGTGTCGAAGGTGTATCAATGACCGTGCCGCTCTATGATGTTCAGGAAACCGATACAGCGATGGAGGCGCTTAGGGCGATCTCCTCTTCACTACCAGAACCATTCTTGCTCATAGGCGGATGGGCTGTATATCTCACGGTCAACGAGTCATTCAGCAAGGTCCATGGAACATCGTATCTAGGTTCCAGGGATATCGACGTCTGCTTTCATATCGATACGGGGCAAGATATCAACGCTCTTCGTACCAGCACGTTTGCCCGGGCTTTGGACGTCGTGAAAGAGGCGGGTTACACACCTCATGGCTCCTACCGGTTTTGTAAAATGTTACGCAGAGCCGACGGAACGATCCTGACCGAGGAGACAGCAAAAGGGTTCCCACTTTTTGAGATCACATACCTATACATCGATATGATGGTGGATAATATCCATCCACAGCATAAAAATATTTTCAAATGCGACCCGCTCGATGAGCCTATCGCAGCCCAAATATTCATGGATAGAAGTTATGTTAAGAAAACATTGGGTGATTTTTACGTTCATATCCCCAATCCTGCGTCCTTGCTCGCAACCAAGTTAAGGTCTATCCCGCAACGTCAAAAGGACGATAAGCTATGGAAGGACGCCTGCGACATATATTCCATTATTTGGCATTCATCAGAGAGTTATTCGTCCATCATCAGAAAGGTCAAGGCAGAATATCCTGTCGATTGTGTGAAGGCCCGCAATGCCATAACGAATGACGTTGAAAGCCGGGCCGCTTATCACATAGGGATCGATAGAGATGAGTTCAGAGGGGTCATCGACCTTCTCAAGTAGTTTATGGGGCCATTAAGAAAGTTAAAAAAATATAAAAGGGTTTAAACGACTGGCTCGCGCTAACCGCCCGAAAATTGATTTCAATATTTTCTCATCTGGCTCAAGTTGTACGTAGTCTCGGCTGAGCCAACCACTCTTATTCTTCGGAATGTTATGATCAGGACGCTCTCCCCGGGCATGAACTCCCCACCGGCCCGTAGACAAGCTTAATCCTATGCTCGCGCTCATAACTCCGGGAACGGGCGTTCGAGGGAAGACGGCGAGAATGGACCAGAAATGATGAATTAAATTCGGAAGTCTCCGGTCCAGGCCACCGTTGACGGAGGTTGGATGAGGGGGAACAAGGAGAAACTGGGTCTTTTCGATGTCACCAACATGATCGTGGGCACGGTCCTGGGAACTGGCATTCTCATCACCATCTCCATGACCAGCGGGCTGGTCGGCCCATCATCTCTGATCGCTTGGCTCATCGCCGGCTCGATCGCTCTCCTGATATCGTTCTCCTTCAACCATTGCGTCACGGTCCTGCCGAAGAGCGGTGGTCCCTACGCCTTCGCTGAAGGAGCCTTCTCACCGTTCGGCGCCTTCATGGTCGGTTGGGGTTTCCTGGTGTTCAGCTGGCTGACCTTGGTGGCCATCACCTTGGCGTTCCTGCAGTACTTCCGGGCCTTGATGCCGGACACGGGGTTCATCGCCGGTTTGATCGTCATGGCCTCCCTGGCGGTCTTTGCCATCGTCACCAACCTGATGGGGGTCAAGGTGACGGGACGGGTCATCAACCTTCTTTCCCTCACCAAGTTAGTGCCGTTCGTGATCCTCATCGTCGGCGGGGTGCTGTTCCTGTCCATCAACCCCGGGCGGATCGTGAACAATTTCACTCCTTTCTTCACCGGTGATGCCATCAACTTTGGTGAGGCGGTGGTGGTGGCCTTCTGGGCCTACACGGGTTTCGAGCTCGCCACCTTGCCAGCCGGAGAGGTCAAGGACCCCGTTCGCACCATCCCACGGGCGATGGTGATCGGCATGCTCGTGGTCGCTCTTTTCTACTTCTTCATCAACCTCGTGGTCATAGGCGCCATCGGCCACGCGGTGACGGCCGAGGCCGACAATCCCTTGGTCGAGGCGACCATGGTCATCTTCTCCTGGTCACCCGAGCTGGCTGGGCTGATCGCATTGATGGTGGGGGTTAGCGCTCTTATCGCCATAGCCTGTTCCGAGGAGACCGAGCTTTTGGGCGCCTCGCGTCTGACCCATGTCCTGGCCAAGGCGGGGAGGATGCCGCAGGCCTTCGCTTCCCTGAGCCCCAACCAGGGCGTTCCCTGGCTGGCCATCGTGCTGCTTGCTTCGACCGCGTTGTTCACCGCATCGTTCGGAGGCTTGGAGAGCATCATCAACGCATCCATCTTCCTTTTGGCCTTCGTCTACCTGATGACCTGCCTGTCCGCGGCCATATTCTATTTTCAAGGGAAATCGGAGCTCAAGGGTTCTCGATTCGGGGGCGGGATACCCGTCCTAGGGGTAGCCTTCTCCCTCCTGATCATGACCTATGTGAACCCCCCGGACATGGTACTGGCCTGGCTCTTGCTTGGCCTGGGCGGGGGCGCATATCTCATCGTCAAGCTTCAGAAACGAAAGCGGTAGGTCCCTCATCCCGGAGGTCCCGTCCCCTGGTCGTGGGGCGCCCGCTCCACCAGATGGACCAGGTGCGCATAGGTCAGAATAAGTATGGGAAGCAGCACCGCCCCGTTGATCGCATCGGTCATGGCGGAGGAAGCGAACACCTTCCAGGCGGCCGCACTGGTCTCCACCGTGATCTCGAAACAGAGGTCGAGGTAAACGGCGACCGCCATGCCGATCACCGCGGCCACCAGCGCGAGCAGGGGCGCGTACATCTGTCCCTTCCTGCCCAGTCTTTCCTCCTTATCCAGGAGAAGGAAGGAGAGCCCGGGCAATGCTCCCATGATGCCGTTGCCGAGGTCCCAGGGCCAGAAGAACCTTCCGAACGAGATCGAATCGCCCAGTGCGTTGCCGAAGAAGCCAGTGAAGAAACCTGCCAGCGGTCCGAAGAGGAAGCCTATCAGCATGGGCACCACCACGCTGGGGCGGATCGCGGTGAGTTCCGTACCTGGCATTATCAGCACGTTGAGGCGGACGGTTATTATGGCGTACAGCAGGACACCTATGGCGATGGCCATCAGTCGGGTCTTGATGGGGCCATATGGTCCCGTCGCCTGCAACATCACGGACTTGTACGCATTACCTCATGATAATCGTTGAGAGCCATGGTCGGCAACGGCGATACTAGATGATGTCGCATCGCCCGCCGTTGACCTAACTAATATAAACCAATATCGAAAGACTTTTAATAGGGTATTTAAATAACGTGTGGAAAGGTGACCTCATGGCCAAGATAAAGATCGAGAACGTCGTCGCTTCCACAACCCTCGGTGAAGAACTGGACCTGCAGTCCATAGCCCTCGCCCTGGACGGCGCGGAGTATGAGCCGGAGCAGTTCCCTGGCCTCATCTACCGGCTCAAGGAGCCCAAGACCGCCACGCTGCTCTTCCGCAGCGGCAAGGTCGTTTGTACTGGTGGCCGTTCCCTTCCTCACGTTCAGGAAGCTATCAAGAAGGTCGCCAAGCAGATCGAGAAGGCGGGCATCAAGGTCAAGGCCGATCCCAAGATCGACGTCCAGAACATTGTCGCCTCCTCGGACCTGGGCCAGGAGATAAATCTGAACGCCATCGCCATATCCCTGGGGTTGGAAAGGGTGGAGTACGAGCCGGAGCAGTTCCCCGGGCTGGTGTACCGCCTGGACTCCCCCAAGGTAGTGGTGCTCCTGTTCGGCTCCGGCAAGCTGGTCTGCACCGGAGCCAAGGTGGAGAAGGACGCTGCGGAAGCCGTAGACAAGATCACCGAGGAGCTGAAGGCGGCCGGCCTGCTGAAGTAGGCCCCAAACCTTCACTCCCTTTTTTTGGAAAGGGATCTCTGCCGTGCAGGACCTGGGGAGTTCGCCGCTCGATACGACAATGGTGACGCCACGTCTGTTCCTGAGACCGATGGTCCTGGAGGACGCCGAGGCCATGCATGCTTTCAAGTCCGACCCGGAAGCCACCCGGTCGTTCGGTCAGGAACCTCATACCGACATCGAACAGACCCGCGGTTGGGTCCGCTCCGGATTAGAAGGTCGAAAGGAGGGAACTTCCATGACCTGGGCAATCCTTCTTCGGGACACCGACCAGGTGATAGGCGAATGTTGCCTCTGGAACATCGACCACGGTTCGAGGCGTGCCGAGCTGGGCTATGAACTGCTGCGCTCCTATTGGAAACGAGGGCTGATGAGCGAAGCTCTCAAATCCGTCCTGGAATACGGTTTCGGTGAAATGGGATTGAACCGCATCGAGGCCAATCCGCTGAGCACCAATCTCGACTCGCGGAAGGTCCTGATCGGACTGGGCTTCAAACAGGAAGGCATACTGCGCCAAAGGTATCATCACCAAGGCCAATGGCGCGATGAGATGTGGTTCGGACTTCTCCAGGGGGAATGGGCCGAGAGGACCAAGCGCTGATGGGACCGATCACTTCTTTTCCCGGGCCTCGTTCTCGGCCATCCTGGCCTTGACCAGCCGATGGATGAGGTCCCTGGGCAGCGGGTCGTCATAGGAGAAGTGGATGGTCGCCGTGGTCCTGTCGTATGGCTCGAGCTCTTCCTCGAACTCCTTCATCAGCCCGGGGCTCATCAGGTGCAGGCTGTAATGGTCCTGGTAGGCGGCGTAGCCGACCAGATGGCCATGGTGCTCGAAGATGGGGATGCGATAGCGGAATATCTCCTGGGAGTCCGGGGCCGCCGACCTGATTACCCCTCGCAAGTTACCAACGATCTCCTGGACCATCACCGGGAGGGCGGCCAGATATTCCTCGACGCTCCCCGGTCCCTTGGACATCCTGACCTTCGTGCCGGTCATTCCAACCTCGATGATTACATCGAGGTCGGGCGTATTATAACCTCGGAAGAGCGTCCCAAGGCAGCAATTAATAAACGATACGCGGTAAGGAGGAACGGCTCGGGAGGTCCATGTTTGAGGCGCGTCCACCTTTTTATGACGGAGATCGGGGCGATGTACGTGGTCGAGGAGAACGGGGCCATCACCGAGGTCCGTCTGCCCGGTGAGACGGAACCTGTGGGCGAGAGGAAGGCCACGCCGCTCCTCAAGAAGGCCGCGGTCCAGATATCGGAGTATCTCGCTGGAGGACGGAAGGAGTTCACCTTGCCCCTCGCTTTAAACGGCAGCGAGTTCGCCATGAAGGTCTGGAAGGAGCTGGCGAGGATCCCGTACGGCCAGGTGCGCACCTACGGCGAAATGGCCAAGGCCATCGGCCGTCCCGGGGCCGCCCGGGCGGTAGGGCAGGCCTGCAATCGCAACCCCATCTCCATAATCGTTCCGTGCCACCGGGTGGTCGGGAGCGGCGGGAAGCTCACCGGGTACGCCGCCGGCCTGGAACTGAAGGAAAGGCTGCTGGAGCTGGAGAGGGATGCCCCGCTTTGAGTATGGTCGGACGGAGCTCGACCACCTTCGCCGTAAGGACCGAAGGCTGGGAAGGGTGATCGACTCCGCCGGCATGATCCAGGCCGAGATGTACCCCGACCTGTTCACTGCTTTGGTCAGCAGTGTGGTTGGCCAACAGATATCCGGCAAGGCCGCCGCGACGGTCTGGAACCGGGTGGTCGAACGTTTCGGAGAGATAACCCCGTCCAGGCTGGACCGGGCGTCATTGGAGGAGGTCCAGTCCTGCGGCATGTCCTTCCGCAAGGCCGAGTACGTCAAGGGGATAGCGGCCGCCTGCGCCAACGGAGGCCTGGACCTGGATGGTCTGAGGTCCCTTTCCGACGACGAGGTGGTCAAAGCGCTGGTCTCGTTGAAGGGCATAGGCCCCTGGACCGCGGAGATGATGCTGATCTTCTCCCTGGGAAGGAAGGACGTGGTGAGCTGGGGGGACCTGGCCATCCGCCGGGGGATGATGTCGCTTTACGGTCTGGAGGCCATCACCAAGGAGGAGTTCGACCGGCGCCGGGCGAAATACTCTCCCTACGGGAGCGTCGCATCGCTGTACATCTGGGAGCTGGCCCATCGCCCGGAACTTCTGACGCCGCCTTCCAGGAAGACGGTATGATAATTATTGTTAAGTATGAATTTAGCGATATCAGTGGTTATGGCAATGTCCAAGAAGGATCTCGGAAAGCAAAAGAAGAAGAACGAAGAGAAGAAGGCCGCCGCCGCTGACAAGGCCGCCCCGGCCAAGGGAAAGAAGAAGTAAATTCCCTCTCTCGAAATGATTTACCGGTCCACTGGACCGTCGAACGCCCCGCTGGGGGTGACAACCCTGTTCTCCATTTTGTTGCCTGCTAGCAAAGGCGCCGTTGGGTAGTCGGTTTATATCCCGCAGCCGATACGGTCCCGTATGCCCGGCGAGCCGATAATCGAGATGCACAAGGTCAGCGTCAGCAAGGGCACCGCGACGCTGCTGAAGGAGGTGGACCTGACCATCCGGGAAGGGGAGCGGCTGGTCATACTGGGTCCCAACGGTTCCGGGAAATCGTCCCTGATCAAGACCATGATGGGCGAGCACCGCCACGATACCTCGGTTACCGGTTCGTACGTCAAGCTCAGGGGTTCGGACCTCTGGAACCTCTTCGATGTGCGCAAGGCCTTCGGTCTGGTCTCGGCGGACCTGCAGGTCGACCTTACCAGGGACATGGACTGCCTGGAGGCGGTGCTTTCCGGCTTCTTCGGTTCCATCGGTACCAACCGCTCGCAGGAGATCGGTCTGGACATGGAGAGGCTGGCCAAGGGCGCCCTGGACGCCGTGGGCTCGTCCCATCTCGCTGAACGGAGGTACTACACGCTCTCCACCGGGGAGGCCCGGCGGGTGCTCATGGCCCGGGCCCTGGTCAACTCCCCGGAGGCGCTCATCTTGGACGAGCCGATGAACTCCCTGGACCTCACCGGAAAAAGGCTGGTGAGGGCGGCCATACGGAACCTGGCAAAAGAGGGCCGCTCGCTGGTGCTGGTCACCCATGATCCAGCGGACATCGTGCCGGAGATCAACAGGGTGGTCATGATCAAGGATGGTAGGGTGTTCAGGGACGGGGGGCTCCAACTGCTCAACGAGGACAATCTCTCCATACTTTACGATGGACCGATCGGACTGCGCTTCATGGAAGATCGTTACATGGCCTGGCCCAAGGACCAATAAAAAAACAGGGCAGGCCTTTTCAGGCCGCCAAGAGGTTTTGTCCGTTCTCCTTCTCCCGATGTCTCAGCAGGTAATACAGCCCCACCAGGAACAGCACCGCCATCACCGGGAAGATGAACAGGCCGGCGCCCATCGCCTCCGCGGCCGGGTCGTCGTTCAGCAGCTGCACCAGGGCCATGGCGTTCACGGTCACCGCCATGGTCAGGAAGAAGCCGAAGAACAGCAGCACCAGGGGATATCCCTTCTCCGGCCGGCGGAGCAGAAGGAACAGGGAGACGAATCCCAGCGGGACGCAGATCCCCAGGTCCAGGAACCGCACGGTCCAGAAAGCGTTCGGCGAGTCGCTGTAAGAGCCGTCGGCCAGGTCACCGGTCGCCACCACCTGGTCGATCTGCCCGGTCCACATCCCGGCGAAGAGCAGCAGGACCAGTCCCATTACGAACACGAACGCCATCAGCCTCTTTCGCTGGAAACCCGTCCCGTCGCCGGGGCCGAACCTCGGCAGCACCCCGATCAATAAGAGCAACCCGCCTATGACCAGCGATAGGAACATCCAGAAGTACGCTTCCACGTTCCCGTCATGCGCCGTCCACTCCTGCCCTATGCCCAGGGACAGCCCGGTGTACATCAGGGTGAGGGGGGTGAGCACAAGCAGGTACTTCGCAACATCCTTTCTCATCAGCTGCAAGGTTCCCCCGACCAACAGCAACGGGGCGATGAGGAACAGGTCCGCCAGGTCCTGCCCCATGACCTGCCACAGCCCGGATTGCGAGGTCCGGTATTCGATGTCCCCGGTCCCGCTCGGGCCCAGGGCGGCCATGGCTATCAGCACCAAAGCGCACAGGATGGCCACCGCCCCGGTCACGTACCAGGGGATGAGATCATTTACCTTGTCCTTCTCCATCTCTTTCATCTAATCATCCTCCAGAAGGCTCTCGCCCCACGCCCTTATCATATCCCAGTCCCGGAAGTCGTAGGGTCTATCGGGGTCTATCCCCCTCTCCTTCATGTCCTTCTTCCCGGCGTTCCTCATGCTCAGTATCCCCTTCACCAGGAAGCTGTAGCGTTCGAAGTCGATCACTCCGCCGAACAGGCCCAGACTGAACGGCTCCAGTTCGAATTTCTTGGCCACCTCCCTCAGGTACCTGTTCTCGTACTCCTCCGTCTTCGACGGATCGAAGAGCAGGTCACCGCAGCAGGCGAACATGGCCAATCGCTTATCGGAAAGCGTCTTGGCGTTCCTCTCCAGGAACCTAACGGCACCCTTCGACCATGAACCGTAGGCGATCCCGCTACCGATGACCACCATGTCGTACGGTTCCAGGTCAATGGTATCGTTTTTTCCGAGGTCCACCATATCCGTGGAGATCCCCTTTTTCCTGATGAGAGACGCAAGTTCCATTGCGACATCTTTGGTGGAGCCCCATCTGGTGCCGTATGCAACGAGCGTGCTCAATTCGCTCCCTCCCCATCGAAGTCCTTGCGGATCAGAAGCAGGTAGGCGATGAACAGGGCTGGCAGCACGATGCCCATGGCCGCGGACCATTGGACGGTGACGATGGCCCAGACATCGAACGCTATGGTGGCCGCGCTGAGGGCCAGGGTACCGAAGTAACCCCAGCGTTTCTGGGTCCACAGGCCGTACGCGGTAACGAATCCGAAGAGCCCGAGCAGGTAGAACATGCCGTTGATGAACATCATCAGCTCGTCGGAGACCGGGTTCTCCAGCACCGGTCCGTCCATGGTCGACAGTGATAGCGGTATGGCGAACCTGGCGATGCTCTGGATGACCGCCAGTACGCAAACGATGATCAAACCTTTTCTTTTCGGGAGGTACATTTTCATCCTCAGGAAAGGACATTCCCCTCCCTGGCTTAGGCCCTCGTCAAGATGAGACGCAATAAACGGGTCGATATACTTTGGAAAATGACCTTTTCATAAACAAAATTAGTTAAAATAAGGTAAAAAGGACCTTGTCCAGGAGGTTCTCAGTTCTTTCCCGTTCTCTTGAGGAGGTCCTGCAGCACCGCTTCCCGGTGCTCCGGGTAGTGGTAGATCGCCCTTATCACGTTGGGCACCACGCTGGTGAAGATGCCTTCCGCTTCCAGCTCCCGGCAGGTCTCCTGCATCTCCCTGGCGTTGCGGTTGCAATAGGTCAGCAGGATCAGGCCGGGTGCGTTGCTGAAGGTGTAGCTGCGGATGATCCCGGGGGCGTACTTCTTGATCATCAGGTAGGCCGCCTTCTCGTTGGGCACCCCGTCCTTCAGCACCAGATGTATCTGGCTGACCATGTCCCCCATGGTGTCCGGCTGCCAGTTGATGGACAGCTGCACCAGGTCCTCCTTCATCAGGCGGTCCAGCCGGCGACGGACGGTCTTGGCGGTGGTCCCCAGCTCCTCTGCGATCTCGTTCACCGGCCTCCGGGTATCGTTCGCCAGGGCCCTGACGATGCGCAGGTCCATGCCGCTCAGGCCGGAGTGGTCCAGGGGAGGCGTGTGCACGATGCCCACCTGCGGCTCGCTCAGCTTGGCGCTCCTCTGCACCGAGCTGACCAGTTCCGCCAGGCTCACCGCGTCGGTGACGTTACCATGAACGTAAACGTAATTGCCGCTGGCCACCTGCATGATCGCCACATGCTGGTCGTTCCTGAGCTCTCTGGCCGCCTCATCCATGGAATTGGCCCTGGACCAGCCGTGGACGATGACCCACATGGCCTTCATGGCCTTGAAGCTCAGGGCGGCGTACGTTCCGCGGATGATATCCACGTCCATGAGGTGCTGGACCCGGCGATGCACCATCTGGGGGCTCAGGCCAAGCTCTTTTCCCAGCTCGGAATAGGGGGTGCGGGAGTTGCGCATGAGCATGCGGCTGAGGGCCACGTCCACCTCGTCCATGTACGTCCACCGGCCATCCGGCCTAATAGAACTTTCGTCCCACCACGGTCGAAGGATTTTGCTAAATCTGATATACCTTCCAATGGTTCTACCGGAATCGTATGTACGACCCTAGAATGCGCAAGTTGGCCGACGTGCTCATCGATCACTCCGTTCGCCTCCAGAAGGGGGAGACGGTGTACATTGAAGCTTTCGACATCCCCACCGAGATGGTGGAGGTTCTGCTGGACAAGATCTATGAGGTCGGAGGCGTGCCCATGGTGGCCCTGCGTTCCGCCCGGGTGATGAGGAAGCTGCTCATGAACGCGGACCAGAGGACCATCGTGCAGATCGGAGAGGTCGAACTGGACAAGATGAAGAGGGCCCAGGCCTACATCGGGATGCGTGGCTCGTACAACATCACCGAGAACTCCGACGTCCCGGCGGACAAGATCGACCTTTACATGAAGCACTGGTCCGGTCCGGTGCACACCGGCTGGAGGGTGCCCAACACCAAGTGGGTGGTGCTCAGATGGCCGACGGCCTCC
>JAXGRO010000016.1:0-34418 GCA_040765825.1 Methanomassiliicoccales archaeon
GATTGCGAAGGCAGCAGGATAATGATAATATCTTGTGCCCGATACCAGGCTGTGGCGGCGATAGGGGGCTCGCGAGGGAACCCCATGTTCCGTATTATCAACACCGAGAACGGGAGCATGAACGTTTATCAGGCCCTGGGGACCATATGTACCGCATGACCGACCCCTACGCCCTGATCGATGCCATGGCCTTCAACATCATAGACGAGCATCGGAAGAAGCGCCCCAAGGAGTACGCAGGATATTCTGGCGAGGGGAACGAGCACTGCATCAACGACACCAAGTACCATCTGAGCTTCCTTTTCGATGCCGCGAGCATCGAATCACCGCAGCTGTTCATCAACTACGTGGCCTGGGCCAAGGTGCTCATGGGGCATCTGGGCATCTCCGATATCATTTTTAGGGAGGTATTGGAGCACATGTGGGAGGAGTGCAGGAAGCGGCTGGACGGCCCCTTCGCCATGACCGTGGACGGGATAATGGAGACGACCCTGGACCAATATTCCGACATGCCCCTGAGCATCCCCGGGTTCCTGGACGAGAACGAGAGGACCGGCAGTCTGGCCAAGCGATACCTGGAGCTCATCCTATCCGGAAAGAGGAGGGAGGCCCAGGACCTGATAAGGAAGGGGCTGGAGGAGGGCATGGACATACATGACATGTACCTCAAGGTCTTCCAGCTCAGTCAGTATGAGATCGGAAGGCTGTGGCAGCACCGCAAGGTGAGCGTGGCCCAGGAGCACATGACCACCATGGTCACCCAGCAGATACTGGCCCAGCTGTATCCCCAGATGCTTGGGTCCTCCACCAGGAAGGGATCCCTGGTGGTGACCTCCGTGGGTAACGAACTGCACGAGATGGGCGCGCGCATGGTCGCGGACTTCCTGGAGCTGGACGGATGGGACGTGAACTATCTGGGGTCCAACACCCCGCACAAGGACGTAATATTCATCACCAAGGACCGCCAGGCCAAGGCGCTGCTGATCTCGGCCACCATGGGCTTTAACATCAAGCATGTCCGGGACCTCATATCCCTGGTGAGGGCGGAACCCGCCCTTGAGGGACTTAAGGTCATGGTGGGCGGATACCCGTTCAACACCGTGGACGGTCTCTGGAGAAAGGTGGGCGCGGACTCTTTCGCCAGGGATGCGGACGAAGCGGTCAATAAGATGAACGAGATACTGGAATGAGGGTTCGATGTTGAAGAGGGCTGCGGTGGCGTTGGTCTGCAACGGCGATCTTGTAATAGGGGCTGCCGAGGGCATCGGGGAGGCGAAGTCCTGGGACCTGGGAAGGCTGATCGGAACTGCCCTGCAGGATATAGTCGAACCGCCGTCCATACCCTCCTTCCAGGAGATGAACGCCCGGTTGAGGAAGGGGCGGACCATATCCAACCACCAGATGTTGGTCCGGTTTGCGCCTGAGCCCAGCGTCATGCAGTTCTTCGGGGCCCAGGTCGGGGGCGAGCTCGTTCTTGTGGCCGGCCCGGCCGTGGATGACGCGGTCCTGCTGTTCAACGATCCCGTGCTGAGGGCCGATCATCGCCTGGCCCCCCTGCTTGGAAAACTGCTCTCCTCTCTTCTGAGCTCGCCGACCACCGTCGGCACTGAGGTGGATGTGCTGGACGAGATCTCCAGGCTCAACAACGAGATCGTGAACTCCGGGAGGGAGCTGGCCAAACGTAACTTCGAGCTGCACCTGGAGAAGGAGAAGGAAAGGGTCACCATCGCCAGCATAGGTGACGCGGTGGTGGTCACCGACACGAGGCTGCGCATCACCAGCATGAACGGACTGGCCCAGCATCTTACCGGATGGCGCTTGGACGAAGCGCTGGGAAGGGATGTGAACGAGGTGGTCCGCTTCATCGACGCCGAGGGCCGAGGCCTGGTGGAGGGCGGCTTCCAAAGCGTCCTGGAGGAGCGTACGGCCCGCGGGCTCCCCCTGGACGCCTGGCTGGTCAGCAGGAACGGGGTCAGGAGGGCCATAGATGACAGCATGTCCCCCATCATCGACGAGCAGGACCGGCTGCTGGGGCTGGTCATCGTGTTCAAGGACATCACCGAGCGGAAGCGCATGGAGCAGAGCCTGCTGGACACCAACGACGCCATACGGCTGATCAACAAGACCATGCGCCACGACCTGATGAACGAGCTCACGGTGACCGGAGGCGGCCTGGAACTGTACCGCATGAAGGGATCGGAACGCGCCCTGGGGCTGGCGGAGAACGCCGTGGCCAGGGCCATCAAGCTCATTCAGAACATGAAAACGCTGGAGTCCGGGCTGCTCTCCGGCCGCAGCTTCCGCGTTTACGACGTGAGAGAGGTCGCGGCCAAGGTCCTGGGGACGTTCGACCTGCCGTCAACGATCGAAGGCCCCCCGGCCCTGGTGGAGGCCGACGAGGCCCTGCCCTCCGTGCTGGAGAACCTGGTGCGCAACGCAGTGGTGCATGGCGGGACCGAACGCCTGAAGGTGCAGATAACCACGGGCGAGGAGGAATGCGTGGTGAGCGTGATTGACTGGGGAACGGGCATCCCTGAGGAGGTCCGCTCCCGGATATTCGAGGAGGGGTTCAAGCACGGAAGCTCCGGCGGAACGGGCCTGGGGCTTTACATCGTCTGGAAGGTCATGAGGCGGTACGGGGGCTCGGTGTCCGTGCGGGAGAACCGCCCGCAGGGGGCGGCGTTCGACCTCACCTTCCCGTTGCACCGGCCCTCCTGACCAGCCTAGAACCGGTCCAGGGTCCCCTTGCTCCTGGCCAGGCGCTCGAACAGGCGGAACATCGCGTAGCCGACGATGACCACCACCACCCCCACCAGCATCTCCTGCATCAGCAGCTCGGACATCTCCCCCAGCGAGGCCCCGGCCACGGCCATCCTGGCCGCGTCGGTGCCATAGGTCATGGGTATGGCGTACGACAGGGGCTGCAGGAACCACGGAAGGTAGGACACCGGGAAGTTCACCCCGCACACCAGCAGCCCGATGAACAGGAAGATGTTGGCGATGATCATGGAGGTCCTCAGGAACAGACCCAAGGAGCTGAGCATGAGGCCGAAGCCGGTCATGGCGAAGGTGGTTATTATGATCACCAGCCCCAGCCCCAGCATGTTGGCGTTGGAGAAGTCCACGTTGAATATCACCGCAGCGTAGAAGAAGGCGATGACCACCGTGGCCAGCCCGTTCACCACCTGGAACATGGCCCTTCCAACGAAGACCGAGAAGCGGTTGGCCGGGGACACAAGCAGGTTCTCGATGGTGCCCTGGTTCTTCTCCTCCCCGGTGATGTTGCACACCGCGAACACGCTTACTATGGCCAGGGATTGGAGCGCGTTCCCTATGGCCACGTACTCCACGGTCACCTCCGAGTTGTTCACGAAGGTGGCCACGTACACGAAGAAGGCTATCTGGAACAGGGACATGAACAGCAGCTGGGTCAGCCACATGGCTGGGTTCAGCCAGGAGAACAGCGCCCGCATGGCCAGCACGGCCGAGCTCCAGAACACGCGCAGGGGATTGTTGGAGTATTCGGTCATCTCAGTACCTCATCAGGTTCGCGGTCTTCCTGGCCCGGTGGTCCACCGCCTTGTAGAGCCATATTGACACGGTCAGATAGAGCAGGGCCAGGCCGACCATGGCCAGGCTTACGGACCCCCAGTATCCGGTGGTGAATGCGTGCTCATAGGTCCCTAGGCCGCGTGTCTTATTGCGGCCCATGCCCCAGGTGGGCGCCAGACTTGGGGACAGCGGGTTGGTCCAGTAGGGTGCAGGGCGATGGGAACATGCTGCCCGTGCCCATGCAGCGGGTACTCCAGGCCGTTGGTCGCGGATCTTCGGCCGAACGGGTGAGCACGGGTGCGGCGGCCGAACAGCATGCCCAGGCCGCTGTGGCCAGCAGGTCAGGGAAGCAGAAGCAGCAGGAACAGGGGAAGGTCGTGCACCTGTAGGCATGTCGAACACCAGTATGGCCACCACCAGCACGAACAGCCCGTTGACGATACCGATGAAGGCGTTCCAGATGGTCCTCCCCCCGATGATCCAGATGAGGGGGCTGGGGGGCGGCGAAGATGGGCATCCACGGTCCCCCACCAGCGATCCGACCGTATGGAGAATCCGAGGCGTAGAGGGTGTTGCCCCACATGCCCATCATGCCTCCGCCCAGCACGGCGTACAGCAGGGCCTCCGCCTGGCTCCCGATAGAGCATGAGAGCACCACCATGGCCAGCACGAAGGGGGGGGGCCACGATGTTCGGGATGATCCACTGGGGCTCGGCGATGAACATGTAGGCCTGATGGCGTATGGAGGCGTACAGGGCCCGGAGCTTAGGCATCTTCCCTCACCAGCCACAGGTAGGCGTCCTCCAGGGTGGGCTCCTTCACCTTCATGCCGATGACCTTGCGGTCCTCCAGGAGGTGGGTCACCCTGGGCAGCACGGCCACCGGGTCCCTCACCTGCACCCGCAGGGTCTGCTTGTCCTCGCACATGTTGGCGGTGACCGTCCTCACTCCATCCAGGGCCTTGAGCGATTCCTGGTCCTTGTCGGTGATCCCGAAGCCCTCCACCTCGATGACCGAGGTGTCCTTGACCAGGGACTTCAGCCCCCTGGGGGTGTCCAGGGCCACGATCTTCCCGCGTGCGATCACCCCTATCCGGTCGCAGAGCTCGTCGGCCTCGTACATGTAATGGGTGGTGAGCAGTATGGTCTTGCCCTCCCCGATGAGGTCCTTGGTCATCTCCCGGGCGTCCCGGGCGGCCTCCGGGTCCAGGCCGATGGTCAGCTCGTCCATGAATATGAGCTCGGGGTCGTGGATGATGCCCTTGGCTATGTGCAGGCGCTGCTTCATCCCCCTCGAGTAGTCCTCCACCCTGGTGTCGGCCTTGTCCAGGAGGTTCACCTTCTCCAGCACCTCCTCGATCCTCTTGTCCCTGATGGACAGCGGAACCCCGTAGATGTCCGCGAAGTAGCGCAGGTTCTGGCGGGCGGTGATGCGGTAGTACAGTCCACGCTCGCCTCCGAGTATCAGGCCGATGCGCTTCCGGACCTCCATGGACTGCTTGACCACGTCATACCCGAGTATGTTGACGCTTCCCTCGGTCGGGAGCAACAGGGTGGTGAGCACCTTTATGGTGGTGGTCTTGCCCGCGCCGTTGGGGCCCAGTAGGCCGAAGAGCTCGCCTCTGCGGACCTGCAGGTCGATGTGGTCCACGGCCACGGTGACCTTCTTCTTCTGGTGAAGGATGCCGCTGTTGCTCTGGTACTTCCGGACCAGCCCCCTCACGTCGATGACTATCTCTCCCCCATCGGCCATACTTATCCCCATCTCCGGATTCAATGGGATTAGATAACCTTTGCTGATCTCTCATTGAAAGTGCCTGGCATGCCTTGGCATGGCATCTCCGTTACCGGAGAACCTTCCACATTCCCGGCGGTCCGTTCGAAAGGATGATATTGGCGGATGCCTACTTTCTTCCCGGTGTTAAAAGATGGCAGGTAAGAAATCCACCTCTCACGCCGGGGAAAGGCCATGCCGCATGGCGGTCACATCCAGAGGAAAAGATCTCGACGGTGAGATAGCGCCCATCGCCCGCAGTTCATACTTCATCATCTTCGAGGGCGACCCCAAGAACCACCACAGCGTGGAGAACTCGGTCAAGAAGAGGGGAAGCGAATCCGGCATCAAGACCGCCGCGGAGCTGGCCAAGGAGGGGCTGGACATAGTTATCACCGGCACCATCGGGCCCCGCGCCCTGAAGCAGCTGGAGGCCGCGGGCATAAAGGTCCATGCCGGCTGCGAGGGAAAGGTGTCCGACGTTCTTGACAAATGCATGCAGGGCAAGTTGCCGGTGTGCAAGAAGGCCACCTACACCGGCTACCTGGGCATCTGATCAGCGCAACGGGGCGCCGCAGAAGCGGCACTTCAGGTCCCCCTCCGCGTTCATCCCCCCGCAGTAATCGCACAGCAGGCGGTCCCGCTCCTGCCTCTGCATCTCATGGTGAGCGGCCCGGCGGTCCCTCCAGATCTTCCAGCCGGCGAGCATCATCAGCCCAGCCAAGGCCATGATGGCCAGGGCGGGGACCAGAAAGCCCCCCAGGGCTATGCTGGCGATGAGCAGGAAGAACAGGCCCATGAACATGAGCATTCCTCCCACGCTCAGGAGCACCACCGCGGCCACCGGGGTGGGGGCCTCCTTCTCCTTCGCCTCCGGTACAGGGTCCACCCGCATCAGGCGGTCCGGTCCCCCCTCCTCTCGGTCCAATATGCCGGCCATGACCCTCAGGCATCGACGCGTCCGGTTATATCGCTTGCTGCCTCGGTCTCTCCCGGGTCTCGGATGATGTCTCCAACAGACTTATGTTCCCAAAGCGGCCTTTTCATCCTTCAGATACCATGCTGTCGAAGATACCAATAGACCTGGCCAACGTAAAGGCGGACCACATGGACCGCGAGATACTGCGCGCGGCGATCATCGCCGAACTGGACGCCATCAACCTCTACGAGCAGCTGGCGGCCATGACCGGGGACCACAAGATAAGGCACATCCTCCTGGACGTGGCCAAGGAGGAGAAGACCCACGTGGGCGAGTTCCAGGCGTTGCTGCTGCTCCTGGACCCCGAGCAGGAGGAGGAGCTCGAGGAAGGCAAGAAAGAGGTAGAGGAAGAGCTGGGCTGATACCTGGGCAATCATTAGATAGGCCGCCGTCGTTCATTCGGTCGGATGAAGACCAGGAAGGAGATATCGGTCATCGTGCACGGCCCGGAGGCCGTGGACAGTGGCCTGGCACTCAGGGTCATGGAGGCGGCCTCCAGCCTTGGCCATGTCCAGGCCAGGGTGGGAGGGGCCACGGCAGTGGCCGCGGTCATCGACGCCGGCCTCGAGGGAACGATATCCATCGGTGACCGGGAGCTGCCCTCCATGGCCATAACCCGGGCCCTGCAAGGTTCGGACCTCGTCCTGCTGGTCAATCACGGCAAGGGTCGCGTCTCCGCGCTGGCGTTCGGCCGCCTGGTCATGTCCAGGGTACCTAGGACGTCGATCCCCGTGGTGCAGGTGGACGACGGGCTGACCGTCATCTGGTCCGGGGAGGACACCTCCCTGGCCGGCGTTCCGGCCCTTTTCGGCAACGAGGTCCTGGACCTGAGGGGCGAGCCCACGGTCCCCGCCGATCATGGCCGCAGGCTGAGCGGGGTAGTTCCCGGGGAGAACATCTGGATCGACGGCCATGTGATCGGCCGGGCCACCAGGGAGGAGGTGCTAATCTGTCAAGGTCCCGCGGGGGAGCTGCAGGTCGAGGGCATCGAGCTGAAGCCCACCGGGGTCCAGAGGCTGGGCCGCTTCGATCTGCCATCGGCCATCATCCGCTCCGGCCAGGTGCGCAGGACCAGGGCCACGCCGCGCTGCCTGCGTTCGAAGGGAGTGGTGGCGTGCCTCATTGACCATTGCGCCGAGGAGGCGGTGTACCGCTGCCGGGATGCGGCGTACGTGGTGACCGTGGGGGACGACACCAGCAAGATCGCCGCCGCTCTGCTGTACCGCCTGGGCGTTCCGGTCATAGCCATAACCGACGGGGACGAGGACGGGATCTCCAGCGATGATATTTTGTATCCCGGCTCCTACGTGTTCAGGCTTCTTCCCGGCAACGACGACCTGGTAGGGGCAATGATAGCCGCGGAGCATTTTCAGGGGGGCCATCGGGTCGAGCTGCGGTCAGGAATAGAGGACATGGCCGGGCGGGTGCGCGCCGCCTGCGGCGACAGGCTGCTGTGGGAAAGGCGTTTCTGAGGTCACTTGTACCCGAACTTGTTCCGGAACACGGTGAGGGAGTCGGACACTATCTCAGTGGCCCGAGCCCGGCCCTGCCATCCGATGACGTTGGTCCCCTTCTTCTCCTCCAGCCGCTTGTAGGTCTTGAAGAACTCCGATATCTCGTCAAGCAGGTGCTGGGGGACATCCTCCAGCTCCAGGTACTGGTTGTTGCGGGGGTCGCCGCAGGCCACGGTCAGGATCTTGTCGTCCTGCCCCTTCTCGTCGCTCATCTCCAACACCCCGATGGGCCGGGCCTCGACCACGCAGCCAGGGAAGGTCGGCTCGCTGATGAGCACCATGGCGTCCAAAGGGTCCCCGTCCTCGTAGAAGGTCCTGGGTATCAGGCCGTAGGCCAGGGGGAACACCACGCTGGAGTGCAGGACGCGGTCCAGGAGCATGCAGTCGAACTCCTTGGAGACCTCGTACTTGTTCTTGCTGTCCTTGGGGGTCTCGATGATGACATTGATGATCTCAGGGGGATTGCGTCCCGAGGGAACCTTCTTCCATAACGACATTTTTGCACTTTCCTATCAGGATTCGAACGTCTAGGCCTACTTATTTCTTTTGCCTTGACACCTCGATTTGTACTGCTGGCGGTCATGAACGGATTGCCATAACGCTTTACCAGCCAGCTGGATGCATACTTAGAAATTAATATACGAATTAATGCATACGGCTAATCGATGGGAGAAGAGTTCATTCAAATAGTCTTGTTCCAGCTGTTCATGATAATCGTCTTGGTCGAGATGGCCAAGCTTATCTGTGAGAGGATCAAGGTGCCCACCGTGATTGGGGAGATCATGGTGGGGATAATCATAGCCAACACCTTCCTGATGGGCTTCCTGAGGCTGGAGGAGGACCCCGAGGTCTTCCAGGTGTTCAAGGAGCTGGGTGTCATATTCCTGCTCTTCACCGTGGGGTTGGAAACGCCTTTCAGCGCCATACGCAAGGTGGGAGGCACGGCCATGGCCGTGGCCATCCTGGGCGTTATAATACCGTTCATCGTGGGTTACGGGCTGATGGTCGGTCTCGGATACCCCCCGCTGGAGGGCATGTTCATCGGGGCGGCCATGGTAGCCACCAGCGTTGGCATCACCGCCAGGGTGATCAAGGACATGAATCTGATGCACACCATTGAGTCCCGGGTGATCATCGGGGCGGCGGTGATCGACGACATACTGGGCATGATCGTGCTGGCCGTAGTTGTGGGGATAGCCAGCGGCGGCAGCCTGGACATACTTCAGGTGGGAGTGGTGTCCGTGGAGGCCATACTGTTCGTGCTGGCCATCATCTTCATCGGGTCCATTCTTATGCCCAAGGTGCTCAAGAAGAACGATGAGCGGAGGGAGAGGAAGGCCAAGGCCCAGGTGGTATGCACCGGTGACCGCAAGCGCAAGCTGATCGGCCCCCTGCCCCTGGCGCTGATAATCTGCTTCGCGCTGTCCTCCGTCTCCTCCATACTGGGACTGGCGGCCATCATCGGGGCCTTCCTGGCCGGGATGGCCTTCGCCGAGTTCAAGGACCGCTGGCCCTGTGAGGAGAAGATCGAGCCCATCTCCGAGTTCCTCACCCCGTTCTTCTTCGTGTTCGTGGGCATTGAGGTCGCCCTTTCCGAGTTCAGCTCCGTGATCGTGCTGGCCCTGGTGATCACCGGCCTGGCCGTGGCCACCAAGTTCCTCGGATGCGGCCTGGGCGCCAAGAAGCTTGGCGGCAAGTCCGCGGCCATCATCGGCGTGGGCATGGTGCCCAGGGGCGAGGTCGGCCTGATCGTGGCCAGCATCGGGCTGACCATGGGCATCGTGGAGGCCGGGCTCTACAACTCAGTGGTGTTCATGTCCCTGGCGACCACCCTGGTGGCCCCGCCCCTGCTGACCTACACCTTCCGGAGGAAGCTGGGCAAGAAGTGCGAGATCGTCCCGCCGGACCCGGACATCTGATGGATGCCGTAACATCGAGAGGCCTCCGCCTCTCCCTTTGATCCTTTTTTATAACCAATGACCTCCGGACCCGATGGTCCAAGGGTCTCAACGATACTCTGAAAAATGAACTGCCGTCCCGCTCAGGTCGGGAACAGGGCGGTGGCAACAACGACCACGGCGATGGTCACCACGCACAGGGCGATGACCAGGTACGGGCTAAGCTTAAGGGCCTTCTCATCCTCGTTGTCAAAGTACCTGATGAGGCCCGCCGCGGACTGGAAACCCCCGCTCTTGTTGTCCTTTGCCATATCGATCGGACCTGCTACCTGCTCAAGGATATAAAAATATTTAGTCCGCCTGAACCGGTCCTTCCGGCCGTCCCATGTGCGACAAACCTTTTAATGGGGAGGGGGCTTCACGGCTTGATAGCATGCATTGGGCAGACGTGATAGCTAAGACACTGATGGACAGGGGCGGCAAGCACCTGATCTCCACCGGCATCACCCCCTCCGGCTACATCCATGTGGGCAGCCTCAGGGAGTCCATAACCGCCAACGCCGTGTACAAGGCCCTGAAGGACCAGAAGGCGGACGCCGATTTCATCTACCTGGTGGATTCCTACGATCCACTCAGGAAGCGCTACCCCTTCCTTCCGGAATGCTTCGAGAAGGAGGTCGGAAAGCCCATATGCTACATACCCTGCCCGGACGGCTGCCATGACAGCTACGCCGAGCACTTCATCACCCCCTTCCTGGACGCCATAGGTGAGCTGGGGATCAAGCCGAGGATCATCTGGACCCACAAGCTCTATGAGGAGGGCCATTTCACCGAGATAGTCGACCTGGTGCTCCGGGAGCGGGCCAAGGTGGCCACGATACTCGGGGAGGTCACCGGCAGGAAGATGCCCGAGGACTTCTGGCCGTTCTCGGCGGAATGCCCAAAGTGCGGCATGTTCAGCGACAAGATACTGGGTTACGAGTTCCCCTTCGTTCATTTCCGCTGCCATTGCGGACATGAGGGCGACGCGGACATACGGAAGGGCCAGGGCAAGATGCCCTGGAGGGTGGAATGGCCCGCCAAGTGGAAGCTCTTCGGCGTTACATGCGAGCCGTTCGGCAAGGATCACGCCGCCTCAGGGGGCTCCTACGACAGTGGCGTCCGCCTGTGCCGCGAGGTGTATGGCGTTGAACCTCCTCACCCCGTGCCCTACGAGTTCATACAGTTCAAGGGCAAGGGCCAGATGCACAAGTCCACCGGGAACGTGGTCACCGGCACCGACGCGCTGCTGATCACCCCCGCCCCGGTGCTGGCCTTCAGCGTCCTTCGCTACAACCCGGAGAGGCACATCGACTACGACCCCGGAATGGGCATACTGGACATCGTGGACGAGTTCGATAAGGTCGAGGCCCTATACTTCAACGGGGGAGCGGACGAGAAGGAGAAGGACCTCCTGCGGGCCTACGAGATAGCCCAGCCCTTCCAGGTCCGCTCCAAGTTGCCGCTGCAGGTGCCATACCGTCACCTGGTGAGCGTGGCCCAGATTTCCGATTCCTTCGAGGGCGTGGTGGGGGTCCTGAAGCGCTCCATGAGCATCCCGGACATATCCAGGGAGGACATGGAGGTGCTGGAGCAGAGGCTGGCCTGCGTGCGCCACTGGCTCAACGCCTTCGCCCCGGAGGAGGTGCTCTTCACCGTCAGCCCAGAAAGGCCGGAGGTGGAGCTATCGGAGGACGAGAGGGCCTACGCCGCCGAGCTGAGGGAGCGACTCTCGGTCACGGATTGGACCGGGGACCGCATACACGACGCCATCTACGAGACGGCCAAGGCCCGCGGGCTTCAGCCCAAGGCCTGCTTCCAGGCCCTGTACCGCCTGTTCATAGCCAGGCGATCCGGGCCCCGCCTGGGCTTCTTCCTGTCCACCCTGGACAGGGAGTTCGTGCTCAAGCGGCTGGCCGAAGCCTGATGTTCCGAGGTATCGAAACGCCTTCCCGCGTTTTTTATTCACAGAACTGCATGCTGACCGCATGAAGCTGGGCGTGGTACTCTATTCCAACGATCCGGAGACGGTCTATCAAGCGTTCAGGCTGGGCATCTACGCCCTGGGGCAGGGGGACAGCGTCAACATGTTCCTGCTGGCCAAGGGCGTGGAGTGCGAGGACCTGGACAACGAGCAGTTCAACATCACCAAGGAGATCCAGGGCTTCCTGGACGCCGGAGGCAGAACATACAGCTGCACCTCCTGCATGAGGCTGAGGGCCAAGGGCGAGTCCCAGGCCTGCCCCCTGTCCAAGATGGCCGACCTCTATCGGATAATCGCCGAGAGCGACCGGGTCATCACCCTGTAGGCGCCCCTCACCTCTTCCTCATGGTGAAGAGGACTATGGCCAGACCAAGCCAGAGCAGGAAGGCCACCAGCAGGAAGATGGCGTTCCCCGGGTAAACGTAGTTGACGACCCAGATGGTCCCGAAGGCCATGAGCAGCGTGCCCCAGAACATCAGGAACATGCCGTCGCTCCTCTGCCTTTTGTTGAGCATCCCGGCGCTTTGACGGAAGCCTATGAACAGGGCGAAGACGCCGCCGAGCAGGAGCATCGAGGGAATGAAAAGGGTCCAATCCGCGCTGATCCAGGCGATAAGAATCGCCGCTGCGGTGGCTATGATCATATACGAGGCTGTGAGACTGGTGAGCGTTATCGAGGCCCTGTCGTTCATGCGCCTTCAGGTGTAGAAGGAATGCTGGCCATATCAAACTTCGCCTGCGCTCATTCCCTGAGCAGCTTCTCCGGACCCATGCGGCAGTAGAAGGAGAACTTCAAACCCAGCTCGTCGGTCACCCGGCACACCGGGCAATCGCAGGTCCTGGAGGGCATCTCGCATCCCTCGCTCTTTCCCAGGTAGCAGAACAGCAGCTCCCTGTTCCGCGAGTTGCATTCGGTGTAGGTGGCGCAATCCGGGCAGCGGCACAGCTCGGTCATCTGCCGTACCCAGGCCTCATGCTCCTCGGGGGGCAGGGCGTTCAGCCTTCGTATCTCCGATTCGAAGCGTTCCATATCTATCTCCGCCATTACCATCGGGCGGAGGCACCATTAACTTTGGGGCTCAGCGCAGCACGCCCATGTTGGTGAGCTTCTCCGGCAGGTACTTGTCGGTGACGAAGTCCAAACCGTATTTGGCCAGGGCCTGCTGCTCGGCCTTCTTTCCCAGCTTGAGCATGGTCTCGATCTCGTCCCGCCAGTACTCATCGGCGAAGCGGGGGTCCTTCAGTTCCGCGTTCAGCGCCCGCACGTCCACGTCAGTGAGCTTGTCAGTGGGCAGCTTGTAGTTGGTGATGTCCGAGGCGGTTATGCCCACGAACTCCGCGGTCGGGGTGGCCAGGTACTCGGAGATGTGCGCGGTCTTGATGGCCCCGTAGGCCACGGAGGCGAAGATGCGGAAGCTCCAGGGGTCCCCGTCGGTGAACACCACCACTGGTAGCTTCATCTCTTCGTTCAGCCGCTTGATGAAGCGGCGGGTGGAACGGGCCGGCTGGCCCTTCAGGTGCACCAGTATGGCGTTGTACTTCTCGTCGAAGCCGTTCTCCACCAGCCTGTCGAACATACCGCCGGTCTCTATGGCGATGACGAACTTGGCGTTGGTGCTCAGCATCTGCACCTTCTCCCTCTCCACGTTGTTGGGGATGCCGTAACCGGAATCGCCCACGTCGTCGCGGCAATTGATCCTCTTCTGGCGGCCCTTGCGGTCCATTTCGGTTATGGTAAGGTCGCCGATGATGCTGGCCCCGTTCTCCTCCGCCCGGAGCTTGAGGTCCTCGCGCATGCAGGCGGTGACGATCTCCAGGTCCTCGGCCAGCAGGTTGCTCTCGTCCTGGGAGGAGAACTTGGCCTTCTCCCAGCCCTCGGAGATGTAGTACATCTCCCTGAGGGTGGAGGACTTGCCGGTGGCGATCATGTCCTCGATGAACTCCAGCACGTGCATGGTGCGCAGCAGCATCAGCGCCCCGTTCACCTTCTTGGCCGAACGGGCCCCGGTGGCCTTGCCGTACTTGAAGACCCCGTGCTTGGGATCGAAGCGTATGTTGCCCTTGGTCCTCAGGGGCAGGGTCATCTTCGGTATCTTGCCGCTGTCTATCTGGTCGTATATGGATTGGGCGATGTCCGTAAGGGCGCGCACCGCCTTGTTCTCATCCTCAGTCATCGTTAAGCGCCTCCGTGGACTCGTCGTAGTCGACCTCGTCCTCCTCCTCTTCCTGGACCGGGGGCTCCACGCTCTCGGTCACCTGCAGCCCCTTGAGGTCCCAATCGCCCGGCAGCGGTTCGGCCCCGATGATGAACACCGGGTTGATGCCCGAGGCGTAGATCTCGTTCTCGTCGTAATCGTCCTTGTTCAGACCCTTAAGGTGGAACATCAGGTCCAGGCGATCGGTGGAGGCTATCTTGGGCAGCTCCCAGGAGGCCTTGCCGTCCTCCCGCACCTCCGTGGGGAAGAACTGCAGCCCCTGGTAGTCGAAGGCCCCGGGGGGCAGCACCATGTGCAGGTTGAAGCGCTGGGCCTGGGGAGTGTAGTTGTAGATGGACACCCGCACCTTGTGCCTTCCCTTCTCGAAGGTCACGGTATCGTCGACCCACACCACGTTCATGATCTTGGTGATGCTGCCGGAGAGCTTCGGTACCGGCTTCCCGACGATCTTGGCGCTCTTCTGGGCGATGAGCGGCAGGATCTCCTGCACGATCTCGAACTTCACCCGGGTCTTGCTCTTGGTCTCCCGCTTGTTCAGATGGGTCTTGAGCGATCGGCCGCATATCTTCAGGGCCAGCTCGATCTCCGCCTGCACCTCCGGGAGGTTGGCGATGGCCTCCTTGGCCTCGGAGGTGAAGGGCACCTTGGTGGAGGCCACGTGCACCATGATTATGGCCGGCCCGAAGGGGATCCCGGAACCGCCGCGCTGCTCCAGCCCGTAGCGCCTCCAGTCGGTGTTCTCGATGGCCTTGGTGATCACGCAGGCCCCCTGCTGGTACAGCAGGGGAACGCGGTTGGCGAAGCGCAGGATCTGCACGGTCTGGTCCTTCGGAAGCCCTCCCCCGTACACGATCCCCACCTCCACCAGGAAGGGGTTCCCGGAATGCACCTTGGGGTCCCTGGTCACCGGGGGGGCGTAGAACTCCGGACGCACCTCGTCCAGCACGTTGCGCAGCCCCTTCTTGATCAGCTGGGAGCCTATGGGCGAAAGGCAATCCGTCGGTGGGGCCATGATCTTGACCTCCCCGATGGCTGCAAGCAGCCGCTTGTGGTCCTCCAGGGACAGCCTGGCCGGGTTGAGCTCCATGTTCAACCCGGCCTTGTCGGTCATCTCCTTGGCCAGGCGGTCGCTTATGCGCGAGAAGTCCAGCTGCAGGAACTTGCCCAGGGTCTTGTTCCGGGTGTCCTTGGCCATGTTCATCAGCGTTCCCAGCTCCAGGCCCTGAGGGTGCGGCTTGATCTCCTTGGTGGCCGGGGGCATCTTGTCCGTGGCCCGCTCGAAGGTGGTCCTGCGCCCGTCAGGGTCGGTGAAGGTGATGCGCGCATGCGGATTGACTATGGCGGTCTGGCGGAGGTACTCCATGACCGACTGCTTGCCGCTGACGTATCGTCCGTTGATATGGTAGGTGATCCTGGTCCCCTGCTCCTTGCCGTCCCAGACGAAGGGGTCCTCCTTGAGCACGTCGGGCATGTTCTTCTTGGTGTTGACCATGATGTCCATGCGCCAGGCCACGTCCTCCTTCCCGGTCTTGGATACCACCGTGGCCGGCTTTCCGGTGGTGATCTGCCCGTACATCACCGTGGCGGAGATGCCGATGCCCTGCTGCCCCCTGGACTGCCGGACGGCGTGGAACCGGGAGCCGTACAGCAGCCGGCCGAAGACGTTGGGGATCATCTTCTTCACGATGCCCGGGCCGTTGTCCTCCACGGTCACCCGGAACTCATCCTTGTCCACCCTCTCCACGGTCACCGCAATTTCCGGGAGTATGTTGGCCTCCTCGCAGGCGTCCAGGGAGTTGTCCACGGCCTCCTTTATACCCATGATGAGCGACTTCACCTGGGAGTCGAATCCCAGGATGTGGCGGTTGCGCTCAAAGAACTCGGAGACGGAGATCTCCTTCTGCTTCTTGGCTAGCTCATCAGCTACTGAGGCCATGACATTGATCCCTTCCTGGAAAAGACGATATGCATCCCGGGGCGGATATCCCCGGGAGCGGTAAAAAGGTTTTCCGCGCTCAGAGCTTCTTCCCGCAGTTCCAGCACTTGGTGTCCGTCTTCAGGAGCTTGGCCGAGCACTGTGGGCACTTGAGGTCCTCATCGTCGAACTTCTCCCCGCAGCCCGGGCACTTGTCGGCATCCGCAGGGACCTCCGCCCCGCACTCGGAGCAGACGAACTTCTCGTCCCTGACCTTCCTCTCCTTGGTCTGGGCCCTCTTCTGCTCCATCTCGAAGATCTTCTTCTTGGAGCGGTCCATCCACCAGGTAAGCAGGATCAGGATATAGAACAGCACGGCCATGCTGTAGAAGGAGTACACAGTACCGGAGATCAGAGAGTTGGAGAGCACCTCGCCCAGGTCCGCGTTCACCGGCCCGAAGCCCTGCTCGGTGGTGATCCAGTTCGTCCCGTTGAAGGTGCCGAACTGGTAGTAGTAGATGCCCTTCTCCATGCCGGTGAGGGTGACCGTGTACGCCGCTACCAGGCCAGAGCTGAGGGCCTGGTTGAAAGCCATGGTCACATTGGGGTTCTCCCCGGTGCCCCAGTTGTTGAGCAGCAGCAGGCGGACGTTGGAGCTGTTGGAGCCGGAGGTAAGGTATACAGTGAACTGGAAGGCGTCCCCGGGCTCGCCATGGGAGGGAGAGACGATACCGCCGATGAGCAGGTTGTCCTCGGAGCTTAGCTCCACCGGTTCGTAGTCGTCGGCCGTCTTGTACAGCGCACCACCCAGGGCCAGGCCCACCACCAGGAACAGTACCAATCCGAATATGGCCAGCTTCTTGCGGTCCCTCAGTCCGAAATAGGTGGGGATGTAATAGGCCACAAGGGCCACGATCATGGGCAGGAGGCAGAGCATCTGGGACACCCAGAGGTGGGTGACCAGGGTAAGGAGGACGCACGCCGCCAACGTCAGGACCAGCCCTATCGGGATGGCGTTCTTGGATTGGCGCACCCCCTTCATCATATCATTGATTTGGTCGACGAAGGACATCAATCGGCCATAATTATAGTATCTTTAAACCCTTTCGTTCAGACAGGGGGCGATAGGATCGGCGATGGAAGGCTGGCGGTGGTGGCCCTGGGCGGGAACGCCATACTCAAGGCCGGGGAGGAGGCCAGCGAGGAGGTGCAGCTGGCCAACCTTCAATACGCCTTCTACAGGCTGCTGCCCCTGCTGGAAGGCTTTCCGAGGATGGTGCTGACGCATGGCAACGGCCCCCAGGTCGGTAACATCCTGCTGCGCAACGAGCTGTGCCAGGCGGACGTGCCATCCATGCCCCTGGACGTCTGCGTGGCCGAGTCCCAGGGGCAGATAGCCTATCTGGCCGCCCAGGCCTGGGACCGGGCCTGCCGCCGGAGGGGGCTGAACATCCCCCTGCTCCCGGTGATCACCCGGACGGTGGTCTCCCGGGACGATCCCAGCTTCCAGTCCCCCACCAAGCCCATAGGTCCTTACTATGACCGGGGGAAGGCCGAGGTGCTCTCCCGGGAGAAGGGCTGGATATTCAGGGAGGACCGCAAGCGCGGGGGGCTGCGCAGGGTGGTGCCCTCCCCGGACGTCCTGAGCATAGCCGAGGAGGAGCGGCTGAGGGCGCTGTGCCTGTCCCTGGCCCCTCCGTTCGCGCTGCTGTGCGGCGGTGGCGGGGGAGTGCCGGTCATAGCCGACAATGCCGGGTTCTCCGGGGTGGAAGCGGTGGTGGACAAGGACCTGGCATCGGCCAGATTGGCCCAGGTCCTCGATGCCGATATTTTAATAATGGTGACCGATGTTGAGGCGGTCTATCTAGATTACGCGAGCGAGAGCCCGCGCCCCCTGAAGAAGGTGAGCGCGTCCGAACTGCGGTGCCATTTCCAAGAGGGGCAGTTCCCCCCGGGGAGCATGGGTCCCAAGGTCGAGGCGGCAATTAGGTTCGTGGAGACCTCCGGAAGGAGGGCGGTCATAACCTCGGCCGACAGATTGATGGACGCACTGGAAGGGAACGCGGGAACCACCGTGGAGTGAGGATCAAGCAAGATGGCCCTGACCATAGATGAGCAGATCAAGGCGATCCAGGAAGAGATCGACAAGACGCAGAAGAACAAGGCCACCGAATACCACATAGGAAAGCTCAAGGCCAAGATGGCCAAGCTGCGCGACGATGTGGAGAAGAGGAGGGCCTCCAGCGGAGGCCCTGCCAAAGGGTACTCCGTCAAGAAGAGCGGCAATGCCACAGTGGCCCTGGTCGGTTTTCCGAGCGTGGGAAAGTCCACCCTGCTGAACACCCTGACCGGGGCCAGGAGCGAGGTGGGGGCCTACGACTTCACCACCCTGGACGTGGTCCCGGGGGCCTACGAGTACATGGGGGCCAAGATACAGGTCCTGGACATGCCCGGTCTGATCCGCGACGCCTCCAAGGGCAAGGGCCGGGGCAGGGAGGTCATCTCCGTGGTGCGCTCGTCCGACCTCATACTCTTCGTATTGGACTTCTACGACACCAACCTGCAGGTGCTCATGCGCGAGCTGGAGAACGCCGGGATGCGCATCAACACCCATCCTCCCGATGTGGTCATCACCAAGAAGGAGATCGGGGGCATCGACATCAAGACCACGGTCAAGCTCACCAAGCTGGACATGGACCTGGCCAAGGCCATGATCATGGAGTTCGGGCTGGTGAACGCGGACGTGGTCATACGTGAGGACATCGATCAGGACCAGCTGGTGGACGTGCTCGCCGGGAATAGGGTCTACATAAACGCCGTGCTGGCCATAAACAAGATCGATATCTCGGACGCGGAGTACCTCAAGGAGGTCCGGAAGAAGTTCAAGCACTGGGACCCTGTGTTCATCTCCGCGGTCAAGAACATCGGCATAGACGAGCTGAAGGCCAAGATATTCGACAGGCTCGAGCTCATCCGCGTGTACATGAAGAAGCAGGGCGAGGAGGCGGACATGGATGTCCCCCTCATCACCAAGAACGGGGCCACGGTCGGCGATGTCTGTGACTCCCTGCACCGCATCTTCCGGCAGAACTTCCGGTACGCCCTGATCTGGGGCAAGAGCGCCCGCTTCCCCGGGCAGATGGTGGGCCTGGAGCACAGGCTCGCCGATGGCGATGTTCTCTCGGTTATCATCCGCCGCACCGGGGAGTGAATAGGCAACGATTATACGCCCGGCAGCGAATCCCTTGGCGATCATCATGAAAGGCATGTCCACCCGCTCCGTCCACGACGGCGACCGTTCACTGTACTACGAGGGGGCCATCAACACCCCCATCTTTCAGAGCAGCACATTCGCCTTCCCCACCGAGGACGCCCGCACCTGGGAGGGCGAGGTGCCCGAGGGGTCCTACATCTACACCCGCTTCAGCAACCCTACGGTCAGGGCGGTGGAGGAGAAGCTGGCCTCCCTGGAGGGCGGGGAGGACGCCCTGGCCTTCTCCTCGGGCATGGGGGCGATATCAACGGCCCTGCTGGCTTTCCTGCAGAAGGGTGACCGCCTGGTCGCCATGCAGGACCTGTACGGGGGAACCTACGGGCTGCTGAGGAACGAGCTTCCGAGGCTGGGGGTGGATGTGCACTTCGTCCCCACCACCGACCCGGGCGAGCTGTGCGCGGCCATCGACGGTCGCACCAGGGTGCTGTACCTGGAGAGCCCCACCAATCCCCTTCTCAAGTTAATCGATATCCGGGAGGTCTGCCGCCAGGCCCACGAGAGGGGGTGCCTGGTGATGATCGACAACACCTTCGCCACCCCCGTGCTGCAGAGGCCCCTGGAGATGGGGGTGGACGTGGTGCTGCACAGCGCCACGAAGTACCTGAACGGGCATTCAGACGTGCTCGCCGGCTTCGCGGTGGGCAGGAAGCAGCACATGGCCATGGTGCATCAGAAGCGCAAGCTGTTCGGGGCCATACTCGACCCGCTTCCGGCCTATCTCCTGGGAAGGGGGATGAGGACCCTGGACCTGAGGGTGCGCCGGCACGAATCCAACGCCATGGCCGTGGCCAGGTACCTGGAGTCACATCCCTGCGTATCCAAGTGCATCTACCCCGGGCTGCCCTCGCATCCGGACCACGAACTGGCCAGGAGGCAGATGGACGGCTTCGGGGGTATGGTGACCTTCGAGGTCAAAGGCGGAAGGGAGGCCGCGGAGAGGGCCATGCGCCGCTTCCAGATAATCGCCAAGGCCGCCAGCCTCGGGGGAGTGGAATCACTGGCCAGCATGCCCCTGAACACCTCACACACCTCCTACGGCAGGGAGGAGCGCCAAAAGCTGGGCATCGGTGACGGGATGATACGCCTGTCCGTGGGCATCGAGGACCCCGAGGACCTCTGCCAGGACCTGGACCAGGCCCTGCGCTAGTCCAGGATGGCCTGCACGAAGACCTCCGAGGAGAGCCCCCATTCGCGCACCAGGGCCTCGGCCTCCTCCAGGCAGTCGAAGGGCACCAGCAGCATGACCACGTCCCCGCGGTAGGCGAAGCTCATGGCCCGCTGGAACATGCTGTCGTCCTGGTCCAGAGACTCGCACAGCCAGATCTCACCGACCAGCCGGCGCCCGTCCCCGCGTACCGCCACGATGTCCGGGACATGCTCCTCAAAGCCCTCCGGGCGTTGCGGAAACGTCTCAAGGTTCACCTGAAGGTCCCGGAACCCCTTGCGGTCCAGGTCGTCGGCCCAGGCCTGGAGCAGCCTCTCCCTCCTCCTAGCCGATTCCTCGTCCAAGAACACCTCCATGCCATGGAGCCAGGGGGGATTTATTGCTTGCGCTCCTCCCATTCTCGCAATGTTTATAATCGGCGGCTCCATCTCAAGCCACATGATCCAAAGGCCCCGGGGGACCAGGGATTTCGGCCCGGAGGAGATGGAGGTGCGCAGGCACTTCGAGCAGATGATGCGCCAGGAGGCCATCCTGCACGGCTTCCGCGAGATAGCCACGCCCATCTTCGAGCACACCGAGCTGTTCACCCTGAAATCCGGTCCAGGGGTGGTGGAGGAGATATACGCCTTCCAGGACAAGGGAGGGCGGGAGATCTGCCTGAGGCCCGAGCTCACCGCCTCGGTGATGCGCTTCTTCATCAGCGACCTGGCCAACATGCCCCGGCCGCTCAAGATGTTCTACTTCGGGCAGTGCTTCCGCTACGAGCGCCCGCAGGCCGGGCGCTACCGGGAGTTCTTCCAGTTCGGGGCGGAGGTCATCGGCAACCCCACCCCGGAGACGGACGCGGAGGTCATCGGCCTGGCCGCGGCCATCCTGGAGCGCACGGGCCTGAAGGACTACCGCATCCGCGTGGGGCACATCGGCATACTCAGGGAGATGCTGGCCCAGGCCGGGGTGCAGGGAGATGCCGCTTTGCCGATCCTGCAGAAGCTGGACAAGAAGGCCTATCCGGAGGCCGAGGAGCTGATGCGACAGGCGGGGATATCCGCCGGGTTGGGGAACGAGCTGATCGAGATCACCAAGGTCACCGGGCCGGTGTCCATACTGGACTCGCGGGAGGGGCCGGCGGCCGACTACATACGCCAGGTATGCGACATCCTGGTGGCCATGGGCTTCAGCAATCTGAGCGTGGACCTGGGCGTGGTGCGCGGCCTGGCGTACTACACCGGCATGGTCTTCGAGGTGGACGCACCCAAGCTGGGGGCGGAGAAGCAGATATGCGGTGGAGGTTCGTACTCCCTCTCGGAGCTCTTCGGCGGGGAGAAGGTGTTCTCCTCCGGCTTCGCCATAGGATTCGACCGCACCCTGCTGGCCCTGCAGACCGAGGGCGTGGAGTTCGTTTCCTCCGGACCCGTCGCGTACGTAGTGCCAGTAGGGGAGGCAGCCCGCTCCAAGGCCTTCGGGCTGGTTTCGGCGTTACGCCGTGCCGGCGTCCCCGCAGAGGTGGACATCATGCGCCGCGGGCCGGGCAAGAGCCTGAAGCACGCATCATCGCTGAAGGCCCGTTTCGCGCTGATAATCGGGGACAAGGAGCTGGAGTCCGACTCGGTGACCCTCAGGGACATGGACAGCGGGGAGCAGACCATGGTCCGCATGGAGGATGTGGTGGGAAGGCTCAAAGGTTGAAGGGCTCAGGGACCGGAAGATGTGGGGGATCACAAGGGAGTTGAATATAGGAGGAAAATCGCCTCCGGCCCCTGTAGCCTAGAACCCTCCAAAATGCTTTTTGTATTTAATGATTTGCTTGCTTCGCAAATATTGAACCGAACCTTCGTCATCTACGAAGCTTTCTCGCCAGGGACTGCTGGTCCAGGGTCCAGTTGACCATGGCGTCGGCCTTGACGATCATCTCGTGCTCCCGGCGCACGTGGTTCACCTTGGCGCTGGTGAAGCCGGTCAACATGTCCACGGCCTCCCTGTACAGCGGCGCGAGGTTGGCGGCCTTGACCCGGTACTGCCCCTTTAGCTGCTTGATGACCAGCTCGGAGTCCATGAAGACCTCCACCTCTGCGGCCCCCCGGCCCTGAAGGTCCCTGAGGCCGGCCAGCAGGCCACGGTACTCGGCCTCGTTGTTGGTCATCACCCCCAGGTAGTTCGAGCCGGAGCTGACCTCCCGGCCCTCCTGGTCGCAAACGATGTAGGCGTAGGCCGAATCGCCGGGGTTGCCCCTCGATCCTCCATCGCTGTAGAGGCGGAACTTCATGGCTGGGAATACGCGCTCGGATATTTATCCCACCCCCTATGCGAAACCTTGACATTATGCCAAAATATACCCCACATCGCCGGACCACGGCAAGGACGTCGAAAGCATGGACCGAGAGACCATTGCCCGGGTGGCCAAGGTGGCCAGGCTCGCACTCAGCGAGGAGGAGATGGAGAGATACGCCAAGGACCTGGACGACATCCTGAATAGCTTCTCCGTCCTGGACGAGGCACCCATGAGCGAGGCGTACACCTTCAACCCCATACCGGTGGTGGACGTGCTGCGCGAGGACGAGCCGGCCCAGGACATCGATCCCCAGCTGCTGCGCTCGCAGATGGAGGCCTACGAGGATTTCGTCAGGGGGCCCCGATTGTCGTGAGCTCCCCTGAAATGCTTGAGCTCATCCGCCACGCCCAGCAGCGCCACCGCGCCTTCACCGAGACCGTGGATGCGATCGAGGCCGGCGGTTTCCTCTTCTCCGCCAAGGACAACCTGTGCGCTTTGGGTTTCCAGGCCAGGGCCGGATCGGCGGTGCTGGACGGCTACCGCCCTCCGTTCGACGCCACGGCGGTGCATCGGCTGAGGTCTGCCGGAGGACAGCTGGTGGGCAAGACCACCATGGACGAGTTCGGCTTCGGCACCTTCAGCACCAACTCCGCGCATGGCGTGCCGCTCAACCCCTTCGACCTGGAGCGCAGCTGCGGCGGGTCCTCCGGCGGCGCGGGAGCGGCGGCCTGCCTGATCCCCGGGCACATAGCACTGGGGGTCTCCACCGGAGGTTCCATCTCCGGTCCGGCGTCCTTCTGCGGGGTGGTGGGGCTGACCCCCACCTACGGCCGGGTGTCCCGCTATGGCCTGATCGATTACGGCAATTCCCTGGACAAGGTGGGGCTGCTGGCGCGCTCCGCGTCCCTGGTCTCTGAGCACTTCCGAACCATAGCCGGGCCCGATCCCAAGGACCCCACCTCCTGCGCCCAGCCTCCGCTCCCGGGAAGGGGAAGGATGCCCACATCGCTGGCCGTTCCCTCCGAGGCCCTGGCCAACATGGACCCCCGGGTGCGGGATGGCTTCCAGGCCGCGGTGTCCAGACTGAGGGGCATGGGCATAGAGGTCACCGAGGTGTCCATGCCCTCCCTGCGCTTCGCCCTTCCGGCCTATTACATACTGGCCACATCGGAGGCCTCCACCAACCTGGCCCGTTACTGCGGCATGCGCTTCGGGCGCAGGGAGGAGGAGCTGAACCAGCACTTCAACGACTTCTTCACCGGCATCCGTTCCGAAAGCTTCGGGGACGAGGCCAAGAGGCGCATCCTGCTGGGGACTTTCTGCCGCATGGTGGGCTTCCGCTCCCGCTACTACCTGAAGTCCCTGGCAGTTCGCCAGATGCTCATTGACGAGTACCGGGGGGTGTTCCAGGAGCACGACGCCGTGCTCACCCCCACCATGCCATTCCCCGCCCCCCTTTTCGAGGAGATCGGCCGCATGAGGCCATTGGAGATGTACGGGGCGGACTTCCTGACCGTGCCGCCGAACCTGACAGGCATGCCGCACATCTCCGTCCCCTGCCACTACGCGGACGGGCTTCCGGTCGGCATGCAGCTCGTGGCCGACCACTGGAAGGAGCTGGACCTCCTGGAGGCCGCCCAGGTCTGGGAGACGGCGTTCCCGTATCGCTTCCCGGAGGTGGTACTGTGAAGATCGGCCTGGAGATGCACTTCCAGCTGCCCACCCGCTCCAAGCTGTTCTGCTCCTGCCCCACGGCTCCCGCGGAACCCAACCACAACGTATGCCCGGTGTGCCTGGGCTATCCCGGTTCGCGCCCCTCGCTGAACCGCCGGGCGCTGGAGGTGGGGCTGACCATAGCCCGCTTCATGGACTGCAAGATCGAGGAGAGGGTGTGGTTCTCCCGCAAGACCTACTTCTACCCGGACCTGCCCAAGAACTTCCAGATAACCCAGTACGAATCGCCGCTTGGCACTAACGGTCAATTCGAGCTGAACGGCCGGCGCATAGGCATCTGGCGGGTGCACCTGGAGGAGGATCCAGGGCGCATACGCCGGGTGGGCCGCTCCGGCGAGGAGATAGCCTTCGTGGACTACAACCGCTCCGGGATCCCCTTGGTGGAGATAGTCACCGCTCCTGACCTCACCTCCCCGGAGGAGGCCAGGGCCTTCATCGACCAGCTGGTCACCGAGCTGCGCTCGCTGTGCGGCCTGGAGGCCCAGGACGAGCAGACCGTGCGCGTGGACGCCAACATCTCCGTGGGCGAGGAGAGGGTGGAGGTCAAGAACGTGCAGGGGCTGAGGAACCTGGAGCGGGCCCTGCGCTTCGAGGCCAGCCGGCAGTCCAAGCTGCTGGCCGCGGGCAAGAAGGTGGTGCGCGAGACCAGGCGCTACGACGAGGAACGCAAGGTCACCAGCTCCGCCAGGGAGAAGGAGACCGAGGAGGATTACGGGTACATCGGCGAGCCGGACCTGGGGGAGTTCCACATCGGGGAGATGGCCAGGAACCTGGACCTCAGGGAGACCCCCCTGGCCCGGGCCAGGAGATTGGTGGCCGCGCACGGCATCGGGGAAGCCACCGCGAAACAGATGGTCCTCACCTCCTCCTCGCTCACCGACCTGTTCGAGGAGCTGTGCCGCCATGTTCCCCCGGAGAAGGCCGTGGGCTGGACCCTGGGGGCCATATCGGCCAACTGGTCCGTGCTGCAGGACCCCCTGGGCTGGCCCGACCTCGCGGCCATCGTCAAGGACGAGCACGAGGGCAGGATCAACGACAACGAGGCCAAGCGCAGGATACTGTCTTTGGCCGGGGTGGCACAGGAGGAGGCCGCGGAGGGCGGGGATGACCTGGTCAAGCTCATCTCGGATTTCATCGAGGCCCACCCAGAGGTCCTGGCCGATTACCGAAAGAACGCCAAGGCCGCCAACACCGTGATCGGCCACGTCATGAAGGAGAGCAAGGGCCGGTATTCCTCGAAGGAAGTGGTGGAAGAGGTCAGAAGGGAATTGGAGAAAAGGGTTTAGAGCTCCTCGTCCTCGTCGGCCAGGCAGAGCAGCTGCAGTTCGGAGAGCTTGCTCTCCTCCACCTTGGTCGGCGCTCCGTCCACCAGCGACTGGAACTTCTTGTTCTTGGGGAAGGCGATGACGTCGCGGATGCTCTCGCAGCCCAGCAGCATGGCGCACAGGCGGTCCATGCCCATGCCGATGCCCCCGTGCGGCGGGGCCCCGAACTCCAGGGCCTCCAGGAAGAAGTCGAACTCCCTCTGGACGGTGGCCTCGTCCATGCCCAGGATGCCGAAGACCTTGCGCTGCATCTCCGGATCGTGGTTCCTCATGGAACCCGAGCCGATCTCGCTGCCGTCGAACACCAGGTCATAGGAGTGGCCCATGGCCAGGCTGCATTCCTTTCCATCAGGTATCTGGTCCCCCACCGGCCTGACGAAGGGGTGGTGGAATGAGGTCAGCCCGCCGGTGGCGGGGTCCTTCTGGAACAGCGGGCAGGACACCAGCCACACGAACTGGTGGCCCTTGCCCTCCAGCAGGTCCAGGTCCTTGGCAAGCTTCAGGCGCAGCTGCCCTCCGGCCTTGAGCGTGGCCTCCCGGGGCCCGGCCAGGAACAGGAGAAGGTCCCCAAGCTCGGCCTTGGTGCGCTCGGCGATGGCCGCGCGCACCTCCTCCGGGAAGTACTTCACTATGTTGGAGCTGAGCCCCTCGGGGGTCATGCGCATCCAGGTCAGGCCGCCCATGCCCTGGGACTTGGCCCATTCGATGAGGCGGTCCACCTGCTTGCGGCCCACCGACCCGTCGGGGTCCTGCTCCTTTATCAGGGAGGCCTTCAGGTTCACGCAGGTGACCATGCCCCCCTTGGCCAGTATCCTCTGGAATATCTCGTACGGAGCCCCCAGGACCAGGTCGGTGACCTCCTCCATCTCCAGTCCGAAACGGACGTCGGGAGCGTCGGTGCCGTACTTGGCCAGGGCGTCCTTCAGCGCGATGCGCGGGAACGGGATGCTCAGCTCCTGCCCCAGGACCTCCCTCCAGACATGGGCGTACATGCCCTCTATCATGGACAGGATGTCCTCCATCTCCACGAAGGACATCTCCAGGTCCAGCTGGGTGAACTCCGGCTGACGGTCGGCCCGGCTGTCCTCGTCCCGGAAGCAGCGGGCGATCTGGAAGTAGCGCTCCACCCCGCCGACCATCAGCATCTGCTTGTAGAGCTGCGGCGACTGAGGCAGGGCGTAGAACTGCCCGGGCATGGTCCGGGAAGGCACCAGGAAGTCCCTGGCGCCCTCGCGAGAGCTGCGGGTGAGCATTGGGGTCTCAACCTCCATGAACCCCTGCGATTCCAGGTAGCGGCGGGCGCTGGAGATCAATCTGGAACGGAACATCAGGTTGGCGTTCATCTCCCTGCGCCGGAGGTCCAGGTAGCGGTATCTCAGCCTGAGGTCCTCCCCGGGCAGCATGGAGTTCTTCTGCTCCGCCACCTCGAAGGGTATGGGCTTGGAGCGGCTGAGCACCCCGGCCTCCTGAATCAGGACCTCGATCTCCCCGGTGGGGTTCCTCGCGTCAGTGGTCCCCTCCACCCTGTCCCGCACCACTCCGGTGACCGAGATCACGTACTCACGGCCAATATTATTGAGGACGGTCTCCAACCGGTCCAAGTCCCCGCTGTTGGAGGCCTCAGGGTCGAACACCGCCTGGGTGCTCCCATGGGAGTCTGCGATATCGTAGAAAAGCACTCCCCCATGGTCCCTGTAGAACCTTACCCAACCGGCGAGGGTCACTCTTTTGCCAAGGTCCCCTTTAGTCAGTTGTCCGCAATGGTGTGTCCTCAACATTTCCATTCCTCTGGTTGGATATGGTCGGTAAGGCGGAGTAACGTACAATCCCTATTAAACCCTTATCTAGTCAGATATGAGCATTTTGCCCAATTGTGGCAACTATATGGATAGGGATGATGCAAAGTGTCAAGATATAAATAGGAAGGTGGACGGATTGTTGGTGTCCGAACCTCATTTCTGCTCTTCGGGGCTGAAATCGGGCAGGAAGTTGAACGGGTCCTTGATCACGTTCAGTATGACGTAGGTGTTGGTCTTCTTGACCCCCTTTATGGTGAGCATGGACTTGACCACCTGGCTGAACTCCTCCCTGGACCGGCAGGCCACCCAGGCTATGGAGTCGCACTCACCGGTCACGTCCAGCACGGCCACCACGTTCTTGAGCTCCTTGATGCTCTTCTGAACGCCCATGAGGTCCCCCTCGACATAGATGTGAACGATGGCCATGAACTCGTAGCCCAGCTTCATGTAGTCCACGTTGGCGCGGTAGCCGCGGATGACGTTGTTCGATTCCAGGTTCCTGACCCTCTGGATCAGGGTGGTGGGGTGTATCCCCAGCCTCTTGGCTATGGCCCTGGACGAACCCTGGCTGGAAGTGCAAAGCTCCTCGATGATCCTCTTGTCCAATTCATCTAGCATGTCTAACGACCCGCCATCCTCTTGACGTATCTACGCCTAGATATATGTCTTTTAACGTATTAAACAGGGTGCGCAAACGTCTAACGGCCTCGTTCGTCCGGAAGCGTGGACTATTTACGGGACACGGTCCATCCACCGGCCATGACCGAGAGGCTGTTTGAGATGGATCCCTACCTCAGCGAGTTCACCGCCACCGTGCTCAAGGTGGAGGGGGACTGGGTGACCCTGGACCGCACCGCCTTCTATCCTGGAGGCGGCGGTCAGGAGAAGGACCATGGAACGCTGGACGGTCTCGAGGTACGGGACCTCAGGGGAAAGGAGGACATAGCCCACCAGGTCCCAGGGAACACTTTCTCGGCCGGGCAGAAGGTCACCGGAAGATTGGATTGGGACCGCCGTTTCCTACTCATGCGCGCACACACCGGGGAGCACCTGCTGTTCTCCGCCCTTTCCAAGCGCACGGAGATGGAGCTGGTCAAGATCTCCCTGGGCCTGGAGAGGAAGGGGCTCATCGTCAAGGGCGCCCTGGACTGGGAGGTGGTCAGGGAGGCGGTGCGGGAGGTGAACTCCATAGTAGCCGCAGGCGCCCCGGTGAGATGCGAGCTGGTGGACCGGGACTCCCTGGGAGAGGGTGGCCCACGGGTCAAGCTGGACCGCATTGCCGCACAGAAGGTCAGGGTGGTCAGCATCGGGGAGCACGACCAGGCCGCCTGCGCCGGCGTCCATCTCCATGACGCTTCCGAGATCGGCATGCTGCTGGTCACCAAGTTCACCTCCGCCAGGCCTGCAGGCGACTGGGAGATCGAGTTCATGGTGGGTCCGGAGGCGGTGCAGGCCGCGGTCGACATGTCCGTGCGCTCGCTGATGCTGGCGGAGAGGATGGGCGCCCTGCCTCAGGATTCCCTGACAGCCTTCGACAACCGGGAAACGGAGCTCATCCGAAGCAGGGAGGCCCTGAAAACGTATGGCAGGATGGCACTGTCCTCGCTGGAACCCGTTCGGATCGGGGGAATGAAGCTATACAGCGGGGCCTTCCCCGGCCTGGACCGCAAGCTGCTCATGGAGAGGGCCACCGAGCTGGCCTCACAGGGCGGGACGGTGGTGGCGTTGGCCGCGGAGGACGAAAAGGCCTTCCTGGTCCTGGCCTGCTCGGGGGACGCCGGCATCGACTGCCCCTCTCTTCTGAACAGGGCGCTGGCCCAGCACGGAGGAAGAGGGGGCGGAAAGACCTGCTTCGCCAGCGGTGGAACGCCTGGTCAGGTCAAGGCCGAGGTCCTCCTGCAGGACATGCTCTTGATGTTAGAAAGTTGTATAAAGCATTGAAAAAGTGTATGTTTGTACATTATAATATCTTAATAATATGCATATGTACACTCAAGTAAACTGAAGATGCACATTTGTTGCCTAGAAAATTATTTAATATACCTGCGTGTAAACCCCTCCCAATGGCGACCGATAAGAACTTCGGCGAGATGAAAGAGGCCATCTTGAAGAAGGTGAAGAAGGAGAACGTCAAGTTCATCGAGATGCAGTTCTCGGACATACTGGGAACGGTCAAGAGCGTCTCGATCCCCACCACCCGGGTGGAGAGCGTGATCGAAGACGGGGTTTACCTGGACGGCTCATCCATACTGGGGTACGCCACCATCGAGGAGTCGGACATGAGGGCCAATCCCATCCTGGACTCCTTCCAGATCTACCCCTGGATAGACTCGGGCGTCAAGACCGCCCGCTTCATGTGCACCATCTCAGACCACAGCGGGAACCGCTTCAAGGGCGATCCCCGCTGGGCCCTGGAGAAGATGGTGGACAAGGTCAAGGAGATGGGCTTCGACTTCAACGTCGGTCCGGAGTTCGAGTTCTTCATGTTCCCCATACAGGACGGCGTGCCTGTGCCGGTCCCTGCCGATGCCGGAGGCTACTTCGATCTCATGCCCCAGGACAAGGGGGAGATCGCCAGGAAGGAGATGGTCCTGGCCTTCGACGAGCTGGGGTACGACATGGAGGCCTCCCACCACGAGGTGGCCCCCGGTCAGCTGGAGATCGACCTCCGCTATCAGAACGCCCTCACCATGGCGGACCGCATGCTCACCCTGAAGTTCGGCGTCAAGTCCATCGCCATGAAGCACGGACTGTGGGCCAGCTTCATGCCCAAGCCCCTGTACGGGGAGAACGGCTCCGGGATGCACGTGCACATGTCCCTGTCCAACAAGGACAACAACGCCTTCTACGACCCCGATGGGAAGTGGGGGCTGAGTGAGATGGCCATGAACTACATGGGCGGCCTGCTGACCCACGCCCCGGCCAACTGCGCCATACTGGCCTCGCACGTCAACTCCTACAAGCGCCTGGTCCCCGGTTTCGAGGCCCCGTGCTACATCTCCTGGGCCAACATGAACCGCAGCGCCCTGCTGAGGGTGCCCGGCGGCCGCGGAATGCGCACCAGGGTGGAGCAGAGGAACCCCGATCCCGCCGGAAACCCGTACCTGCAGTTCGCGGTGATGCTCGCTGCCGGTCTGGACGGCATCAAGAACAAGCTGAGCCCCGGCGACCCGGTGGAGAAGGACATCTACCACATGTCCCCCGACGAGCGCCGCAAGAACAAGATCGTGGACCTGCCCATGAACCTGGGCGACGCGCTCAACGTCATGGCCGAGAGCAAGGTCATGAAGGAGGCCCTGGGCGAGCACATCTTCAACCACTACCTGCACATCAAGCGCCTGGAGTGGGACGACTACCGCAAGCATGTGACCGACTGGGAGATACAGAAATACCTCCGCGCCCTGTGAAGTGATCTCACAAACCCCTTCCTAAACCTTTTTCCTTTCTTCGAACAATCTTCAACCATGTGCGGCCGCTTCTCCCTCGGCCTGGTGTACGGATTCTCGACCAGGTTCGGCGTTCCAGAGGACCCTGGCTTGCGGCCACGTTTCAACATCGCCCCCTTCCAGCAGGTGCCTGCCATCGTTGGCGTGGGTGATAGGGAGATCCGCTGGATGAGATGGGGGCTGGTGCCGCACTGGGCCCGGGGGGAGGAGTTCGGACTCAAGCTCATCAACGTGCGCTCCGAGTCCGCTTTGGAAAAGCCCATGTTCAAGAACCTGCTGAACAGGCAGAGGTGCCTCATCCCGGCCACCGGCTTCTACGAATGGCAGCGACAGGGGGAAAGGAAGAGGCCGTTCCACATCCGGCTCAAGGGTCAGGAATACTTCGCCATGGCCGGACTGTATGACACCTGGAAGGGGGATGGCAAGACGCTCACCACCTGCTCCATCATGACCACCAGGTCCAATGAGGCGGTGTCCCCGGTCCATGACCGCATGCCGGTGATCCTGCAGCATGATGATGAAGGCGCATGGCTCAACGGCGAGGTCCTCTCGGCTGACCAGCTCAAGGGTATGTTCGAGCCCTTTCCCTCGGAGGGGATGGAGGCATACCCCGTCTCCGACCTGGTGAACGACTCCCGGGCGGATGACCCGTCCATGATCATCCCGCGGAAGGCGCAGCAGGCCACTTTGTTCTGAACATGGATGCTGCGCATTCCAACCATTTTTATACCGGCAGCAATAATGCGTCGAACGATCTCATGATGCCAGGAATGGGCAGGGGAGTCAACCCGCGCCAGATGAAGCAGGCCATGAAGCGCATGGGCATATCCCAGGAGGAGATGCCCGGCGTGGAGGAGGTCGTGATCAGGACCGCCGACAAGGAGTACGTGATCAAGGACGCCTCCGTGACCTGCGTGACCATGCAGGGCCAGAAGACCTATCAGATCGTGGGGGATGCCGAGGTCCGGCCCCGCCAGGCGGTGAAGGAGGATGCCCCAGGCATACCTGACGAGGATGTCCAGCTGGTCATGTCCCAGACCGGGGCCACCAGGGAGAAGGCCGAGAAGGCCCTCCGGGACTGCGACGGGCAGCCGGCCGAGGCCATACTGAAGATAATGTCGGAGTGAGCAACATGTGCCTAGCCATGCCAGCAAAGGTCCTTTCGGTGAACGGCGACGAGGCCGAGGTGGACTTCGGGGGAGCGGTCCGCAAGACCAACATATCCATGGTCGACGCCAAGGTCGGAGAGTACGTCATAATTCACGCCGGCTTCGCCATCCAGAAGGTGGACGAGGAGGAGGCCAGGGAGACCCTGAAGCTGTGGGACGAGTTCCTGGAGAGCTCCGAGACCGCCTGATTTTGCAAACATTTATGTCCTACCCCCTTCCCTAGAGACACCGGAGAAGGCGTATGCGCGTGGTTTACGGTCCGATAAGGTCCCTGGGGCTGGGGAAGGTCATCGCCGTCGATCCCATATGCCGGCATCCCAAGGTCTGCAACTTCAACTGCATCTACTGCCATCTTGGACATGGCGGACTGGTCCTCATGGACCCTGCCGATTATATCGACGCTGGATCGCTCATGCGCCAGGTGGGCGAGTGCCTGCACCGCGAGGAATGCGAGACGGTGATCTTCAAGGGCACTGGAGAGCCGCTGCTGGCCCGGAACATCTACCGGCTGGCAAGGGAGCTCCGCCAGGTCTCCGAGAAGAAGCTGGCCCTCATGACCAACTGCTCAATGCTGGGGCAGACCAACGAGGAGGACCTGGACGCCTTCGACATCATCATCGCAAAGCTGGACGCGGCCAGCGAGGAGACCTTCAGGGTGGTCAATCGCCCGCACCCCTCCATACGCCTTCACGACGTCCTCGAGAGGATGATGCAGGCCCGTGAAAGGTTCCAGGGCTCCTTCCGGGTGCAGGTCACCCTGGTCAAGGAGAACCTGGGGGAGATCGATGGCATCTCGAAGGTGATCAGGGACATTTGTCCCGATTACGTGTACCTGGACAACCCCGAGGGCTGCGATCCCTTCCATCAGGTGACCAAGAGGGACATGCAGGCGGCCATGGAGCGATTCTCAGGAATCAGGTGTCTCTGCTCCGAGAAAAAGTGAAAAAGAAAGTGATTTTGAAGGGGTTTTTCACATCTTGCACAGCTTCTGAAGCTGTTCCCACTTGGCGTCGATGTTCTTCTGGATATCATCGGCCACCGAGGTGAACTTGCCCTTCATCAGGTGCTTGAAGCGGCCCTGTGAGTTCAGCCAGTCCGACACCGGCTTCTTCTCCTTGGTCCCCTCAGCGATGCGCAGGGACTCTCCGGTCAGCCTCCACTTCCCGTTCTCGAACTCGTACAGCGGCCAGACGCAGGTCTCCACGGCCAGCTTGGACATGGCGATGGTCTGGGAGCCGTCATGCCTCCATCCGCGGGGGCACGGGGAAATGACGTTGATGAAGGCCGGACCGGGGGTGTCGAAGCCCTTCTTGGCCTTGCCAATCAGGTCCTTCCAGTTGTGCGGGGAGGCCTGGGCGGCGTAGGGCAGGTCGTGGGCGATGACGATCTTGGTCAGGTCCTTGGGGAACTCCCTCTTTCCAGGTATGCAGCTTCCGGCCGGGCAGGTGGTGGTGGCCGCCCCCATTTGGGTGGCGCCGCTCCTCTGGATACCGGTGTTCATGTAGGCCTCGTTGTTGAAGCACACGTACATGAAGTCGTGCCCGCGCTCGATCGCCCCGGAGAGGGACTGGAAGCCGATGTCGTAGGTTGCCCCGTCGCCTCCGAAGGCCACGAACTTGATCTCCTGGTCCAGCTTGCCCTGCCGGCGCAGGGACTTGTAGGCCGCCTCGACCCCGCTCATGGTGGCCGGGGCGTTCTCGAAGGCGGTGTGTATCCACGGCACCTCCCAGGAGGAGAAGGGGTAGATGGTGGTGGAGACCTCGAAGCAGCCGGTGGCGTTGGCCACGACCACGGGCTTGTCCGTGGCCATGAGCACCTGCCTGGCGATGATCGGCTCGGCGCATCCGGCGCATAGCCGGTGCCCCTCGCACATGCGCACCTCGCTGTGCGACAGTTCCTTCAGGTTCATACCCTCACCCCCATGTAGTTGATGCGCTTACCTCTTCCTTTCATAAGGTCCTCGAACACTTCGGTCAGCTGGCCGGGCATCACGTCCCTGCCTCCCAGACCGTAAACGTAGTTGGTCACCTTGGGCGCGTCCTTCAGGTCGTGCACCGACTGCAGGATGTCCGAGTACAGTGCGCCTCCGGTGCCCGGGCTCATGGCCCTGTCCATAACGGCCACGGCCTTCTTGCCCTTCAGCATCTTGGCCACGTCCTCGGCCGGGAACGGCCGGAACAGCCTGATCTTCAGGGAACCGACCTTCTTGCCCTCGGCCCGCAGCTTGTCCACCACGAAGCGCAGGGTGCCGGCGGTGGAGCCCATGGCCACGATGACGTATTCCGCGTCATCCAGCTGGTAGCCCTCCACCAGATCGTACTTGCGGCCGGACAGCTCTCCGAACTCCTCCATGACCTTGCGGGTGAC
>JAXGRO010000017.1:0-33015 GCA_040765825.1 Methanomassiliicoccales archaeon
AATATTACGGTATCAAGGTGGCCGAGGCCACGGCCAAAGGGTCGTCCAGAGCCAGGTACTATCCCGGCGGGAAGGCCATGACCGTCAAGCTGCTGGCGGACGCGACGAGCGGACGCCTGATCGGCGGTCAGATCGTGGGCGGGGAGGACGTCACTGGCCGGATCAACTGGATAACCGCCGCTGTCCTGGAAGGGATCGATGTGAACGCCTTCGTGGAGCGCATGGAGAACGCCTACTGCCCCCCTACCTCCATGGTCTCGGACACCGTCAATGCGGCCGCGGAGAGGCTGGCCTCGGTGCTGCGCTCCGGCGGGAAATCTGTTTAATACTGTGTCCGGCATTCGAGCATGAGCACCATGGACGCCGAAGAGCGGTTCGCACTGATAGCTAGGAACACCGAGGAGATCATAACCCCGGAGGACCTCATGGAGGTCCTCAGGAACAAGGACTCTCCCACCGGCTATATCGGCTTCGAGCCCTCCGGACTGGTCCACATCGGATGGATGGTCACCACCCAGAAGGTGCGTAACTTCGTGGACGCCGGCTTCCACTTCATAGTTTTCCTTGCGGATTGGCACGCCTACATCAACGACAAGCTAGGCGGGAGCATCGAGAACATCCGGGTGTGCGCGGAGTACATGCAGGACTGCTTCGAGTCCCTCGGGGTCCCCAGGGAGAACGTGGAGTACCGCCTGGCGTCAAACATCATGGACGACATCGACTACTGGGAGACGGTGATGCGGGTCGGCAAGGCTTCCTCCCTGCAGCGGGTGAAGCGGGCCATGACCATCATGGGCCGCACTGAGGACGAGGCCGAGGTGGATTCAAGCAAGACCATGTACCCCCTCATGCAGGCCGCGGACCTCATCTTCATGGATGTGGACGTGGCCTACGGAGGGCTGGATCAGCGCAGGGCCCACATGCTGGCCCGCGAGGCCGCGGAGAAGATGGGGGTCAAGAAGGCCGTGGCCGTGCACACCCCCCTGCTCCCCGGGCTCAAGGGCGGGAACCGCATGGACCCGGTGAGCGCCAAGATGTCCAAGAGCGATCCGGACGGCAGCATACTGATACACGATTCCCCCGAGGACATCAAGCGCAAGATGAGCAAGGCTTTCTGCCCGCCGGAGGCCGAGGGGAACCCGGTCCTGGCCGTATGCAAGTACGTGCTCTTCGAGAGGATGGGCACCCTGCGTTTCGAGAGGCCGGAGAAGTTCGGCGGGAACCTGGAGTTCCACAGCTACGACGAGCTGGAGCGAACGTACCTGGCCGGCAAGCTGCATCCCATGGACCTGAAGAACGGCACCGCCGCGGTGCTGGCCGAGGTGCTCGCCCCCGCGCGTGAGTACTTCGTGCGCAAACCGGAGAACCTGGAGCGCATGAGGAACATGCTGGCCGAGGTCAAGAAGCTGCGCTGACCTCCTTCACTTAATCCTTCTGAGGAAGGCCATGGACTTCTGCATGCATATGTTCAGGATGGCCTCCGCGTCCCCCACGCCCACCAGCCCGGCCGCCCCTCCATGCCCTCCTCCGTCGTTGTCCGTCTCCTCGCCGACATCCCCCAGCAGCTGGCCCAGGTGCAGCCCCTTGCGCACCAGGTCCTGCCTGGCCCTGGCGCTTAGCCGGAACTCCTCGTTGCGCTGGGAGGCCACGAAGGCGAGGTCCGCGCCGAGGGAGAGCAATGCCTTGCACACCGAGGACTCGAAGGAGCTGCCCTGGGACACTGCCACGATGTACTCCCCCACCCTCTCGAAGCGCATGCGTTGCCCTCCCTTCATCTGGGCCACCCTCTCGGAGATGTCCGTGGGGGAATCGGTGAGCGCGAGCACCTCCTCCACGTTCACCCCGGCCTGCTCGATCAGGCGGGCGAAGGCCCGCAGGGAGGCGGGGTTGGAGAAGCGGAAGTGTCCAGTGTCGGTGAGTATCCCGGCGCACAGGGCCAGGGACATCTCCTTGCTGATGGGCGCCCCGGCCCGGTCAATGATGTCCAGCACCACCTCGGCGCAGCTGCGCTTGCTGTCGTCGCAGAGGTATGTGCCCCGCTCGGTCCATTTGTTGGTGGGGCAGTGATGGTCTATGATTATCAGGTCCCCGCTCACCTGCGAATAGGGCCCCAGCTGCTCCGGGGAGGAGGTGTCGACGATGACGATCAGGGGATACTCCCTCTCCATCCTGGTGAGCGGTTCCACGCCCAGCCGGGAGGCCACGTTCTTGGAGGTGCGGTCCAGCCCCTCCACGGCCAGTATCTCCGCGGGCGGGAAGGCCTTGGCCAGGGCGAAGGCGCTGCCCAGCGCGTCCGGGTCAGCGTTCCCGTGCACCAGGATGACCTTGTCCGAGGATGACAGCCTGGCGATAATGTCGTCGAGCATTCAGCCCAGCGAACGTTTAATGGTTATTTCCAATTTGTTGTAAAAGAAAGGGAAGGGGGAGGATCAATTGTCCTCTTCGTCCATCTTGATGGGGGCCTGGCCGCTGCCGAGGGCCCGGTTCAGCTGTTCCTGGACGCTCTGGAACTTCTCCTTGAGCATCTTCTCCTGGCGGTCCAGGCTCTTGACCCTGATCTCGGTGGTCTCCTTGTCCTCCTCGATCTCCTTCAGGAGGGCGGGGGTGTCCGCGACCTTGATCATCAGGGAGCCGACGTTCTTGTAGACCTCGGCGTCGGCCGCGGCCTTCTTGAGCTCCTCTATGGTCATCTCCATCTCCTTCAGCATGGCGTCCATCCTGATCTTCTGGCTCATGACCGTCTGCAACTGCTGCTGCAGCTGTTGGAACTGGGCAATCTGGTTCTGAAGCTTGGGGCTGATCTCATCCATCGATTTCACCGACCGTTTGACTCATGTTTTCCGCTATGGACATCCATCGGATGTAGGAATTTAAAGCTGCCCGCAGGGCCGAGAGGTCGTCAGCGTCGAGGACCAGGGTCATGGACCCCTCCCCTTGGCCGACCTCGGCCCTGGTGCGAGGTATCTCCCTTCCCGCCTCCGGTCCGATGGCCAGGGCCACCTTGGAGGCGTGGGGCGAGCGCACCGATAAGGTGGCCCGGAACATCTTACCGGCCCTTTATGACCTTCTTGACGTTGGGCCGCTCCTTGTAGAACAGCTTGGAGCCGCAGCTCTCACACTGTATCCCGACCTGGTTGAGGTTGGAGCGGGTGGTCTTCTCGCATTGGGCGCACTTGTAGTTCAAGGACCCTCACTCCTTGGTGTGGGCGGCCATGATCTCCTTGGAGACGGCCTCCCTGACCCTGGGGGAGTAGCATGCGGCGGCGAACTTGGCCTCGCAGTGCCTGCAGGCCCAGATCCCGGACGCCACCCTCTTCACGCTCATGTGGTGGCAGCTGGGGCATTCGAAGTTGGACCGCTGGGTCTTCTCGATGTCCCTAGTCAGCTTCCTCACTACCACGCCGTACCTGGTCCCATACCTTCCAGAGGTACCAGCCTTCAAAGTTCTTTTCGCCATTGCTATCACCCGATCAGCTTTCTGATTTCGTTGCCCAATCTGCGGGAGGTCTCGATCGCGGTCTTGACCTGCTCCAACGTGAGCGCTCCGCTGAGCCCTTTTTGCATGGCCCGCAGGTCTCCATTGTCATCAGTGGTCACGGTCAGCCTAGCTGCCGCCACCTTTTCTTCGTCGAGAGTCGGGTCAACCAATATAGAGTTTTCTATCTGCACCGCGGTCACCGAGACGGGGGTGCAGGTCACCGGCATGGGGTAGTCCTCCCCCAGTCCGTTCGCGGCCGCCGGAACTATGGCGCTCTTGATGGCCGCCACCGCTCCCAGGCTGCAGGCGTCGAAGAGGTTGCCGTCGAAGTCCAGAACGTATATGTCCACGAAGTTGATCCAGACCTTCTTGCCCGGCTCGATGCACAGCTTCTCCAGGTCGATCATCTGGCTCTCGCGTATGCCGCGGTCGACCACCCTGGCCAGCTCGATGGAGTTCTCATCCGGGGGTCCGGACTCGAAGTTGGGGGAGGCCATGGGTATGAGCTCGGCGTTGGTGGACAGCACTCCCTTGTTGGGGGTGTCCGAGAACGGCTCGCCAACGCTCATCTTTACTCCCACGATGACCTCGGTGTTGCCGATCTTCACCCGGGAGGATCCCTCAGCGGTCTCCACCACATTGGTCTGGATGGATATCTCCCTGAATTCGTCCCAGGCCCTGCCGTCCACGCGGCGGCCGTCGGCGATCAGCTTGTGAATGTGGTCCCTCTTGATCTCGGATACTATGGATCTTGCCATCTTCAGGCCTCCTCGGTCATGGGCTGGATGTCGTCCTTGGCCTCTTCTTCATCACCGTTCACGATGGCGTAGCGGCGGCGCAGGGCGTCCTTCTGCAGCTCGAATATCTCCTGGCAGGCCTTCACGCCCAGCTCCAGGGCCCGGTCGAACTCGGCCTGGGTCAGGTGTCCGTCCATCTGCAGCAGCAGGACCTCCCCGGTGCGGGGGATCATGGCTATGGGCAGGTCTGCCTGGCCGTAGTTGTCCTCCTCCTTGTTAAGGTCCAGGACCACCTGGTCGTTGACCTTTCCCACGGCGACCGCGGGGACGATGTCCTTCATGGGTATGCCCGCGTCGGCCAGGGCGACCGCGGCGGCGGTCAGTCCGGCGCATCTGGTGCCGGCATTGGCCTGCAGCACCTCGATATACACATCTATGGACGTGCGGGGGTAGTTCTCAGTGAACACCACGTACTCCATGGCCTCGGATATCAGCTTGGATATCTCCACCGACCTCCGGTCCGGCCCGGGCCTCTTGCGGTCCGAGACGGAGAAGGATATCATGTTGTACTTGCACTGCACGATGGCCTTGGCCGGGTTCTGCATGTGCCGGGGGTGGCACTCCCGCGGGCCGTAGACGGCCGCCAAGACCTTGTTCTTCCCTATCTCCACGTACGCCGAGCCGTCGGCGCTCTTCAGCACCCCGGCCTCTATCTTCATCGGCCGGAGCTCATCAACCTTCCGGCCGTCTATCCTTATCCCGTTTTCATCGATGAGCTTCATATCAGAATTTCCACCCATAAGAACACCTCACTCTTCCTTGCTGTATACCGATTCCAGGAACTCCTTCACCCGCTCGGTCAGCTTCAGGGTCTGCGCACCCTCGTCGATCATCTTTATGGCCTGCTTGGCGTGGACCATGTCCTCCATGTTCCCGTCCATCCATATCCTGCCGTTGTTCCCTACCATTATGCGGCAGTTGGTGTAGGTCTTGATCATCTGGATCATGGAGCCGTTCTTGCCTATCACCCTGGGCACCTTGCTGTGGGAGATCTCCACTATCTGGCCTCCCTGCAGCTTCCTCAGCCCCTGCTCCTTCATGGTAACCTGCACCCGCTTGGTCTCATCCACGGACAGGACCTTGGCCAGGAGAGTGTCTCCCACCCCAAGGTACCTGGCGGTGTCCCCGAACTCCACCCTCCACGGGACCTCGTTGACGTGCAACGGGGCGGGGTAGGGGGAGAAGATGTCCACCAGCCAGTTCGAAGGTCCGATGTCTATGACCTTGCCGATGATCATGTCCCCGGGCGCGGGTATGTACCTTCCTCCCAGGGGTATGACGTTCACGAAATTGGACTTGACGCTCTTGATGCCCAGCATGGCGGCGAATATCTTGCCGTCCTGGACGTAGGTCCCCTCGCCGGGCTTCATTGACCCGGAATCCAAAAGGTCCCCGGGAAGCACCAGTTCTCTGGTCGTGCTCTCTTTGTTCATTTTATCACTCTTGGAATGTTATGTATGATGTTACTTCAGCTGCTTGGTCTCCACGTTGCCGTGGGTCTTGGCGTTCAACCTGTGGAACAGGTCGTCCCGGAGGCCGGCCGGAATCTCCACCACTCCGATCCAGTCCCCGTTCTTCTGCCATTCTTCCTTGATGATCTTCCCCATCTCGGCCATGTCCTCGTAGCAGCGCCCGTACTCGTCCGCCTTCAGCTTCACGGCGATGCGCACCTTGTCGAAGCGTATGGGGATGAGGGGCCGCAGCTTGTCCATGACGTGCTGGACCTGGATGTCCACGGGCTTGAAGGGGTCAATATGCACCTTGGCCTCCTCCATGGCCATCTCGATCCTGGCCGGGGTATGGGGTCCGCCGGTCTGGGGGTTGATGGCGTTCCGGGCTATGGTGGCGATGATGCGCAGACGCTTGCTCTCCAGCATCTCCTTGCGCTGCTGGGCGGTGAGCTGCACCTCTCCTTTCAGGATGATGACCTTGGCTATCTCCACCGCGTCGGTGGTGCCGAAGACCTCCATAAGCTTGTCCTCTGCGGCCCTGGTGCCCTTGCTGGAGTTCTTGAAGATCTCATCGATGACCATGTGGTCGATCAGATCGATCTCCTTTCCATCCTTCAGGTGGTTGACCACCTTGGGGTCTATGAGGACCTCGAATGTCTCGCCGTGGGATTCCAGGCGGGCCACGATCGCCTCTTCCAGGTCTACCATCTACCGCTCCGGTTCACTCCTGGTTGACCTTGGCGATGAAGGTTTCCACCTCGGACTCGTCCAGGCGGCGGAAGTTGTCCCCGTGGCGCACCACGCCGATCTCCACGGCCTTGGGGTTAAGCTTCTCCTCCTCGGTGGCCTTCTTCAAGGCCTTGAGGCCCAGGGTCACGGCGTCCTCCATGGACATGCCTTCCTGGTAATCCTCTTCGAAGACCTCCATGACCACGTTCCGTCCGGCCCCGATGCTTCCGGCCTTATAGGAAACCAAGGCCCCGCTGGGGTCGGTCTCGAAAAGATGCTCACCCTGGTCGTCCACCCCCGCCACCAGAAGGGCGGTCCCGAACGGGCGCACCCCGCCATACTGGGTGTAGTTCTGCTTGTAGTCGCAGATCCTCTTGACCAGGTCCTCGACCCCGGCCCTCTCGTCGTAGGTGATCTTGTTGATCTGAGCGAGGACCCTGGCCTGGTCGACCAGGATGCGCGCGTCGGCCACCAGTCCGGAGGTGGCGCAACCGATGTGATGGTCGATCTGGAATATCTTCTCGATCGACTTGGGCTCCATGAGGCGGCTGGCGATCCTCTTGTCCACGATCAGGACCACCCCGTCCTTGAACTTCAGGCCCACGGTGGTGGTTCCGCGCTTGACCGCCTCCCTGGCGTACTCCACTTGGAAAAGCCGGCCATCAGGAGAAAAAACCGTTATGGCCCTGTCATATGCCATTTGTCCTGGTTGCATGAAATCACTCCAATAATACTCGACTCAAGCCACCTAAGTTATGAGGACGTATATATTTCTTGTTGATTATTGGTGGCGAGCCACGCCAGGTCCAGTCACTGATGGCCGTCCTCCAACTGAAAATACTTTTCACGCAGGGTGCGCAGGGTCCCGGAGGTGCTCAGGGTCCTTAAGGCGAACTGGTCCGGGCTCCTCGAAGCCAGCAGGGCCAATGCCCTGTCCTTGTCCTGAGGACGGCAGCGAAAAATACCCCGAACGCCGTTGAACTGGATCATCTTGCCCTTGACCCCCCGGGCCTGCAAGCCCGCCAACACGGACAGCATATCCTCATCGCTGACCATGCGATCGACCTCGAAGGCGATGTACCGCCTCCTGCCCCTCTTCTCCTTCACCACCATCGGGAGCCTTCACCGCTTGACGGAATCGACGATGCTGTTGAACTTCACTCCGGTGAGCACCACCAGCACCCGCATGGAGTCCTTGATCTCCTGGTGCACCGCGCATCCCCAGATGATGCGGGCCCTGGGGTCCACCCTCTCGCTCACCAACAGGGCGGCCTTCTCCGCCTCGGTCACCGTGAGGTCCTCCCCGCCGATCACCCTTACCAAAGCGCCCTTGGCCTGCCTGATGTCCACATCACCCAGCATAGGCGACGACAGGGCCTCCTCGATGCACGCCTCCGCCCTCTGCCCGTATTCGCTGGACTCCCCCAGCCCGATGAGGGCCATGCCACCGTTGCGCATGATGGTCAGCAGGTCGTTGAAGTCTATGTTGATCAATCCCGGCTTGGTGAGCGCGTCGGTAATTCCCCGGATGCTCTGCATGAGCACCTCGTCAGTGACCCTGAACGCGGCCTCCAAGGGAAGCTTTGGCACCAGTTCCAGCAGCCTGTCGTTCTGCAGCACGATGGTGGTGTCGCACTTCTCCTTCAGTCTCTCCAGGCCCTTGATGGCGTTGGCCATGCGTACCGTCCCTTCCGCCCTGAAAGGCAATGTCACCACGCCTATGGTCAAGGCCCCGGCCCTCTTGGCCAGGTCCGCCACCACTGGGGCGGAACCGGTGCCGGTTCCTCCGCCCATGCCGGCCACTATAAAAACGATGTTCTGCCCGTCGACATGCTTCCAAAGCTCGTTCTCGGACTCCTCCGCGGCCCTCTGCCCGATCTCCGGGAGGGAGCCGGACCCCAATCCCTTGGTCATGCTCCGGCCCAAGAGGACCTTGTGCGGGGCCTGGATGGACAGCAGGTGGCGGGCATCGGTGTTGCAGGCCACCATTTTGACGCCCTCGACGCCGCCCTGGTGCATACGCCGGACGGTGTTGGAACCTCCCCCTCCGCATCCGATTATGGATATCTTGATGCGCAGGGACTCCACCAACGCCCTGAGCTCATCATCCTCCGGGCTGTATGCGTTCACGGGCTGCGCGGCCTCCTTTTGGAACATGTCATCGAACAAAGGGCAAATGGCACCCACCCGTTTTATGGATATTCTATAAAGTATAAAAAGGCAAGGAGGGCCTCAGCTCAAACGCGCTCATCCACAGTCTCGAACCTCGCCCCGCATTCCGGGCAGGTCTCATCGTCCGATGACAGGTGGATGCCGCAGACCGGACAGCTCTCACCCACGAACGTTCCGCATTCGCACATCCCCTTGTTCCCGTCAAAGACCTTTCCGCAGAACGGACACTCCACCAGGCGAACATCCTCGAAGCGCTCATGGCAATAAGGGCAATCGTTCTCTCCATCGTCTATCTGCGTCCCGCATACGGGGCAGTAGAAGACACCATCCTCGTCAGCGATGATCGCGCCGCACTCACAGCTCCCGGAATCCTTGTAGACACTCCGGCCGCACACCGGGCAGTCCATGCGTTGCATCTCTGGATAGGTCGCCCTGCCCTCGACCTCCTCCTGTGAATACTTCCTTTGGCAATAGGGGCAGAAGCCCACCCTTTTTAAGCAGGTGATGTGGAACACCTTCCCGCACTCGCACTTGACGTGCGGGAGCCCGTCCTTGAGGCGGCCCATGCATATCTGGCAGACCAGTCCTTCACCGCGCACCGGCCTTATCTTCACCCTGGCCTCCGATCGGCTTAGGGGCTGAAGGCGGTCCTCGTGGAACGTCCATCCGCGGCTGTCCCCCTTCCCCCTTCTTGTTACTATGTAGTACAGGGGGACCAGGGAGGAAGCCCCCAAGGAGGTCAGGAAGAGCGTCAGCAGCACCCTTGGGCGGACCACCTTTCGATTTATATGACTTGCTTTCTGATTATTGAAATCCGACATGAACGGTAAAGGCAGTTACATCTCGGCCATTGTCCGTTTCCAGTACAAGCAACCTTTTTCTTCCGAATAGTAAAACGATAAAAGCGAAAAGCTCTTAAACAAAACGCAATCAGGAGAATACCATGTCCTACCCCTCGACATCGCACATAATGTTGAAATATGGACATTTTAATCCTGGCAGAACTGCCTTAAATGCAGGGCTCGATAAAACATCGGGCCGCATGCCAGGGACATGGTTCCGTGGAGGTGCCCATTCACCTTTCGAGGGTAGGAACGTGAAGGGTAGGGGATTCCGGTCCTGTATTCTGGTTAGGAATGGGGTTCAAAAATAATAGGAGGGAGAGGCAACTGAGCAGTTTGAAGTCAATATTTGGTGGATTGTTCAAAAAAGGAGACAAAGAGGAACAATCGTCCCAAGGATCGAAAGATGAAAAGAGAGGAGGAGCGAATATGGAATCAAAAAGCGGTTCTGTTTTGGTAGTAGGAGGGGGCATCGGAGGTGTCCAGACCTCTTTGGACCTGGCCGAGTCCGGGTTCAAGGTCTACATGGTCGAGAGCAAGGCCAGCATCGGCGGTGTCATGGCCCAGTTGGACAAGACCTTCCCGACCAACGACTGTTCGATGTGTATCCTGTCCCCAAAGCTTGTGGAGGCGGCGAGGCACCCTATGATCAGCATGATGACCTTGACCGAGGTCATGAACGTTGAGGGAGAGGCCGGTAATTTCACGGTTACCTTGAAGAAGAAGCCCAGGTACGTCAATGTGGAGAGGTGCGTCGGCTGCGGACTCTGCGCCGAGAAGTGCCCGTCCAAGGTGCCCAGCGAGTACGAGCTGGGCCTGATGAACCGGAAGGCCATCTATGTTGCTTACGCTCAGGCCGTGCCGATGAAGTACGCCATCGACGCTGAGCACTGCCTGTATCTCACCAAGGGCAAGTGCGGGAACTGCAAGAAGGTCTGCCCCGCCGACGCAATTGACTATGAGATGAAGGAGACCACCGAGAAGATCAATGTGGGCGCGGTAGTACTGGCTCCTGGTTATGAGCTGTTCGACGCCCGCCTGAAGAAGGAGTATGGCTACAAGGAGTTCAAGAATGTCCTGAACAGCCTGGAGTTCGAAAGGGTGCTCAGCGCCACCGGTCCCTACCAGGGGCATGTGGTAAGGCCCTCCGATCACCAGACCCCCAAGAAGGTCGCTTTCATCCAGTGCGTCGGCTCCAGGGACGAGAAGGTCGGCAACCCGTTCTGCTCGTCCGTCTGCTGCATGTACGCCCTGAAGCAGGCCATCATCGCCGGGGAGCACACCACCGGCCTGAAGTCCACCATATTCTTCATGGACGTCAGGGCCTTCGGCAAGGAGTTCGAGGACTACGCCAAGAGGGCCGAGGGAGAGTACGGCATCAAGATGCACCGCGGCACCCGCGTGGCATCCGTCGAGGAGGCCGCCAACAACAACCTGCTGCTGCGCTACAGCGACGGAGGGAACATCCTGGCCGAGGAGTTCGACCTGGTCGTTCTGTCCGCTGGTTTCCAGCCGCCGGCACAGGCTAAGGCCCTGGCCGACAGCATGGGCTTCAAGCTGAACGAGTTCGGCTTCTGCCACACCGGGGTCTACAGCCCGCTGGAGACCACCAGGAAGGGTATCTACGTGACCGGCGCCTTCAGCGCCCCCAAGGACATCCCCACCACCGTGGCCGAGGCCAGCGGTGCCGCCGCCAAGGCCGGCGCCCACGTGTTCAACAACAGGATCAGCATCGACACCGTGGTCAAGGAGGTCCCCGAGACCGACGTGGCCGGACAGGAGCCCCGCATCGGTGTGTTCGTTTGTGACTGCGGCATTAACATCCGCGGGACCGTCGATGTGCCCTCGGTCGTGGAGTATGTCAAGACCCTGCCCAACGTGGTCTATGCTGCGGAGAACAAGTACACCTGCTCCGCGGATACCCAGGAGATAATCAAGAAGGTAATCAAGGAGGAGAAGCTGAACCGCGTCGTGGTCGCTTCCTGCACTCCCAGGACCCACGAGGCCCTGTTCCAGAGCACCATCAAGGAGGCCGGCCTGAACCCGTTCCTCTTCGAGATGGCCAACATCCGTGACCAGTGCTCTTGGATCCATATGCAGGAGCCCGAGAAGGCCACCGACAAGGCCAAGGACCTGACCAGGATGGCCATCGCCAAGTCCAGGTTCCTGGAGCCCCTGACCAAGTCCAAGCTGGGCGTCAACCACTCCGCCGTCGTGGTCGGTGGCGGACTGGCCGGTATGACCGCCGCTCTGGACATCGCCGCGCAGGGCTTCAAGGTCGACATTCTGGAGGCCACCGGGGCCATGGGCGGAAATCTGGTCAACCTGTACACCAACGAGGGAGGGGTCTCCCCCAGGCAGTACATCAAGGATCTCGAGGCCAAGGTACGCGCCAGCGACAAGATCAGCGTGCACCTGAACACCAAGGTGGAGGACGTTTCCGGCTTCGTCGGGAACTTCAAGGTGAAGGTCACCGGCGACAAGGAGCTGGAGACCGGAGCCATCGTCATCGCCACCGGTGCCAAGGCCTACGTGCCCAAGGAGTACAACTACGGCAAGGACAAGAAGGTCGTCACCCAGAACGAGCTGGAGAAGGCCCTGGTCGAGGGCGGATTCGCTGCCAAGAACGTGGTCATGATCCAGTGCGTCGGTTCCAGGAACGATGAGGCGCCCTACTGCAGCCGCGTGTGCTGCTCCAAGGCCGTCAAGAACGCCATCGAGATCAAGAAGAAGGACCCCAAGGCCCAGGTCTACATCCTGCACAAGGACATCAGGACCTACGGCTTCAGGGAGACCCTGTACAAGGAGGCCGGCGAGCTCGGCGTGAAGTTCATCCGCTACCCGGAGAACAAAATGCCCGAGATGACCGCCGACGGCAAGATCGTAGTGGACGACACCGTGCTGGGAGCCCCGGTGCAGCTGTCGCCCGACTGCCTCGTGCTGAGCGTGGGAATACGCCCGAACGAGGACAACGAGGATCTGGCCAAGATGTGCAAGGTCCCGCTGAGCAAGGACCACTACTTCCTCGAGGCGCACATGAAGCTGAGGCCGGTCGACTTCGCCACCAGCGGCGTCTACCTGGCCGGTCTGGCCCACTGGCCGAAGTTCATCGACGAGGCCATCGCTCAGGCTTCCGGTGCGGCTTCCAGGGCCATGACCATCATATCGAAGCAGTACCTTGAGACCCAGGGGATCATCGCCGCCGTCAACGAGATGGTATGCAATGGATGCGGCGTGTGCGAACCGGTGTGCGAGTACCGCGCCATCACCATAGTCGGTGACCCGTCCAACCCGGAGAAGCGCAAGGCCGTCATCAACGAGGGTCTGTGCATGGGTTGCGGGACCTGCGTGGCCGCCTGCCCGTCCGGCGCCCTGGAGCAGAAGGGCTTCAAGAACAACCAGATCCTGGCGCAGATCGACGCCGCTCTGGTCGGAGGTGGAAAGTAATGTCTAACGAAGCACAAGCCCAAAGCGCCCCCGCCGCAGAGGCGGGGGAATGGGCCCCCAACCTGCTGGTGTTCTGCTGCAACTGGTGCTCTTACGCCGGGGCCGACCTGGCCGGGGTCTCCAGATTGCAGATGCCGACCAACTTCAAGGTCATCAGGACCATGTGCTCCGCCAGGGTGGACCCCGAGTTCGTCCTGCGGGCCTTCGCCAAGGGGGCTGACGGCGTGCTCGTCCTGGGCTGCCACCCCGCGGACTGCCACTACATCGGCGGCAACTACCGCACCAGGAGGAGGATCGCCCTGCTCCGCGTTCTGCTCGAGCAGTACGGATTCAACCCTGACCGCCTGAAGCTGGAGTGGGTCTCCGCATCCGAGGGGATGAAGTTCCAGCAGACCATCAAGGAGTTCGACAGCACCATAAGAGAGCTGGGCCCGAACCCGATGAACGAGGAGTAAATCTGACCCCAAGGAGGAAACAAATATGGCAAAGATAAAGATCGCACAGTATTGGGCCGCCGGGTGCGGAGGCTGCGACGTCGCGCTGTTGGACATCGACGAGAAGATCCTAGGCGTGGCCGAGATCGCGGACATCGCCTTCTGGCCCATCGCCGTGGACGCCAAGGTAAAGGACGTCGAGGCCATGCCCGACGGGTCCATAACCGCCACCCTGTTCAACGGGGCCATCAGGAACAGCGAGAACGAGCACATGGCCAAGCTGCTCAGGCAGAAGTCAGCCCTCATGGTCTCCTTCGGTTCCTGCGCCTGCTTCGGAGGAATCCCCGGACTGGCCAACGTCACCAACAAGAAGGACATCCTGGAGTACGTGTACTTCGACACTCCCACCTCCGACAACGTGGAGAGGGTGCTGCCGACCCCGCACTACATGGCACCGGAGGGAGAGGTGGAGATACCCGTTCTGTACGACACCGTCATGACCCTCGACCAGGTCATCGATGTCGACTACTACATGCCGGGATGCCCGCCGACCACCAACCTGATCAACGAGTTCCTGGGCATAGTCGAGAAGCATGTCAAGGAAGGCGCCCCGCTGCCCCCCAAAGGCTCCGTCATCGCCTCCCAGAAGACCCTCTGCGACGAGTGCAACAGGAAGAGGACCGTGAAGAAGGTGGACAGGATATACATGCCCTACGAGATCGACATCGATCCTGAGAAGTGCATGCTGGAGCAGGGCGTCATATGCCTGGGGCCGTCCACCAGGGCCGGCTGCGGGGCCAAGTGCCTCGAGGGCAACCAGCCCTGCCGCGGATGCATGGGACCGACCGCCGAGGTCCTGGACCAGGGCGGAAGCATGCTGAGCGCGCTCGCCTCGATATTCTCTATCGGGAACGACGAGACCCAGCTGTCCGAGGACGACATCCTGGAGCTGATGGCCCAGGTGAAGGACCCCCTGGGAACGTTCTACGCGTTCACCATGCCTGCCTCGATCATAAAGCGGAAGGTTAAAGAGAAGAAAGCTGCCACTACTTCCAAGGAGGCCTGAAACTAATGTGTCCTATATTGATGGGTCAGGGACCCGACAAGATTGAGAAGACCACCGAGAAGCGGATCACCATCGACCCCATCACCCGGTTGGAAGGTCACGGGAAGATCGAGATCTTCCTGGACGACAACGGCAACGTGGCCAACGCCTACTGGCAGGTGCCCGAGCTGAGGGGTTTCGAGAAGTTCTGCATCGGCAGGTCCGTCGATGAGATGAACAAGCTGACCTCCAGGCTGTGCGGTGTGTGCCCTGGCGCGCACCACATATGCTCCACCAAGGCCTTGGACGCCGTTTTCAAGGTGGATCCCCCGGAGACCGCCAAGAAGCTGCGCGAGCTGTTCTACATGGCTCACTACATACACAGCCACATAGCGCACTTCTACGCTCTGGCTGCGGCAGACTTCGTCATGGGCCCGGGCGCCCCGAAGGCCGAGAGGAACATCCTCGGGGTCGTCGGAGCGGTGGGTCTGGAGATCGGCGGAGAGGTCATCAAGCACCGCTCCTACGCCCAGAAGATCCAGGAGATGCTCGGAGGAAAGGCCACCCACCCGGTGTGCGGCATTCCCGGCGGATTCGCCAAGAGCATCAACGAGGACGAGAGGGCCAAGATCGAGGCCATGGCCAAGTCCTGCGTGGAGTTCGGCAAGTTCACCTGCAAGCTGTTCGAGGACGTGGTCCTGAAGAACAAGGATTACCTTGCTATCATCACCAACCCGGACATCTACTACCACGAGACCTACTACCTGGGTACCGTCGACAAGAACGACAAGATCAACTTCTACGATGGTGAGCAGAAGATGATCTCCCCCACCGGGGAGGAGGTCGCCAGATACAAGGACAGGGGTACCGAGTACCTGAAGTACATCGCGGAGCACACCCTGCCCTGGTCCTACGAGAAGTTCTGCTACTTCAAGCCGGTCGGCTGGAAGGGACTGGTGGATGGGAAGGACAGCGGTATATACCGTGCGACCCCCCAGGCCAGGCTGAACGTCTCCAAGGGCTTCACCACCCCGCTGGCGCAGGCCGAGTTCGACAAGTACCACGGCACCTTCAGGGACCTGGGCGTCAAGGGGCCGGTGCACCACACCATGTCCCAGCACTGGGCCAGGGTCATAGAGATGCTGTATGCGGCAGAGAAGCTGCTGGAGCTGTCCCAGGACCCGGAGATCACCGGCAAGCACATACGCAACCCCGTTGGCGAGCCCGGCGAGGGCGTGGGTATCATCGAGGCCCCCCGCGGGACCCTGGTGCACCACTACGTCTCCGACAAGAACGGCATCGTGAAGGACGTCAACCTGGTCGTGGGGACCACCAACAACAACGCCCCCATGAACCTCAGCGTCCGCAAGGCCGCCACCGCTCTGATCAAGAACTGGATGGTGTCCGACGGTCTGCTGAACGCCGTGGAGATGGCCTACCGCGCCTACGATCCCTGCAACAGCTGCGCCACGCACACCCTGCCTGGTCAGATGCCCATCGACGCGGTGGTCCGGCGCTCCGACGGCTCGGTCTACAAGACCCTGTCCCGAAGCTTCTAAACCCCTTTTTCCAACCTTTTACATCCTTTTTTTATTTTTCTTCGTTCATTACATGATCATGCTTCTCCCCCACAGACTGAAGGAAGGGGACACCATCGGCCTGGTGGCGCCTTCCGCCTCCGCCAGTCACATTCGAAAAGAGGTCTGGCAGAACGGTGTGAAAAAACTGGCCTCCAAGGGATTTCATGTCAAGGAGGGGGATCACATATTCTGCCGGCACGGGCACGCCTCCGGAACGGTGAAGGAAAGGGCGGATGACCTCAACGGGATGTTCGCCGATGACGATGTGGACATGGTCATGTCCGTTTATGGGGGTTTCAATTCTCACCAGCTGCTGGAGCACCTGGACTACCAGGCCATCGCCTCCTCCGGAAAACCCTTCATCGGTTTCAGCGACGTCACCTCCCTGAACACCGCCATCCTATCCCAGGCGGGTCTGCTCAACTTCTCCGGGCCGGCCTTTGTGACCTTCTGCCAGCCTGACCTGCCAAGATACACCGAGAATTGCTTCGATCAGATGCTCATCGAGGGGAGGGACCACGTGGAAATCATACCATCGGAACTCTGGGCAGAGGACCCGTGGTACAGAAAGCCCGATATGGGTCCGCGAGTATGGAAAGAGAATCCGGGCTGGGAGGTCATCAGGAAGGGAAGTGCGGAGGGACCGGTCATCGGAGGGAACACGGGCACCTTCCTGCTTCTCTCCGGCACCAGATACTGGCCGGACCTGGAGGGGGCCATACTATTCCTCGAGGAGGACGATGAGGAATCCCCATACACCATAGACCGGTACCTCACTCAGCTGAGGCACATGGGCGTGTTCGAACAGATCTCCGGGCTTGTCTTGGGGCGATCGCCGTCCGCCGTCGGGTTCACTCCCGGTGACAGCTTGCGGATGATCGTCGAGGAGGCCACCAAAGGCTACGACCTGCCGATAATGGCCGAGGCGGACTTCGCGCACACCGACCCGCTCATCACCATACCCATAGGCGGAAGGGCGGTACTGGACACCAGGAAACCATCGCTGACCTTCCAGGGCCCCTTCGTGCGCTGATCAATCCTCCAGGCGGAAATAGCCTCTGCGTTTAACCCTGAGAGAGGAGACGGTCCCCAGCAGCAGTCCGTCCATGAGGTACACCTGTCCGTTCTCCAGGTCCACAAGCTCATTGGAGAGCAGGGGGCCGAGCATCCTCGGCCCCTCCAGGTTCACCGGCCCCCCGCCCAATGATCGGTTGAAGGCCGGGACCATGATGGCCTCTTCCGGGACCTTTTCATATCTGTCGCCGCCATTCCTGAAGCGGCAGCGAACCCAGCATCTCTCCACCTGGTTGTGATGCAGGCCATCCTCGAATATCACCGCAGGGTGGTTGTGCCCCATCACCAGCAGCCTGGTGGCCATGACCTCCGGGGAGGGCCAGGCGTGACCGTGCACGAATCCCACATCGTCCAGGACGAAGCCCGCCTGATCGTGGACGACGACCCTGGAGGGGAGCATGCGCTCGATGTCCGTGTCGTGATTCCCCTTCACAAGGTCGATGCGGGGGTAGTGGTTCAGCAGGGAGTTGAAGAAGCGGGGGATCTCCACATGCTCCTGCTTGGTGGACCCCGGGACCTGGTGCTTGACGTCCCCGATCACCACCAGCCGGTCCACCCCATCCGCCAGGTCGTTCAGTTCCCGCTCCATGCGGTGGGTCTGGGAGGGGACCACGATGCCCCGGAAGCGCATGTCCGCCTCTATGCCGATGTGCAGGTCACCCACGCAGAGCACCCTCTCCTCGCCGTCCAGCCGCAGCACCGGCCGGTCGGGTATGGGCGAGGCCCGGAAGGTCATTCACCTCCCCCTCAGCAGACGGGAGGCCAGCATGTCCGGCAATCCCGCCTCCCTGATGCCGTCCATGACCTTCTGGCGATCGTAATCCACCCTGACCACCTCGATATCCGGCTCCACGGCGTCCCAGATTGCGTAGGAGGCCCGGTTGTCCCCATCCCTGGGCTGTCCGACCGATCCAGGGTTGAGCACCGTTCCCGCGGCGAAATGGGCCACGAACGGCATGTGGGTGTGACCGAGCACCAGCAACCTGGCCCCGGCCAATTCCAGAAGCTCGTCGTTCACGTGCTCCTCGAATATGTACTCGGACATGAACCGCGGGGAACCGTGATGTATGGCGGTCATGACCCCCTCCAGGGGCCTGTGTATGGAATTGGGCAGCTCGCGAATGAACTCGTAGGTGTCCTGGGACATGTTGCTCCTGGTCCATTCGATGGCTGCGGCGGCGATGCTGTTCATGCCCTTGGTCCCCACCAGCACCGCCCGGTCATGGTTCCCGGCGATGCAGTGCACACCCTTACGCCTCAGCAGTTCCACGGTCTGGTCCGGAAATGTGTTATAACCGAGTATGTCGCCCGCGCAGTAGACCGTGCCCACGGCACGTCTGGACAGGTCCTCGAACACCGCCTCCAGCGCTGGAAGGTTAGCATGCACGTCGGAGATGAAGGCGATCTTCATGCCCACCCCTCAATGCACCCGGGAGAGGCCGCGGCGCAGCACCTGGGGTATCCGGTCCAGCAGATCGGTGGCCATCAGCCCGTAGCTGAACTTCTCGAAGGCAAGGTCCCCCGCCGACCCGTTCAGGAACGCGGACATCCTTGCCGCCTTGAACCCCGGGGCGCCCTTGGCCAGCAGGCCGGCGGTGATCCCCGCCAGCACGTCGCCCGTACCTCCGACGCTCATCCCCGGATTCCCGGTGCGGTTCAGCTTGACGCCCGTCCCGTCGGTGATCACGTCCACCCTGCCCTTCAGCAGCACGGTCCATCCGGTCCTGGATGCCAGGTCCATGGCCCGGCCGGTACGGTCTTCCGCCGGGACCTTGTCCTCGAGCAGGATCTCCATCTCCCGGTGGTGAGGGGTGAGCACGCCCTTGCGGCCATTGAGGAGGCCTAGGTCGCCGGCCACGGCCTTCAGCGCGTCCGCGTCCAGGACCATGGGGCGGTCGCAGGCGCTCACCAGCATCCTCACCGCTTCCAGGGTGTCCTCATGCTCCCCCAGTCCAGGTCCCACGAGCACTGCGTCGGCCTTGCGGGACATCCCCACAAGCTGTTCCACATGTTCTCGGGACAATCTCTCCCCGGCCAGGGGGGCCGTTATAAGATTCGGGGAATAGGAGGATATCGCCGCCCTGGAACCCTCCGGGCAGGCCACGAACACCAGGTCCACCCCGGTACGATATGCGGCCAGGCCGGCCAGGGCCGGCGCCCCGGTGTACGGCCCCCCGCCGACGACAAGCAGTCTGCCGTTCTGCCCCTTGTGTGCGTCCTGCGCGGGGATCGGGTAATGGACCAGGTCCCCAGGCCCGACATACCGCTCGGCGTCTGCGGGGATGCCCACGTCCTTGACCACGATCTCCCCGCAGCTCTCCCGGTCCATTCCCTCCTTGAGGTCATGGAAGGTCACGGTCAGCTGTGGGCGGACAGCCAGGTCCGAACCCAGGCCGGTGGGCATATCGGCCGAGACCACCGGTCTGCCGCTGGCGTTCATGGCTTCCACCATCGTTGCGAAGTTCCCTCTGGGCCTCCCTCTAGCCCCCACCCCCAGGAGGGCGTCCACCAGCACATCGTACCCGGACAGGTCGTCGCCGCTGTAGGGCCGGTGCAGCTCCTCGACCCTCTCGAAGTTCACCCGCGCCTCCGGGGACCTTATCTCGGAGGAAGGGGAGGCCAGGAACACCCGGACCCGGTTGCTCTTGGTCAAGGCCCTGGCGGCCACGAACCCGTCCCCGCCGTTGTTGCCCGGTCCGCAGAGCACGGCCAGCCTAAGCCCCTCCCCGAACCGCGATACGATCTCCTGGGCCAACGCCCACCCTGCGTTCTCCATCAACGCCTCGGTGGGCACCCCCAGGTACTCGGCGTTGATGTCCAGGACCCTGACCTCCTCCCTCTCTATCATGAAGGCAATATTGTGCTGGATGGGAATAATCCTTTCCAGGGGCCATCAACAAGCAATTTATATCAGGATTCCATTTTAACGGCGGTAGAACCCAACATGTCCGAGATTAAAAGATTGGTGCTTGATGTGCTCAAGCCGCATCATCCGTCGATAATCGACCTGGCCAGCCGTTTGAGCGTAGTGGAGGGCGTCTCCGGGGTCAACTGCACCCTGGACGAGGTCGACCAGGAGACCGAGAGCATAAAGATAACCATAGAGGGATTGGCCATAAACTACGAGGACGTCGAGGAGGTCATCATCGACTCCGGCGCGGTCATCCACTCCGTGGACAGCGTATCCGCGGGCAAGAAGCTCGTGGAGGAAGTGGAAACCCCTCAGGACCGCTGAGCCTTGCTCAGCAGTTCCCCTACCTTCTGAACCAGCTGGGACTTGGGCATGGTCTTGCTGACCAGCACCCTTCCCTTTTTTAAGAACCAGTTGGCGGGATAGGCCTTGTCCCGCTCTATCTTGTGCTCAAGCCCCAGCTTGCGCAGGGCCGCGGCGATCTGATCTACGTCCGGATCGTTAATGGCCAGGCCTTTCTTCACCTTGCGGCCCTGGGACCGGGGCCTGGTCCGATCGAAATACTCGGGCCAGAGCACCCAGGCGGTGTCCTCGTCCAGGGCCATGGAAGGACCTGTGGGCTTATTCCTTCACCAGGATGGCGTTAATGGCGCCGTCCTGGCCGGGCCTGGAGGTGACCTTGGCCAGCCCCAGCTCGGTCTGGATGACCGCGCCCTTGGTGATGATGTTGCGCTGAACGTAGTTGGGGTTGGAGGGGCTCTCCTTGACGGTTATGATCTTGGCCTTCTGGGCCTTGTTGGTGGCCGGGTCGACCACGTTGGCGAACTGCGCCTTCAACATGCGCACCTTGACGTTCGCCCCACGAACCCTGGACACCAGGCGCTTCTCGCTACCGACGAAGGTGAAGACCGGCTCCTTCCCGATCTCGAACCTGCGCTTCTTCCTCGACAGCGTCAAACGCCCGCCCGTGGGCTTCCTCTTAGACCTTCCTTGCCACAATGCCATAGCAATCCACCGCCACCTAAATGGCCTGGTGTATAAATACCTTGCTTCACACCTCAAGGTCCAGCAGGGTCAGCTTGACCTCCTCACCCAGCTCCATCATCCCCGCGTATCGGTCCTTGGCCGCACCGGGGTTCATGTACCACACGCCGTCCTTCTTCGCCACTCCTCTGTCCTCGTGGATGTGCCCGGAGAGGACCACCAGGGGTTCGGTCCGCTTGATCAGGTCCCTTACGGCAGTGCTGCCCACGTGCTTGTTGGAGAAGGGGGTGTCGAAGGTCCCGTGCGCGGGGCAGTGCAGCACCAGGACCATGCCCCTCTCCATCACCGGCGAGAGCGATCTGAATATCTCCTCCTCAGGCATCTCGGAGGGGGTGCGGAAGATGCTGGGGTTCGAACCGCCCAGTCCTCCCCAGGTCCGGCCGTTCACCACCACCTTTCGTCCGTGCAGGGAGATTGCGCTGCGCTCGATGAAGGTGAGCGTTCCCGGGGGGTCGCAGTTGCCCGGAACTGCGTAGCACTTGGCTCCCAGGGCCTTGATGAAGTCCTCCGCGAACTGCGGGGGCCCGAAATGGGTGATGTCCCCCAGCAGAACTACCTCATGGAGGCCGTGCTGGTCCATGAGAGCCCTAGCCGACTCGGCCACCCACTCCCGGCAGTGCACGTCCGAGAGCACCAGATATCTTCCTTCCACGGCCGGTGGTTATGATGGCCGGGATACAAAACCCTTTTTCTCAGGCGATTCCGAATCCCAGGTCCCGGTAGACCAGCAGGTACGAGGCGGCGTAGGCGAACAGGGCCAGGCCGTTCAGGAACGGAAGTCCGGCCTGCGGCCTGCCCTTGGAGATGAGGAACATCAGGGACACGAAACCCAGGAAGGCCCCGGCCAGGGTGGCCAGGGCCACGATCATGGCCGGCTGAGGCCATCCGGTGGCGGTGACCGGGGGAAGGTTGGCCGCAGCGGACACCACCATTATGGAGGGGATTATGGCGTCGCCCAAGCCCATGAGCATCACGTCCCGCTCGGCGTCCTTGCTGCGATCGCGAAGGTCAAGCTTCCTCCTCTCCGCCCCCTTGCTGCCTGGTACCACCAGGACTATGGGCAGGCCCAGGTCCCCTACGCCCTCCGCCAGGGTGAGCATGTGCTTGGTCACGTACACCGAGATGGCGTCGTACACGGCCAAAGCGGTCAGGAGGATCAGCGCGGGCAGCGGCCCCAGCGACAGCCCCAGTATCAGGGCCGCCCCGGCCCCCAGGATGAGCCCCGCTCCGTTGACCACGTACCATCTGGGGTGCCTGATCAGCAGGTAGAGCAGTATGCCGGCCAGGGCGATCCCGAATACCAGGGAGGACAGCTCGTCCGCTCCACCTATCATCATGAACAGCGATCCGATGGAGAACAGGCCCAGGGCCATGGCCCCCATGAGCAGGGCACGAAGGGTGCCCAGACGGGACCGTTTGATGAGAAAGATCATCAGCCCGGTCATGAGCAGGACCATCGCGATGTAGATGAAAGGGTTCGTTGGGTCGTTCGAATCGCTGAAGGCCCTGTACCCCGAAGGCACGGTGGGCACCAGGATCAAGGCGGCGACCGGCACGGCCAGGAACATCACGGCGAGGACGACGTATTGCCTGGCGGTGCGCATGCCCGCTCATAGGTATGCGGGAATAAATCGTTGTTGCCCTTAAGGGCGGTCACTCCACGGAAACGTTCCCGTAGGCGACCTTCCCGGTTATCTTGGCCACCTTGACCTTGACCCTGGACCCCTTGACGGTTCCAGGCACGTAGATGATGTAGTCGAACATGCGGGCGACCCCGTCTCCCTTCTTGCCCACGTCCTCGATCATCATCTCGTAGATGCCGCCCTCCCTCAGCCCCTCTTCGGAAGGCTTCTGGATCTTGCGGACGTTGACCGGTCGGTGCGCGCCACAGGCCTCGCATTCCAAGATGAGGATGCGGTCCTCCTTGTTGATGTGCGTGTCCGGCCTTCCGCACTCCGAGCACAGCACGAAGGTGTCCACATAGTTCTGGATCTTGTCAGCGATCTGGGCGGGGGTGAGCCTGGTCTTGAAGACCACGCGGCGGCCCTCCAGGGTCCCCGGGGTTCCAAGCTCCCTCAGGAGGTACTGCAGGATCTGCTCCGGCTCCCTCCTCAGGGTGTCCACGACGTCACCGAAGTTGCGGAAAACGGTGGTCTTGCCCTCCTGGAACACGTCTGGCTCCGGGACCACGAAACGCTCGTGCTTCTCGATGGTCTCCGGGAGCTGCATCTTGGCCCGGTCCAGCAGTGAGAGGTAATCGTCATTGGACATGTCTATCGGCCCTCCAAGTTCGCCATGCCATATAAAGCTTATTGGTTCCGGCCATACTTCCGTTCCACGGCGGCCCGCACCAATCCCAGATGCAACGGGGAGGGCTTGTTGGGCCGGGATTTGAACTCCGGGTGGAACTGGGAGGCCAGGTAGTAATCGTGCCCTTCCAGCTCGCCTATCTCCATCTTGATCCCATCCGCCGAACGCCCCGTGAACCTCCAGCCGGCTGCCTCCAGGTCCTCGATGTGCTTGGGGTTGACCTCGAAGCGGTGGCGATGCCTTTCCATTATCAGGGACTTGCCATACAGCTTATGCGCGGTGGATCCCTCCTGGACCACCACAGGCTGCGCTCCCAGCCGCATGGTGGCGCCCATCTTCTTCACCGTCTTCTGCTCCGGAAGAAGGTCCACCACCGGGAAGGGGGTGTCCGGATCGAACTCCGTGCTGTTGGCCTTCTCCATTCCCAGCACATTGCGCGCGAACTCGATGGTGGCGATCTGGAATCCCAGGCAGACCCCCAGGAACGGTATGCGGTTCTCCCGGGCGAACTTGGCGGTGGTCACCTTTCCCTCTATGCCCCGCACGCCAAAGCCGCCCGGTATCAGTATGCCGTCCGCACTTAGCAGTTCCTCGGTGATCCCGTACTGCTGCACCACCTCGGAGTCCACGAAGACCACCTGGACCTTGGTGCCGGCCTCGGCCCCGGCGTGATGGAATGATTCGATATGGGAGATGTACGAGTCCGCCAGGTTGGTGTACTTGCCCACGCAGGCGATGCGCACCACCCTCTCCTGCTCGTTGATGCGGCGGGCGAAGTCCTTCCATTCGGTCAGGTCCTGGCCCTTGTCCGTGAGGGAGAGCCTCTGCAGTATGAACTCGGTGATGCCCTGGGCCTCCAGGGTCATGGGCACGTCGTATATGGACCGGGCGTCGGCCGCGCTGACCACTGCCTCCATGGGTACGTCGCAGAACAGGGCTATCTTGCGCTTGATGGATTCTTCCAGGGGGTCCTTGCAGCGGGCCACGATTATGTCGGGCTGTATGCCGATGGCCCTCAGCTCCTTCACCGAGTGCTGGGTGGGCTTGGTCTTCTGTTCCCCCACGGTGCCCATCACCGGTACCAGCGTGGTGTGCACGAACAGGCAGCTGCGGCCCTTGCCCAGCTCGGTGTTCATCTGCCTAACCGCCTCCAGGAAGGGCATGGACTCTATGTCGCCCACCGTCCCCCCCAGCTCCACGATGCACACCTCGGCCCCGGTGGCCTCGGCCACGTTTACGATCTGGGCCTTGATCTCGTTGGTGATGTGCGGGATTATCTGCACCGTCTTACCCAGATACTCCCCGGTCCTCTCCTTCTCGATGACCGATTTGTACACTTTACCGGTGGTGATGTTGTGGGCGCTTGTTATCGGGATGTCCAGGAAACGCTCGTAGTTGCCCAGGTCCAGGTCGACCTCTCCGCCGTCGTCAAGGACGTAGACCTCCCCGTGCTCGAAGGGGTTCATGGTCCCCGCGTCCACGTTGAGGTACGGGTCGATCTTGATGGAGGTCACCTTGACTCCCCTGGACTTTAGCAGCCTGCCGATGGAGGAGGCGGTTATCCCCTTCCCTAGACCAGATAGAACTCCGCCCGTGACAAAAATGTATTTCATGCCTTCACGGGAATGGTCCATAGCCAAGCACCCTATTTTATTATTTCTGCCCCGGTTCCCTCATCCGATGCCCGGTCGGCGGCACGCTTATGGCGAAGCGGGCCCCCTTGCCCGGCTCGCCCATCTCCCTGATGTCCATGCCGGTTATCTGGAGCAGTCGCCATACGAAGTGCAGGCCGTGACCGGTGCGCCTGCCCAGCTTCTCGTCGAATAGATGCCCCTTGAGTTCATGAGGTATCCCCGGGCCATCGTCCTCGAACCAGACGGTCACGCCTCCGTCCGTGCCATTCTCGCACCGGATGCGGATCCAGGTCGCCGTCTGGGCATGCTTCAGGGTGTTGAAGGTCAGGTTGGCGAACACCCTCTCCAGCATGGGGTCGGCCAGGACCTCCATTCCCGGAGAGATGTCCACCACCACCTTCATATCCATCTCTCCCAGGCTGGCAATGCCAGCTCGGACGGTCTGCTCCAGGTCCATCCATTCGGCCTTCTTCGTTCCCATGCGCTGGTAGTCCCTCGAGGCCTCCAGCAATCTCTGGATGTCCCTGGAGGCGTCCAGGGAGGTCCTGACGTGCTTGGCCAGCGACGGCTCGGCGGCCTTCATCTCCAGGAGCTGGAGGTTGCCATTGATGACCGTGAGCAGGTTCAGCACATCGTGACGGGTCATCTCGCCGAGCAGCCTGATCTTTTCGTTGGCCAGGACCAGCTCTTGCATCATCCTCTCCTGCTCGGTCACCTCGCTGAATATCACGATCATCCCACGGTACTTTTCCGAAACATCCAGCATCTTGGTGGTCTGTACCATGTAGCTCCTGGTGCCGTTGGCGGAGTCCAGCTCGACGTGGAACTCTGTCTGCCTGGCTTGTCCGTCGAGAGATGCCCGGATGTTCTCCTGGACCCTCGCCGGAAGGTACACCGTGGCCGGTTCGCCGTAATAGCGGTCGCCAGGGACCTTCCCTCCCAGGAACGCCCTGGAATAGGAATGGTTGACCGTGACGATCTCACCATCCTCATCCAGTATGACCACCGGTTCGGGCATGCTCTCGAAGATGGTGAGGTAGAGGTTCTTCTCGTTGGTCATCTCCCGGTTCCTGCCCTGCAGCTCGGAGAGTATCTTAGGGTTCCCCGAGGAGGTCCATTCCTCAATGAACCCCATCTCAAAGTGATCGAATACCCGGTCGATGTAGGTGCGGAACTGCTCGGCCTTCTCTCCTGAATACTCCTCCAGAACAGTGTCTATGTAGGATTGACGGTAGTATTTGGTCAGTCCCAGGAACATGGACAACGTGATGCCCCTGGAACGATGCAGCCTGGCCTCGAGCACCCCGAAGGCAGCCAGGGGATCGGTGGAATAGTTCTTATCCGGGCGATGTCCGGGTATACCCTCTATGTTCAGCACCGCCTCCTGAAAGGAGTGGTTGATGCCACGTATGGAGGCCCTCCAGGCCTCCTCCAGGGTCGAGGTGTACTTCACGTAATCGTTGGCCTTGGCATATTCAATGAGTATACCGATCAACCGGTCCTCTTTTTGAAACAAATAATCGACCAGTTCTTGGTATTCGCTCACGCTAAACCAACGCGTGGAACATTATATAAATCTTAATCTTAAAATGACCGAAAATGAAAATTATGAGTCAGAATGGGGACGCTCGATGTTGTTTTTAGTGCCTGGTAACCCTGCCGGAATTGGTGGGGGAAACACTCGAAATGCCATCGGTGTTTCCCCTTGCGTAGGAGGTGATCCATCTGCAGGTTCCCCTACAGATACCTTGTTACGACTTAACCCTCCTTGCTGAATCTCAGTTCGAAGACCCCAAAATGAGATATCCTTACTGAAACCCAACTCGGGTGGTTTGACGGGCGGTGTGTGCAAGGAGCAGGGGCATATTCACCGCTTGATGTTGACAAGCGATTACTACGGAATCCAGCTTCATGAGGGTGAGTTACAACCCTCAATCCGAACTACGATTGGGTTTCGAGATTGCCTTCACCTTTCGATGTCGGAGCCCATTGTCCCAACCTTTGTAGCGCGCGTGTAGCCCAGGAGATTCGGGGCATACGGACCTACCGTTGACCTCTCCTTCCTCTGTCTTAGCGACAGCGGTCCCGTTAATGTGCGTGCCCTCCGGAGAGAACACTAGCAATTAGCGGTGAGGGTCTCGTTCGTTATCTCACTTAAGAGAACGCCTTACGGTACGAACTGACGACGGCCATGCACCACCTCTCGGAAAATCAGGCAAGGTCATCAGCCTGGCCTTCATGTAACCGTCGCTCCTGGTGAGTTGTCCGGTGTTGAATCCAATTGAACCGCACGCTCCTCCCGTTGCGGTGCTCCCCCGCCAATTCCTTTAAGTTTCATCCTTGCGGACGTACTCCCCAAGCAGCAGGCTTAACAACTTCTCTCCGGCACTGGGCGCCCTCAAAGGACCCCCAACACCAAGCCCGCAGCGTTTACACCCTGGACTACCGGGGTATCTAATCCCGTTTGCGCCCCAGGGCTTCGTCCCTCACCGTCGGATTCGTTCTAGTGAGACGCCTTCGCCACCGGTGGTCCTTCTAGGATTACAGGATTTTACCCCTACCCCAGAAGTACCTCTCACCTCTCCCGATCCCAAGTCTTGCAGTCTCCCCGGACTTCGAACAGTTAAGCTGGTCGATTTACCCAAGGATTTACAAGACCGGCTACGGACGTTTTAGGCTCAATAATATCGACCACCACTTGGGCCGCGGGTATTACCGCGGCGGCTGGCACCCGTCTTACCCGGCCCTTACTTCTCCGGTTTTTTAGACCAGAGAACAGCCAACACAATGTGCTGGCACTTGGAATTCCCTCATCGGGGTTTCCCCCATTGTGAAGTTTTCGCGACTGCTGCGCCCCGTAGGGCCTGGACTCATGTCTCAGAGTCCATCTCAGGGCTCCCTCTCTCAAGGCCCTTACGCGTCATAGGCTAGGGGGTCCGTTACACCCACTACAACCTGATACGCCGCAGACCAATCCTTGGGCACCGGAGTTTTGGATCTTGAAGCATTCCAGCTTTCGAGATCTATGGGGTATTATTCTCAGTTTCCCGAGGTTATCCCCCACCCAAGGGCATGTTATCCGCGTGTTACTGAGCGGTCCGCCGAGTCCTTGCGACTCTCGACTCGCATGTCTTAATCGAATTCCAATAGCGGTGGCCGCCGGCAGGATCAACCGGAATTGATCCTTCGACAACCATTAATTGATCGCCTAGGATGTTATCTTGTAGAAATTGGCAGAGTTACCAAGTTTCACCAGCAGTACCACTTCCTAAGAAATGTTACTGCCATCGAGCGTCAGAATCAAGAGAGCACGTCGACGCCTTTCGACGGAGATCTTGATTCTCCATTCCCATTCTTTTCGCCCCCCTAGATGCGAGGCATCCAGTTCGGCGTTTTTGACGCTGTGTTTCAGCGCAGAGTCCCCTTAACTTCGGTCTCATATATAACCATTTCGGGGGCTTCCCATCTTGAGGCGCGTTATACGCCTCGGTCGAAGCGATTTCAACGCTTCCATATTCTCCATAAAAGACCGCAATATATCACCTTTTCCGTACGACAAGGTTTAGCAGGGCATTCCCCGAGGTTTCCCGCTCCCTGCGGCGGTCCCGCCGAGATCATCGGGCCACTTCCTTCGGGGAAGGCCGAGCGACCGCTCGTCAAAGGCCGGTGATCTCGTTTCTTTAAAAAAACCGCCCTATCATTCTCGCGAATGACGATGCGGCTGTGAGCGGGGATTCATTCGAGTAAGAGGTCGGCCAGTCACCCATTGATCCATGGTTCGATCCCCATGGGGACGGGAAAGATGTCTAGTTCACAAAAGCTTTAATAACGCCGCTCTCTTTTGTGGCCGGAAAGCGGAGGTGGCCCAGCCCGGCAAGGCGATGGATTGCTAATCCATTGTCCGCAAGGACCCGGGGGTTCAAATCCCCCCCTTCGCGCCATTTTCCATTCATGAATCCAACATGATCATACATGTCCTGAGATTCTTTTCACGGTATCATGCCGCACACAATCCATTTCTCATGGGATCGCCAGATGAAGAAAAATCTTGATCTTATATGCCATGATGTCGCTCCCACTGCCTCGGGTGAAGGCATTGGTCCTCTCACGACCGACCATCTACCAACAATTGTTTATACCAACCTCTCTCCTCTATGAGTGGAGCATCTCTCAACAAGGTGGTCAACATGGCCCTTTACATCAACATGAAGGTCTTGGAGAACGAGGATGGGAGTGGTTGCTTGGAGCTATGGAAGAGGGGGTCCATCACCTGCACCCACATCCTGGGAACTCTGAAATACGCCAACCGCGACGAAAGGGATGTCCTCCTGGACATCCTGATGAAGGGGCATCCGGAGATAAGCTTCATGGAGAAGGACTACCCCACTGGATGCTTCGTGGACAATTACTATAAATGGCCTCAGCGCGGACCGCTTGCCAGGTGATGTCATGCTGATAACACTGACCGTGGAGAATGGACCAGGGGGCGGGCACATACACCTGCGCAAGGTGGATATGGACGGGGAGCAAGAGATCGGCTCGATCCACTACGAGTGCAATCAGGATAAGGACTGGCTGCTCCATGTGCTGATGGAAGGTCACCCCAACGTCACCCTCATGGGCGACAATGATAAGGCGGTGGAGGCACCTGAGGATGAATACAAACCCTGCTGCTTCTTCGGGGCCATGATCGACGCTCTGTACGATGCCGAACTCAGGAAAGAGGCGGACAGAAGATCTTCCTAATTCTATAACCTCGATGGAGGGCAGGTTCTCTCCCCCTCAGAAATTGGATGGGAATATGGGGCGCAGGTCGATCCCAAGGAACGGTGTGTCGTAGGTCACTGCGAAAAATGATTTGTTGTTTCGCGACAGCCACAGCCCGTAGGATGGACATCCTGATCGAGAAGGGATGCACCATCAACCCAGGCGGCCCCTGAGGTTCATCATACATCGGGGTAGGACCATCGCGCCCATCTTGTTGAATGATCGCGTACCGCCGCCGCTGACGAACTCCTTTTCTCAACCAGGCCCTCGCTAGTGATAATTTCTCACGAGGTCATTTAAACGAAATCATATATAGTCACTTCTGGGATGATTCTCTAAGATGTCCAACTCCCCTATGCGCGTCTTGGTCGTCGATGATGAACCGAACATCTGCGATTTGACCAAGGAGTTTCTGGAGACGTCCAAGGGCATCGAGGTGGACGTCGCAAATTCTGTGAAGGAGGCCTGGAACGCGCTGGCTTCCCGGAAGTTCGATGCCATCGTCTCTGATTACCAGATGCCCGGAGAGGACGGCATCCAGTTCTTGAAGGCACTGCGGTCCAAAGGCGACAGGCTGCCGTTCATCCTCTTCACCGGTAAAGGGCGGGAGGACGTGGTCATCGAGGCCTTGAACAACGGGGCCGATTTCTATATCCAGAAGGGTGGCGACCCCAACGCTCAGTATACCGAATTAGCGTACAAGGTCCGGCACGCCGTCTCCCGCAGGAGGGGAGAGATGGCTCTGGAATCATCTGTGGACGAGCTCCAGAGGGCCGCGTCAAGATACCAGGCCCTCATCGCAGCATCGAACACCGGTGCCTGGGAGTATCACATGGATAGCGGTTTCATGTGGTGCAGTCCCGAGTACTTCTCCATGCTGGGGCGCGACATACTCGACTACGACATGTCCGGCAAAAGGAACCTGGAGCAGGTATGGATAGCTCTGCTGCATCCCGATGATCGGGAAAGGGCGAAAAGAAATTTCGAGACATATCTGAGGAATCCGGAAGGCGTCTATGAGCAATATTTCCGGCGTGCCCACAAGGATGGGCACTGGGTGTGGATATGGTCTCGTGGAAAGATGCTGCGAGACGATAGTGGGAGGCCAACAGGGACGGTGGTCGGAACCCACATAGACATAAGTGAGCGAAAACAGATCGAGGAGGAGCTTCACGAGGCCCAGGCAAGGCTCAGATTGGCCATGGACATGGCCAAGCTGGGTCATTGGGAGTACGATGTGGCGACGGACACCTTCACGTTCGATGATCAGTTCTACGCCCTATTGGGGACCAATGCCGAGAGGGAAGGCGGGACGAAGATGAGGTCCGGGGATTACGCTACCAGGTTCCTTCTTCCGGAGGATGTTCCGCTGGTCGGTCAGGAGACCGAGGCCGCCATATCCACCATGGACCCCGACTTTTGCAGGAGGATCGAGCACGATATCATCAGGAGGGACGGGGAACGGCGCACCATGTCGGTGGTCTTCAGAGCGCTAAAGGACTCCTCTGGGCGGACCATCAGGACCTATGGGGCCAACCAGGACATCACCGAGATGAAACGGAAGGAGGAGAAACTTCGTTCCCTGGTCTCCAGATATGATATGGTCCTCGGTGTGATCCCCGATATCATCGTCGAGGTGGACAATTCGAAGAGATACACCTGGGCCAACCAGGAGGGTTTCAGGTTCTTTGGTGAGGACATCATCGGCAGGGAAGCATCCTATTATTTCGAGGGGGAGCAGGACACATATCAAAGCGTCAGGTCGCTGTTCGAGGGCAGGGCGGACATCATCCTATTGGAGAGCTGGCAACGTCGTCGCGATGGAGAGAGGCGCCTGTTATCATGGCGTTGCAGGGCGCTCTTGGATGGCGACGGTAACGTGATAGGCGCATTGTCATCGGCTCGGGACATAACCGAACGAAGAGCGAGGGAGCGCGCGGTCCATGATAGCGAGGCCCGCCTGCACGCGCTCGTTCACGCCATCCCGGACCTCATCTGGTTGAAGGACATGAACGGGGTCTATCTGTCCTGCAACCCAATGTTCGAGCGGTTCTTCGGGGCCAAGGAGCAGGATATCGTGGGAAGGACCGATTACGATTTCGTAGACCGCGAGCTCGCCGACTCCTTCCGAGAGAACGATCGCAGGGCCATAGCCGCGGGCGGCCCGACCATCAACGAGGAGTGGATCACGTTCGCGGAGGATGGTCGCAAGGCATTCCTTCACACCATTAAAACCCCGATGTATGATGACAAGGGAGATTTCATCGGCGTCCTGGGCATCGGGCACGACATCACCGGCCTCAAGGAGGCTGAGAGGAGCCTGCGCGAGAACGAAGAGAGGTTCCGTCTCATCTCCGAGAACTCGCCCGATCACATCGTGGTCCACGACAGGGACCTGCGTTACACCTGGGTCCTCAATCCGCAACTGGGCCTGAGCCTTGCTGACATGATCGGAAGGACAGATTTCGACATCCTGGGCAAAGATGACGCCGAGAGATTGACCGCGGCAAAGAGGGAGGTGATGAGCTCAGGCAAGGAAATGAAGTTCTGCGCGAAGCTGCCTTCGCTCGATGGGGAAGATCATCATTTCGACGGTGTGTTCAAACCCAAGTACGGTCCGGATGGTGAGATCAACGGACTCATCGGATATTTCAGGGATGTGACCGAGATCACCAAGGTACAGGAATCCCTCAGCGAGGTCAACCGGAAGCTCAATCTGCTCTCTGGCATCACCAGGCATGATATAAACAACCAACTGATGATCCTGGAGGGGAACCTGGCGATGCTCAGGGCCGATCATTCGACGCCCAAGGGTGATGAGCACCTGAATAGGGCCGAGGCGGCCGGGATGAAGATAGCCGCACTGATCAGGTTCACCAAGGAATACGAGGGCATCGGAGTTCGATCCGCAGTATGGCAGAACTTATCGGCGTTGGTGAACAAGGTCTCCATGGATACCAACCTGGGGGAGGTGAGGGTGGCCAACGACATCCCACCCGGTGTGGAGGTTTTCGCCGATCCCATGATCGATAAGGTGTTCTTCAACCTGGTCGATAACGCCGTACGGCATGGCGGGAAGGTAGCCACGATCCGGTTCTCTGCCGAGGAGGACTCCGGAGCCCTGACCATCATATGCCAGGATGATGGGGCCGGTATACCGGCTGACAGGAAGGGGTGCCTATTCGTGCACGATCCCGACGGGGACCACGGCTTCGGCCTCTTCCTCTCCCGCGAGATACTGGCCATAACCGGGATAAGCATCAGGGAGAACAGTGGGGAGGGCCAAGGGGCGAGGTTCGA
>JAXGRO010000018.1:0-29649 GCA_040765825.1 Methanomassiliicoccales archaeon
TTGGGGTCCAGCCGTTCACCGGTGACCATGTGATAGACGTACTCGCCGATATTGCAGGCGTGATCGGCCACCCTCTCCATGTAGCGGGCCACCAGGATGAGGTCGATGCCTATGGTTATCTTCCGGGGGTCCTCCATCATGTAGGTGAGTACCTCGCGGAATATGGTGTCGTAGAGCGAGTCCACCGCGTCGTCCCTCTCATGCAGCTGGGACGCCTTAACAGCATCCCTCTGCAGGAATGAGTACACCGCATCGTCCACCAGCCCCACCACCAGGCAGGACATGGTGCGCAGCGACTCGAAGCGCTTGAATGCCTTGCCCTCCTCGAAGTCGTCAATGAGCTCCGCGATGTCCCTGGCGTAGCGCCCGAAGCGGTTCAGGTCCTCCACCATCTTCAGGCAGGCGGAGATCATGCGCAGGTCCCCGGCCACGGGCGAGTGCAGGGCGATTATGTCCAGGCAGTGCCGGTCGATCTGCTCGTTGAGCTCGTAGATGCGGCGGTCCAGCGCCCGCACCTCCTCCCGCAGGGAGAAATCCATGTCCGCGATCATCAGCACCGCCTTCTCGAAAGCGGTGCGGGAGGCGTTGGCCATCTCGGTGATCTCCTTCGAAAGCTCATCCATCTCGTGGTTGAAGGTCGTCCGTGGCGTCATCAGCCCATCCTCCCGGTGATGTACTGCTCGGTCAGCTCCTCCTTGGGAAGCTCGAATATCTGCTTGGTCTCCCCCATCTCTATTAGGTCCCCCATGTAGAAGAAGGCGGTACGATCGGAGATCCTGGCCGCCTGCTGCATGCTGTGCGTGACGATGACCACCGTGTAATCCTTCTTCAGGTCCACCAGCAGGTCCTCGATCTTGGCCGTGGCGATTGGGTCCAGCGCGGAGCACGGTTCATCGAACAGAATGATCTCCGGATCGATGGCCAGGGTCCGGGCGATGCACAGCCTCTGCTGCTGCCCGCCGGACAGGGACGTCCCGGACTTGTCCAGGCGGTCCTTGACCTCCTCCCAGAGCGCCGCGCGGCGCAGGGAGTGCTCCACGATCTCGTCCATCTCCTGCTTGGTGTGCTTGCGCCTGCGCATCCTTCCGTTCCTCTCCTCCAGCATCCCGTGCAGGCGGGGAGCGTAGGCCACGTTGTCGTAGATGCTCTTCGGGAACGGGTTCGGCTTCTGGAAGACCATGCCGATCCTCCGCCGCACGTCCACCACGTCCACGTCGTCGCCGTTCACGTCCGAGCCGTCCACCATCACCTTCCCCTTCACAGAGCATCCGGGTATCAGGTCGTTCATGCGGTTGATGCACCGGATGAAGGTGGACTTGCCGCAGCCGGAAGGGCCGATAACGGCGGTTATCCCGTTCATCTCGATGTCCATGGTCACCCCCTTCAGGGCGTGGTTCTTGTCGAAGAACACGTGCAGATCTTCAGTACGGATTGCGGTTGTCATATTCACCACTTGAATTTCTCGCGATATCTCTTCCTCATGACTATGGCCACCAGGTTCATGCCCAGCACCAGCAGCAGAAGCACCAGCGCGCTGGCGTACTGGATGGGGCGGGTGGCTATCAGGTCCGACGATTGCGTGGCCATGTAGTAGATGTGATAGGGCAGGGCCATGAAGCTGTCGAAGAAGCTGTCCGGCAGCCTGGACAGGGACATGGCCACCCCGGTCAGCATCAGCGGGGCGGTCTCCCCCGCCGCCCTGGACACCGACAGTATGATGCCGGTGAATATGCCCGGAAGCGCGTAGGGGAGCACATGATGCCATATGGTCTGCCATTTGGTGGCCCCCAGGGCCAGGGAGGCCTCGCGCACCGATTTCGGAACTGCGGATATGGCCTCCTGGGAGGCCGATATCATAAGCGGCAGGGCCATGACGCTGAGCGTCAGGCCGGCGGAGATCAGCGAGAAGCCGAAGCCCAGGTACACCACGAATATGCCCAGACCCAGCAGTCCGTACACTATCGATGGGACTCCGGCCAGGTTGTACACCGCCAGCTTGAACACCCTCCCCATCCAGGAGCTCTGCTCGTACTCCACCAGGTAGATGGCGGACATGATGCCGATGGGCACGGTGACCACCATCACGATGAGCATCAGGTAGAACGTACCCACGATGGCCGGGAATATCCCGCCCTGGGTGTTGGCCCGGCGGGGCATCTCGGTCAGGAACTCCAGGGACAGGCGCTCCAGGCCCCCGGTCAGGATGTAGCCGATGAGAACCAGCAGCGCCAGGACCACTATCCCGGCGCATACCCGGAACAGGGAGAAGTAGACCAGCTCCCTGAGCTTGCGGTCCATCAATACTCCTCCCTGTATCGCCTGGTGACCCAGTCGGCGATGAAGTTGATCACGAAGGTTATTATGAAGAGCACCAGGCCGACCAGGAAGAGCACATGGTAGTGTTCGGAGTAGAACTCCACCTCCCCGAAGTCGATGGCGATGGCCGCGGTCATGGTCTGCACGGACCTCAGCAGGTCGAAGTGCAGCATGGGGGCGTTGCCGGTGGCCATGAGCACGGTCATGGTCTCCCCCACCGCCCGGCCGAAGCCCAGGACGATGGCGGCCACTATGCCTGAGACGGATGCTGGCAGCACCACGTGCCGGATGGTCTCCCATCGCGTGGCGCCCAGGGCCAGGGAGGCTTCCCTCAGGCTGTTGGGGACCGCGTGCATGGCGTCCTCGGCCACGGTGACCATGATGGGGATCATCATCACCGCCAGCATGATGGCCCCGTTCAGGGCGTTGAGCTTGGTGACCGGATCGAAGACCATGGATATCCATTCCGACAGGATCACCAGGGCGAAGAAGCCGAAGATGACCGAGGGGATGCCTGCCAGAACCTCAATGGCCGGCTTGAAAACGGCCTTGAGGCGGGGATGGGCCAGTTCGGCCAGCCAGATGGTGCACCCCAGCCCTATGGGGATGGCGATGAGCGCCGCCCCGAAGGAGACCATCAGCGTGCCCACGAAGAGCGGCAGCACGCCGTACAGCGGGTACATGGGATGGGACGGGTTCCATACCGTCCCGGTGAAGAAATCGATGATGTTTATGGAATAGAAGGCGGGAAGGGCTCCCAGCAGCAGTTCCCCGAACACGGCGCCCAGCGCCAGCACGGAGGTCCAGGTGGCCATGGTCAGGGCCAGCTGGATGACCTTCTCCCTGGGGGAAAGGTGGGTGTTCTTCCTGACCTTTCTCCGGACCTTCTCTCGTGACTTGAACGCCAATTTGACCATTCTCCTGCGGTTTCAATAAAGTGAAAAGGAAGGGGTTTGCATCAGCCCAGCTTGGCCAGTTCCTCCGCGATCACTGCCTCGGACAGCGGATAGAAGCCTACCTCGATGGCCACCTGCTGACCGAGGTCAGCGTCCAGTATCCAGGCCAGCCAGCGGCTGATCTGGTCCGTGGGGGTCCCGTCGGTGTAGATGTACAGGTACCTGGACAGGTCGTACTGGCCGGACTGCACCGCATCGGCGTCCAACGGGGAGTAGGCGGTGGCGGTGTCGTTCTTCTTCAGATCCAGGACGTTGATCCCGGAGGCATCCGCGTAGCCGATGCCCACGTATCCGACTCCGCCCTGGTCGCCGGCTCACCGCGGCCACGATGGCCGAGTTGCCGGTGAGCATGTTCATGGAGGAGGAGTAGTTCTCCTTCTTCCGGCCTGCTCCCAGAAGAACTCGTAGGTACCGGACGTAGACTGGCGGCCGTACAGGGTGATGGCCTGGTTGTCGCCGCCGACCTGGTTCCAGTTGGTTATGGTGCCGTTGTAGATGCCGCGCACGCTGCTGCACAGTGAGGGTCTGAACCGGGTTGTCGTCGTGGGTGATTATGGCTATGCCGTCGATGGCCACGCGGAACTCCACCGGGTTTACGCGTTGGATTGGGCGCTCGCTATCTCGGAGGCCTTTATCTGCCGGGAGGCCTGGGCCATGTCCACCTGCCCGTTTATCGGGCGGTGATGCCGGCACTGCTGCCCCTCCGGCTATCTCCACGGAGATGCACGGGTATTCGTCGTGGAAGTCTCGGACCACAGCTGGCAGAGCTCGAGCAGGGTGTCGGAGCCCTTCTGGTTCAGGACCACGGATGACGGGTTGACGCCCATCTTCACCAGGTTGTCCTCGTATGCGTTCTGGGATATCTTGTAGAAGCCGATCTCGCCCACCACGCTCTGGCCGCCGGTGAAGCTGACGATCCACTGCATGTAATCCTTCACCGCCCCGGTGGGGGTGCCCTTGGTGTACAGGTACAGATAGCGTGCCAGGTCGTACTTTCCGCTCAGTACGGCGCTCTCGTCCATGGGGGAGTAGGCCGGGGAGCTGGCGTCCTTCTTCAGGTCCACCAGGCTGATGCCCGAGGCGTCGGCGTAGCCGATGCCCACGTATCCGATGCCGCCCTGGTCCCCGGCCACCGCGGCCACGATGGCCGAGTTGCCGGAGAGCATGTTCATGCCCAGGGAATAGTTCTCCTTCTTCAGCACGTGCTCCCAGAAGAACTCGTACGTCCCGGACGTCGACTGGCGGCCGTACAGGGTGATGGCCCGGTCGGCCCCGCCGACCTGGTTCCAGTTGGTGATGCTGCCGTTGTAGATGCCGCGCAGCTGCTGCACGGTCAGGGTGTCCACCGCGTTCCCGGTGTGCACGATGATGGCGATCCCGTCCACGGCCACCTTGAACTCCACAGGGGTGAAGCCAGCGGCCTGCGCAGATGCGATCTCCGTGGACTTGATCTGCCGGGAGGCCTGGGCCACGTCCACCTGCCCGTTGATGAGCGCGGTGATGCCTGTGCTGCTTCCGCCGCCGGACACCTCCACCTCCACGTTCTCGTTCAGAGCCATGTAGTCCTCGGCCCAGATCTGGCAGAGCTCCAAGAGGGTGTCGGAGCCTTTCTGCTTGATGACCGCACTTTCCGCGCCGTCGTCATCGTTGTTCTGGGTGAGGAGAAGACCGACGGCGGCCACTAGGATTATGGCTACGACGGCGATCGCTGCGTACTTCATCTTGTTCTCCATCAAATTCACCGTTCACAGGTAAAGAAATGCCCAGGGGACGTGACACTTTGGCGGGCAGTTATCGGAGGATCGAGACGAAGACCTGGATGGTCGTTCGGGCCCGTTACTGTACCGACATGTTCCCTCTGCATTTTCTTCGAGGGCGAGTTACCAACCGGCGGTTTATATACATTGGCGAAATAGAATATGTTCTTGTATTTTTTTATATACGATATGTACTTATGGAAAATATTAGTACATATTCATCTTTTTAATATTTTTGGTAAAGTTTGTATATACAATAAGCACTTATGTATGTTCGTGCAAGCGGGAAAGGAGATGAACACCGAGATCCGCCGGGTGCAGAAGACCGGAGCGTCCACTTTGACCGTTTCCCTGCCCAAGGAATGGGTCGATTCCTTCGGCCTCCGTCCGGGGGACCAGGTCTCCATGGCCGTGCAGCCGGACGGCACCATCCTCCTGGACACCCGGACGGAGCGCCGCAAGGAGGTGCTCAGGAAGGAGATATGGACCGATGGGGACGAGAGCTCCGAGCACCTAACCCGCAAGCTCATCGGAGCATATTTGGTCGGGTACAACGTCATCGAGGTACGCTCCAAGGAGCGCATGGAGGCGGAGGCCAAGAGCGCCATCCGGGAGTTCTCCCGCCTGGCCATCGGCCCGGAGATCGTGGAGGAGAACGCCAACAGCGTCATAATGCACGACCTTTCCGATCCGGTGGAGCTGCCGCAGGAGAAGTGCGTGCGCCGCATGCACCTCATCGTCAGGAGCATGCACGCCGACGCGGTGGAGGCCCTCTGCGAGGAGGACCGCGGGCTGGCCGAGGACGTCATCGACCGGGACACCGACGTGGACCGCCTCTACTGGATGGCCATGAAGCAGAACACCCTCATCGCCAGGGACCGCAAGCTGGGGGACCGCATGGGGCTGGACATCTACCGGTCCAACGACCTGATGCTGGTGGCCCGCGGCGTGGAACGCATAGGCGATCACGCGGTACGCATCGCCAGGAACGCCCTGTGGAGCGCGGAGGACGAGGACCGGCTGCAGTCGGCTGCGGAGATACGCCGGCTGAGCGAGGAATCCATGAGGGTGCTGGAGAGGGGCATGGACTCCCTCTTCCGCAAGGACCTGGAGATGGCCAACTCGGTCATCGACGAGGGGCGGAACGTGGTCCGGGCCTGCGAGTCGCACGGCAAGGACCTGCGGGTGAAGGACAGCCGGGAGGCCATCATCACCCACATGGTGCTCGACTCCATCATCCGCTCCACCATGTACGCGGTGGACATAGCGGAGATCGCCATCAACGGGACCATGCGAGACTAGTTCTTCATCACGTGCTGGTCCCCGGCCTGGAAGTCCTGGTAGATGTAGATCAGCTCGTTCTCCGAGAGCGAACGCTTCAGCGCTATGGAGTTGGCCCGCACCTGGTCCAGTATCCTCTGCGCCAGCTCATCGTCCGCCTCGTACCCCTTGCTGGCCAGGATCTGCTTGACGGTGTGGCGGCCGGAATGCTTCCCTATGACGATCTTTCTGGACAGGCCGACCTCCTCGGGGGTGTACGGCTCGTAGTTGCTCAGGTACTTGATCACCCCGTCCGTATGGATCCCGGCCTCGTGGGCGAAGCAGTTGGTGCCGATGATGGGCTTCCAGCCAGGGATCTCCCTGGCGGACGCCTTCGCCACATACTCCGCCACCTCGCGGAACCTCTCCGTGCGGTAGTTCACGTCCATGTGCAGCAGGTGCTTGGCGGCCATGATTATCTCCTCCAGGGGGGTGTTGCCGGTGCGCTCGCCAATTCCCATCACCGTGGTGCTGACGTACTTCGCGCCCGCCTGGACGCCAGCCAAGGCATTCGCGGTAGCCATGCCGAAGTCGTTGTGGGTGTGCATCTCTATGTCGATGCCCACCGCCTCGCGCAGGGCCCGAATCTCATCGTATGCGCGCCTGGGCTCCAGCAGCCCGATGGTGTCGCAGTACCGGAGGCGGTTCGCGCCGGCGTCCTTGGCCGCCCTGCCGAACTCGATGAGGAACCCGGGATCGGCGCGCGAGGCGTCCTCGGCGTTGCAGGAGACGTACAGCCCGTGGTCCCTGGCGTACTCCACGCTCTCCACGACCCTCTCCAGGACCCATTCCCGGGTCTTCATCAGCTTGTTCTTGATGTGGATGTCCGAGGAGGACATGGATATGGCCACCGAGTCCACGTCGCAGTCGATGGAATGGGAGACGTCCTCCTTGCTGGCCCGGTTCCAGCCCAGGATGGAGGCGTCCAGCCCCAGCGAGGCGATCTTCTTCACCGCGAGCTTCTCGTCCCCGCCCATGGCCGGTATGCCGGCCTCGATCTGCTGGACGCCCAGCTCGTCCAGGAGCTTGGCGATCCTCAGCTTCTCCAGGTTGGCGAACACGATCCCGGCGGCCTGCTCCCCATCGCGCAGCGTGGTATCGCAGGTGATCAGGGGGCTCTTCTCGAACTTGGCAAGGATCTCGGACCGGTCTCTCATCTCGCTACCTTCTTTCCCGCCCGGCCTCCGCAGGCACGGACCTCAGCCCTCATGAGGACCTCGGTATATCTTCCAGGCGACGGGATTCGGACAGAGCGGCGCGGACGGAGTTCCCCTGACGACATGCCCGTTTCGCCTAATTGGGAGGACGGACCGGAATTCCCATGATGAGGTCCGTACAAAAGGATTTCGCAGCGCCTGGATATGTTGTTCAGCGCCAGTTCGTGTGCGGCACGCGTATGACGAAACGGGCCCCTTCCCCGGGGACGCCGTCCTCGACTATGCTCATGCCGGTTATGGAAAGGATGGTGCGCACGAAGAACAGGCCGTCGCCGGTGTTGCTCCCCACCCCGCGCTGGAAGATCATCTCCTTGGACCCGGAGGGCACCCCCACCCCGTCGTCCTCGCAGATGATCAGCAGGTCGCCGCCCTCCACCTCGGAGCGGAAGCGCACGTAGCTCGCGCGCTTTCCGTGCCGCGCGGAGTTCTCCAGCAGGTTGTATATGACCTTGTGCAGCAGGGGGTCGGCCAGCACCATCTCTTGTCCCAGGCAGTTCTCCAGACGGACCCCTGGCATGCTGATCGAGGCGGCCACCCGGTCCACCTCGTCCCGCACCGACATCAGGTACGGCGTCTTGGTGCCCAGCACCTCGTACTGCGAGGAGAACTCGATGAGCTGCTCGGCGTTGGCCAGAGCCTGTATGGCCTTCTTTACCCTCTCCTGGCTCCTCTCCCCCTGCACATCCAGGAGCTCCATCCAGCCGAAGGCGATCTGCAGCTGGTTGCGGATGTCATGACGGGTGAGGCGCGAGAGCAGGGCCAGCTTGCTGCTGGCCTCGTGCAGGGCCTCGATGCTGTTGCGTATCTCGGTGATATCCCGGGCCTGTATGACGAAGCCGGTGGGCCTGCCCTGGGCATCGCGCAGGAACCGCACGGCGTTCCCCACCCACACCGTGGAGCCGTCCTTGCGGTACTCCTCCAGCTCCAGGTACCTGGTTCGATTGGGGTCGGCGCCGCCCTTGATCTCCAGCTCCATCTCCTTCTGCATCACCGAGCGCACCAGCTCTGCCGACTCGGGGACCATTATCTCCTCCAGGGACTGCCTCATGCATTCCTCGACGGTGAACCCCCGGAGCTTTTCTATGGACGGGCTGATGTACTTGAACTTGAGCTCGAGGTCGGTGATGTTGATTATGTCGACCATGTTGTCCACGATGGTCTGGTAGAGGAGCTTGCTCTCCCTCTCCCTGTCCGCCGCCTCGATCATCTCGGTTACCTCGGAGAGGGTGGAGACGATGGACTCGATCCTCCCGTCGGCGATGAGGGGGCGGGCGTTGACGCTGAACCACCTAATCCCCTGCGGCCCCCTTATGCCGAAAAGGGAGCCGGTGACCGGGGCCTTGGTGCGCAGCACCACCATGGCCGGCAGGTCCTCCCAGCGCATGCGGGACCCGTCCGCGGCTATGAGGTTCAGGGCCTCGCCGTCCTTGGACCTCTCGATGTAGTTGTTCACGTCGCCGATGAGCCTCTCCACCTGGTGGTTGTGGAAGGTTATCCTGCCCTCCCGGTCGCGGACGATGACGCCCTCGGCCATGGTGTCGATGATGATCTGGTAGAAGGACTCCATCTTCCTGATGCGTCCCTCCGCGCTCTCCGCCTCGGTGATGTCCTGCACCATGCCCATGACGAAGTTGGGGCGGCCGCGGGAGAGGGTGACCTCCAGGGTGTCCCGGACTGTTATGACCGTCCCGTCCTGCCGGACCATGCGATGCTCGATGGTGGTGTCGCCCTCCCCGGACATGGCCTTGTTGAGGACCTCGATGACCCTCACCCGGTCATCCGGATGCACCATCTCGAAGAACGTGTCGTGCATCATGGGGGTCCCCGAGGTCAGGCCGAGTATGCGGTTCAGGCCCTCGGACAGCACCAGGGCCTTGTCGTTGGCCTTCCATACCCAATGCCCGATGTTGGCCAGGACCGAGGCCTTGGCGATGGCCCTCTCCTTCTCCAGCACCGCCTCTTCCGCGGTCTTCCGATCGGTGATGTCCTGGTTGGTGCTGAGGAACCCCACCACCTCGCCCTTCTCCAGGATGGGGGCCAGATGCATGGTGGCCCACCTGGTGTGCCGGCCGCCGGCCATGCGGTACTCGATGGCCGAGGGCCCCTTGCGGGACACGCATTCCAGCCACAGCCCCCCGACCCGGGCACGGTCCTCGGGATGCACGGCCTCCATCCACCCCAGCCCCCTGGTCTCCTCCTGCCCCAGGCCGGTCATCTCCAGCCAGCGGGGGTTGCTGTAGGTGCATTCCCCGTTCATGTCCATCAGGAACAGCCCCATGGGGGAGCTGTCTATCATGGTGCGGTAGCGGGCCTCGCTGTCCTCCATGGCCCTCTCGGCCCGGAAGCGGATGACCGCGCTGCGGACCTTGAAGGCCAGCTCGGCGTAAGCGGTTCGGATGTCCGTGCCCTTCTGCACGTAGGCGTCCGCGCCGCCGTCAATGGCCTGGATGACCACCTCCTCCCGGCCCTTGCCGGTGAACAGGATGAACGGAGTGCGGTCCCCCGAGCCGCGCAGGGTGGTCAGGAACTTGATGCCGTCCATGCCGGGCATCTGGTAGTCGGAGACGATGGCGTCGAAGCCCCCCTCCTCCAGGACCTTCAAGGCCTCCCGGGCCGAGGTGGCCGTGCGCACATGCATCCCGTGGAAGGTCTCCAGATAGTCCTTGGAGAGCTCCACCAGTCCCGGTTCGTCGTCCACCGACAGTATCCTGAGCTCGGAAATGTTCATGCCCTACCCCGCAACGCCCGTGTCACTTGTGGAACCCCCCGGCCAAGGCGAACTTTGCCGGAGCGCCGGTCAAGGCCAATATGTTCTCCTCCGGCACGGCATGGTGCACCTCGCACCCGGCGCTGAGCCAGAACCTTCCGTCACCTCCAGCGGCCCTGATGGCCTGGATGCTGGCCTGCTCCACCTGCTCCGGGGTGCCGGAGCACACGACGCCGTCCGCCTCCGATACGCCCAGGTTCCCGGCCAGGACGATCCTGCCCCCGAGGCGGGCCTTGGCCCCCGCCAGGTCCACCTTCTCATGCACGGAGATGGCCGCGCACCCCGTGGCCACCATCTCATCCAGGAAGGGGGTGGCGTCCTGGCACTGATGGATGCAGTACGGCCCCCCCACGCTCCTTGCTATGGTGGTGTGGTATGGGGTGATGAACTCCCGGTAATCCTTGAGCCCGATGGTGAGATCGTTGAAACCTCCGTTGACGGTGGCCAGTGCCGAGGCACCGGCGTCCATCATGGCCCGGCCCATGGCGATATTGTACTCGGCGATCTTCGAAAGCAGGCGGTGCAGGGCGGTCTTGTCCGTGGCCATCATCGGCAGCACGGATGAATAACCGCCTGCGAGTATGTCCGTGGCGGTGTCCGCGGGGGAGTTCAGGAAGCCGACTATGGGCACCTGACGCCCGCAATCCTCGTGCAGCGTGCGTATGGTTCTCAGGATGGCCTTCCCCCGCCCCTCGTTCACATCCGGGACCTGGAGATCGTCTATGCCCGAAGGGCCCTCCAGGGCGAACTTGGTAATGGCCGGTATGCGCATCCCGCTGCCGCTCTTGATCACGTACTCTGAACGGCTGCCGAAGGCCTCTCCCCCGCTGCGGAAGTCCAGGGGCAGGAACAGGTTGTCCGCCCCGTAGCGGAAGTGCTGGAGGCGTGTGATCCTGTGCAGGCGCGCGGGACTGTTCAGAAGCTCCTGCCAGGTGATGTCCTCGCGCAGCATGGAATGCTGGAGTCCGGTCTGGAGGAACAGCACCACAGGGGTGCGGTCCGGCATCTCCCCGTTCAGGGTGGCCTCCACCCTTTGCAGCGAACTCGTCTCCCTCATCTTGCGCCCTCCATTTCCCTGACCCAGCTGACGGCGTCCCGGGCCTCCCTTCCGTAGAAGTCCGCCCCGATGCACTCCGCGTAGCCGCGGCTCACCGGCCCCCCGCCCACCATGACCAGCCTGGCGGCCCTTAGCCCGCTGACCGCCATGCCCTGCAGGACCTCCTGCATGCCCACCATGGTGGTGCTCATGAGCGTGGACAGGGCCACGTACTTGGGCCCCTTCCTCGCAATGCTGTCCACGAACCGATCGGTAGGCACGTTCCTTCCCATATCCAGGCAGGAGAAGCCATTGGCGTCCAGCATGACCTTCACCAGGTTCTTGCCGATGTCGTGCATGTCCCCCTCGACCACGCCTATGAGCACGAGGTGCCTACCCGATGGCTCCGCCCCGTCGGAGGGGTGCAGGGCCTTGAGCGCGGAATAGAAGGCGTTGACGGTGGCCAGTACCTGGGGCAGGAATATCTCCTTGCGATCGTAGCTGTCGGCCACCTCCCTCATGGCCTTGACCAGGCTCTCCTCCACCACGTGCAGCACGTCGGGGAAGTCGTTCGCCAGCTCCTTGGCCAAGGAATTGGCCAGGTCCTTGTCCATGTCCAGAATCGCCCTTTCGAGCATGGCAAGCTTGTCGTTGTTCATGTCCTTCTTCCCCTAGGCATTGATCCTGGTATCGGCCCTCTTCGCCATACACCGGCCAACGAACGCTACCATCCAGTACCCGGCGCGAACAGAGTTAACAATAATCAATTTTGATTGTATAAATCGATATCGTCCCAGTTCATATCAAATGAGAATGAACTATCTGCTGGGGCATGGCCCTAGGTCTGGCCTGGATATCGATTTTGATTCCCGGCCATCAAGGGTGAAATAGGTTGGGAAGGATGTGAGACGCATGAACAGGAAGGCGGTCCTCATCGCCGTCGCCGTGACCTTGATAGTGGTCGCACTCTCCGCGTCATACCTCGCATGGTTCCATCAGGGGAACGATGGCATAGTGTGCCAAGTGTGGTCCAAGAACGGCCCGGACGGGGAGAGCTTCGAGTTCAAGGCCATCGATTTCAACTCATACGGTTCGTTGGAGGAGGGCCCGCTGTCCGGACTGGACGCCCTCCGCGTGGTCATGCCCAACGGCACGGCCCATTACCTGGAGAAGGACTTTCAGGCTCCCAGTTCGTACTCGGGCGAGGGGGGCAGGAGATGGGTCCTGTACGGACCTCCGGGATACGGGTTCCCGCCCAGCGGCGAGTACCTGTTCGAGTTCCTGCGGGGAGGGGAGGTGGTGCGCAGCGAGAGGGTGGATCATCTCCTCTACGCCGCCGGATACCCCTCGAGCGTGACCGTCGAGCTGGATGGCAGGAACGTTTCGGCCAGCTGGACCCCTCCGGCGGACCTTTCAAGGGCGGTCAGCTACAAGTTGATCCTCTCCTCCACCAGCAGCTGGAGCATGGTGGCCTCCCTGGCCTTCCACGAGCCGTCCATGACCTCCGCCACCCTGCCCGAGGTGCCCATGAACGAGGGGGAGACCTACATGCTCAGCGTGGCCCTGTACCATGAGGGAGGCTTCGCCTACAGCGAGGACGTTTACTTCACCTATGGGGGAGCGCCGCCCAAGCCCCTGCCGCCGGATTGACCTTGAGGATAATGAGGTTCATATCCGGTAGCGAAGCAGGGCGGCCATGCCGCCCAGGGATTCCAGCTTCCTTCCGCCCTCGTGCATCTCGCTGACGATGGTCACCCGGCCCCGGGAGTCCTCCACCATGCGCATCAGGGATTCCACGTCCCTCTCCCGCACCAGCGAGTCCAGTATCAGCAGCTGCTCCACCGCCCCGGCCTTGGCCGCCTCGCGCACCTCCTTCGGCCCGTAGGTGGCCAACCCATCCGTGCCGACCTGCTCGAGCAGTCTCTCCACCAGCTCGGTCTCCTCGGCCACCCGGGAGTCCTTGAGCACCTCCGCGCCCATCCCCCGTTTCATCAGCTCCTGGATGCCGTTCATGCCCGATTGGCCGGTGTGGTACAGGAAGGCCTTGGAGAACATCTCCGGATCCCTCTCCTTGCCCCTGGCCATGAGGGTCTCCTTGGCGAATCCCGGACCCAGGACTATTATGGGGACGCCGGCGGAATGGGCCTGCTTGGCCTTGGAGATGACCTCCCCGAAGTAATCCCCCTCCTCCTTGGTGGCGTACATCTTGCCATGCCCGCCGGAGTAGATGTCCGCCAGGCGCTTGATCCCGAACTGCCTGAGGACCGCCACGGTGGCCTCGTCGTCATCCAGGGCGATGAATACCACGCACGGTTTCTTGGAGTCCTCCACCGCCCTCTTGACCCGTTCCAGCTGGGAGGGCCTCCAGTGCTGCTTGATGACCGACAGCACCTCCCCCTCCTCCATGATCAGGGTGTGATGGGAGCCCACGTCCTGCGGCCCCTCCTCGATCACCCCGAGAAGGCGCAGACGGTTGTCGAACTCCCCGAACTCCACCTTCTCCAGGCGGATGCCCAGGGTCATGCGCTTCTTCTCTCCCCTCTCCGCCCTGATCTTGTCCGATTTCGCCTCCTCGCGGCGGTACGTGGAAGCGTACACCAGGTCCCCGGGGGTGAGGATGTTGTAGAGGTGCCAAAGATCGTCCGATACCTCCACCTGCATCTTGATCTCCCCCTTGAAGCGGTCCTGGTGCAGTACCTTCATCGGCGCCATGATGCCTTACCGGGGATTTATGGTTGTCCCACCCGTCCGACATCGGACAAACCACCCGCAGGGATGGTCGAAGGATGGACGCCCTGCCATCTAGCCAGACAGGTGGGTTCCAGTGTCTGTAGGGACCTCAGTAATCATTAAGTACCCTACAATACTACCGTGGATTTCTGATGGCGAAGTGCTTCCTGGTTCTCGAGGACGGGACGATCATGGAGGGCACGGGATTTGGTTCCGCGGAGAACACCTCCGGGGAGGTGGTCTTCAGCACTGGCATGACCGGCTATCAGGAAGGCCTGACCGACCCCTCGTTCCGCGGCCAAATTCTGACGATGTCCTACCCGTTAATTGGTAATTATGGCGTCAACCCCAAGGACATGGAGTCCGGCAGGGTGCAGGTGAGGGGTTTCGTGGTGAGGGAGCTGTGCGACAGCCCCACGGACCTTTACGGCGGGGTCACCCTCGATTCATTCCTGACCGAGCACGGGATACCCGGGATCGCCGGGGTGGACACCCGTTCGCTCATAATCAAGATCAGGAACGCCGGCACCATGCGGGGGGCCATCGTGCACGAGGATCCCCAGGGACACCTGGAGGAGGTCCGCTCCATGCCCTACCCTTCCGAGCTGGGGCTGGTGAAGGACGTCAGCACCCCCGAGGTGCTGCACTTCCCCAAGCCAGGGGCCAGGAGGGTGGCCGTGTTCGACTGCGGGGCCAAGCGGTCCATACTGAACGAGCTGAAGGAGCGCTTCGAGGTGTACCAGCTCCCCTACGATACCGGGGTGGACTTCTTCCGCAACACCGAGATCGATGGATTGTTCCTTTCCAACGGCCCGGGGAACCCGGCCCATCCCAACCTGCAGGACACGGTCATAAGCACCGTCCGCAGGCTGAAGGACGACTATCCCATAATGGGCATATGCATGGGCAACCAGCTGCTGTGCCAGGTGTTCGGCGGTACCACCTACAAGATGAAGTTCGGGCACCGCGGGGCCAACCAGCCGGTGCGCTACAGGGACCGGGTGTTCATCACCTCCCAGAACCATGGGTTCGCCGTGGACCCTGAGACCCTGGAGGGGTCCGGCCTGGAGGTCGACCAGGTCAACGTCAACGACGGCTCGGTGGAGGGGATGCGCCACCGGGAGCTGCCCATATTCTCCGTGCAGTATCACCCGGAGGCGCGTCCGGGACCGACGGACACGGGATTCCTGTTCGACGAGTACGCGAGGATGCTGGAGGGCGGGAAATGAGCAAGGGCAAGTTGCTGGTCATCGGCTCCGGCCCCATAGTCATCGGGCAGGCCGCCGAGTTCGACTTCTCCGGTTCCCAGGCCTGCCGCTCGTTGCGGGAAGAGGGCTACACCACCGTGCTGGTGAACTCCAACCCGGCCACCATCCAGACCGACCTGGAGATGGCGGACATAGTCTACATCGAGCCACTGAACGTGGAGACCATCGCCGAGATCATCCGCAAGGAGAAGATCGAGGGGGTGCTCTCCGGTATGGGCGGGCAGACCGCCCTGAACCTGTGCTCCGAGCTGGCAGAGAAGGGCTACCTGGAGAAGCTGAACTGCCGCCTGCTCGGGACGCAGCCCAAGGCCATCGCCCTGTCGGAGGACCGGGAGCTGTTCCGGGAGACCATGCTGGAGATAGGCGAACCGATACCGCGCAGCGTCACCGTCACCAGCATAGAGGACGCCAAGAAGGCCGTGGAGCAGATAGGCGGATACCCGGCGCTAATCCGGCCAGCGTACACCTTGGGAGGAACTGGTGGGGGCATCGCACACAACGAGGAGGAGCTGGTCCCCATCACCGGCCGCGGCCTGATCTACTCGCGCATCCGGCAGGTGCTGATAGAGGAGAGCGTGCTGGGATGGAAGGAGCTGGAGTACGAGGTGATGCGTGACCGAAAGGACAACTGCATCATCATCTGCACCATGGAGAACCTGGACGCCATGGGCATCCACACCGGCGAGAGCATAGTGGTCGCTCCGTTGCAGACCATCAACGACGAGGACCATCAGAGGATGAGGACTGCGTCCATCAAGATCATACGCGCCCTGGGGATCGAGGGTGGCTGCAACGTGCAGTTCGCCTACAACCCGGCCAACCGGGAGTATCGGGTGATAGAGGTCAACCCCCGGGTCTCCCGCTCCTCGGCCCTGGCCTCCAAGGCCACCGGGTACCCCATCGCCAGGGTGGCGGCCAAGATCGCCGTGGGCAAAACGCTCGACGAGATCCCCAACAAGATCACCGGGAAGACCTACGCGGCCTTCGAGCCCACCATCGATTACGTGGTGGCGAAGATCCCCCGCTGGCCCTTCGACAAGTTCCGCACCGTGGAGACCAAGATCGGCACGCAGATGAAGAGCACCGGGGAGGTCATGTCCATCGGCCGCACCATCGAGGAGACCCTGATGAAGGCGGTGTGCTCGCTGGAGACGGACCGCATAGACCTGGAACCGGAGATCTGGAACGACAAGGAGCTGGAGGCCGAACTGGTCGCCCCGTCCGACAAGCGGCTGTACGCCATCGCTGAGGCGCTGCGCCGGGAATGGACCGTGGAGAGGGTCGCCGACCTGACCAAGTGGGACGCCTTCTTCGTGCGCAAGGTCCGGAACATCGTCAGCATGGAGAGGGAGCTGGCCGCCGGCCCGCTGACCCCCGAGCTCATACGCCGGGCCAAGCGCATGGGCTTCCAGGACGAGAGCATCGCCAAGTTCTCCAGGAAGGCCGAGGCCTCCATCAGGCAGGCCAGGCTGGAGAACGGGATATTGCCGACGTACAAGATGGTGGACACCTGTGCCGCGGAGTTCGCCGCCCAGACCCCCTACTTCTACTCCACCTACGGCACGGAGTGCGAGGTGCCGCCCTCCGGCAACCGGAAGGTGGTCATCGTCGGCTCCGGGCCCATACGCATCGGCCAGGGGATCGAGTTCGACTACTGCTGCGTGCACGGCGTGATGGCCTGCCAGGAGCAGGGCGTGGACGCCGTGGTGGTCAACAACAACCCGGAGACCGTCTCCACGGACTACGACATCTCCGACCGCCTGTACTTCGAGCCGCTGACCCTGGAGGACGTGCTCAACGTCATTGAGAAGGAGGACGCCGACGGGGTCATATTGCAGTTCGGCGGGCAGACCTCGGTCAACTTGGCCGTTCCGTTGGAGGCCGCACTGAAGAACCATAAGTGCAAGGTTCTCGGAACCTCCCCGGACATGATGGACGTGGCCGAGGACCGCAAGCGCTGGTCCGCTCTGATGAGGGAGCTGAACATCGCCCAGCCGGATTCCGGCACCGGCCATTCCTACGAGGAGGTCAAGGCCCACGCGGACCGCATCGGCTATCCCGTGCTCCTGCGGCCCTCCTACGTGCTGGGCGGCCGGGGCATGGAGATCATCTACACCGAGGATGAGCTGAAGCAGTACGTGGCCACCGCGGTGAAGGTCTCCAAGAAGCACCCCGTGCTCATCGACAAGTACCTCACGCACGCCCGGGAGCTGGACGTGGACGTGGTCTGCGACGGCCGGGACGTGTTCATCGGCGGAATAATGGAGCACATCGAGGAGGCCGGGGTGCATTCCGGAGACGCCACCATGGTCCTGCCCTGCCAGACCATCTCCCCCCAGGTGATGGAGAGGGTGGTGGAGATCACCAACCAGGTGGCCTTGGCACTGCAGGTCAAGGGCTGCATGAACCTGCAGCTGGCGGTGAAGGACGAGGAGGTATACATGCTGGAGGCCAATCCGCGGGCCAGCCGCACCGTGCCCTTCATCTCCAAGGCCATCGGGGTTCCGCTGGCCAAGCTGGCCACCAAGGTGATGCTCGGCGAGTCCCTCAGGGGCCTGGGGCACGTGGGCGTGGCCAGGTTCGAACACGTGGCCGTGAAGGCGTCCGTGTTCCCGTTCCTGAAGCTGGTGGGCGTCGATTCCATCCTGGGCCCGGAGATGAAGAGCACCGGGGAGGTCATGGGCATCGACAAGAACTACGGCGCCGCGGTCTACAAGGCCCTGGTGTCCGCCGGGAACAAGCTGCCCATGCAGGGCGGGGTCTACGCCACCGTCTCCGACGCGGACAAGGCGGAGATACTTCCCATCGTGAGGGACCTGCACGAGATGGGCTTCGCCATCTACGCCACGAAGGGTACGTCCACTTTCATGCGCAGCAACGGCGTTCCGGTGACCACCGTCTACAAGGTGGCCGAGAACGTGGCGCCGGACGCGCTGGGGCTGATGCGCCGCGGGGAGATCAACCTGATCATCAACACCCCCACGTACTCGTCGGGCTCGCGCCGCGACGGGTACATGATGAGGCGTTTGGCCGTGGAGCTGGAGATACCGTTCCTGACCACGGTGCACGGCGCCAAGGCCACGGTATGCGCCATCAAGCGCGCCAGGCAGGGCGACCTGAAGGTCAGGGACATCCGGTCCTACCACTGAAACCCCTTCGGACCATCAATTTTCCAAATCCTTGGATAAAATAGATATCCTCCCCATGGCCATCAGTCGGCCACTAGGATCCGGGGGGTTCTGCGATGTCGAGTGGAAGAGCTGCAGCTGTATGGTTATTGGTTTTGCTGGGATTGATCGCGGTCATGCTGGTCCTCTTGCCAGGGAACGCCTCGGCGGCGGACAGCGGTCCGCTGGAATACGATGGGGACGCCGAGCTGGCGCAGGCGGCCGTGGACGGGGATTGCACCGGTAGCGGCACGGAGGCCGACCCGTACGTGTTCGCCGACTACAACATCGAATGCACGGGCGCTGGCTACGGCATCTGGCTCAAGGACACCGGCTCCCATGTCCGCCTGGAGAACTGCACCTTCCACAACTGCTCCTACCTCAACGACGACCTGCGAGGCGGCGCGGCATGTACCTGCAGGGCACTGAACGTGACGGTCGTCGATTGCCGTTTCCACAGCTGCGAGTGGGGGCATCATCAGCTACATGCGTCGGACCATTGCCTGCTGGCCTGGAACGACCTCAGCAACATCACCATCTCTGGAGCATGGCTGAGGGATTCGTCGAATATGTCCGTCGAGAACTGCTACATGGACGGCACGGCGGCGGGGACCACCTACGGCCTTTTCGTTCAGGGCTCGGAGAATGTCACGATCGACCATGTGGAGATAATCGGGTGCGACAAGGGGTTGCATGTCGAGCGCACCATCCGCGTTGTCCTGGACGCCCTCACCCTGGACATGCAATCGCAGTACGGGGCGTATCTCGACGACTGCAGCGATGTGGCCGTCCGTAACACGAGCATCAGGGCCGGGGTCGTGGGCATCCACTGCGCGTACACCTCGGACCTATCGATTTCGGGGATGGACATGGACGGGCTTTCAGGGTATGGGATCGTTGCCGAGGAGTGCGCTGGGTTATCGGTCCGGGACAACGTGATAAATGACACGGTATCCGCCATCAGGATGTTCTCGTGCACCGGAGTGGTTGTGGAGAGGAACATGGCCAGCAACTGCACGAACTATGGAATGGAGTTTAACGCCGAGGGCGGATTGGTGGCCGACAATGCCATCAGGGATTCCGTGAGCGGCATCAGCATATGGGGTGGGGACCTGATGGTCCAGGGGAACCATGTCGAGATCTCCTCCGGTTACGCGATCATAGCACTCAACAGCGCGAACGTCACCGTGGACGGGAACTGGCTTGAGGCGGTCGAGGAGTCCTTCGGCGGCATCGACATGCAGCTCTGCGAGAACGCCACCGCATCCGACAACACGGTGACGGGGACCTTCTCCATCGGCATAAGGGTTTACGACTGCCAGAACGCCACGGTGCACCACAACGCGGTGGACAATGTGGGTCAGACCGCGATAGAGGTGTACAGGGGAGGATGGGCGGACCGGTTCGTCCGCATCGTGGACAATACCGCCGCCGGGTCCGTGGTCCGGGGGATATTGGCCACCGAGGCCCCCAACCTGCTCATCTCCGGGAACGTTATTAACGGCTTTGAGAACGGCATCTGGGTCGACAGCTGCTACCGCGTGCTGATAGAGAACAACGATCTCAGCCTGAGCGCTCTGAGGGGTATCTATGTCCGCAACGGAGGGGGATCGGTCGATCCGGTGATCATAGTCAACAACAGCTGCGAACATTGCGACATCGGGATCGTGCTCTCCAACATTCACTATTCCGTGCTGGAGGGCAACGATCTCGACGACGACCGGGTGGGCATCAACATCCTGGACGCGCAGCTGACCTTCATCGGCAACTGCACCGCCGACCGATGCTATCAGGGGCTGGTCATCAGCGGCGGGATCGGGACCATGGTGTTCGGCGGCAGCTACAGCCACTGCACCGAATCGGGGATATACCTTGGCGACTCGGACTCCACCATCATCGAGGGGGTGACCTCCGCCCACAACCTCAACTACGGCCTTTACGTGACCAACTCCGTACACGGCCAGGTGATCGGGTCGAACCTGTCCTGGAACCGCATGGGCGTGAGGGTGTCCCAGGATTCGAACCATGACCAGCCCCTCACCATAGAAGGATGCCTGCTGGAGAACAACACGGAGTACGGCCTTCACGGCAACGGGGGTTGGCTGACCTGGATCACGGGCAACCACATCGCCAACAACCTGAACCACGGGATATACCTGGCCGCCGACGCCTCTGACTGGCATATCTACAACAACACCTTCCTGGACAACCGCGGCCTCACCGGCCTGAACTCCCTCACCTACCAGTGCTACGACCTGGGTTCGAACAGCAGATGGTACGTCTACGATGGGGACCGAAACTGGGGCAACGGCTGGAGCCACCTGCCCAACATCGACAATGACCATAACGGCTATGTGGACGACAATGTCCGCATCGGCAGGTCCACCAGTCCGGGGTACTCCGCTTACGGATACCAGCTTCCCTACGGCCCCAGGATAGAGGGGCCTTCCGCCCCTACCGACCTGTCCTATGAGCTGACCCCCTACACCATCCTGCTGAACTGGACCGCCCCGGCCTCCCTGGGCAACTCCACCCTGCAGGGATACTACGTTTACATGGGCGACACGCCCGACGTCCAGAGCATGTGGGAGGTGGGCCAGACCGACGGCGCGCAGTTCCTGATGGACTACATGCTGCAGAACGGCATGACCTACCACTTCGCCGTGTTCGGTTACAACGAGTACGGCATGCTGGGCGACCCCTCGGACATCCTGGAGGTGTACTACCAGCCATATCCCTTGCCGAACTCCGGGCCCATCACCATCCACAACGACCTGGAGTTCGCCAACGCCGCCACGGCCTACGGCTGGCCGGGGGACGGGAGCGCCGGGAGCCCCTACCTAATCGAGGACCTGGTCATAGACGGGCAGGGCTGGGGCTACTGCATCCAGATATGGCACACCACCTCCCACTTCGTGGTCCGCAACTGCACCTTCTACATGGGCGTGATGATGGACTTCGGCGATCGGGTTGACCTCTGGGACGTGTACAACGGCATCTTCGACGGATGCTCGTTCCTGGGGGTTGAAGGGAACGGCCTGGTCCTGGAGACCGGGCAGGTGGATGTGGCGAACAGCCTGTTCGACGGGCCCATGGGTCGGGGGCTTTACATCTCCTACGGATACGGGGTGAGCGTCACCGATTGCATCTTCAACCGCACGAACGTCGGAATCAGGATGGAGTACTCGGTGCCGATATCCGTCGAGGGTTGCCTCTTCGAGGGATGCTCGGTGAGCGTGGACGCCTATGACTGCACTGGAGCGGCCCTGCTGGGAAACGAGTTCCGGGGCGGCGAGGCCGTCCGCATCTCCCACTCGGACGATTGCCTGCTGGAGGACAATGTGGGCCTGGGGGTATACGCCTTCCTCGACCTGGAGTTCACCAGCGGGGCGGTGGTGCGCAGCAACACGGCCAACGGTACGTACATGTCCGACGGCGTTTCCATCGGGTACGGTTCCGCCACGCTCCTGGAGGGCAACTCCCTGAGCGGATTCTACCGCGGCCTGTACGCCTTCGGGACCGCCGACCTCTCGGTCTGGAACACTTCCCTGATCGGGAACCAGCGCGGAATGGCGATGGACCAGGTCAGCACCGTGGAGGTCATGGGCAACAACATCTCCGGGAACCTGGAGCACGGATTGGTGCTGGGCTTCGACATCACCGGCGCGGAGGTGTCCTTGAATTCGTTCCTGGACAACCTGGGCTATGCCATACTCAACGAGGGCGGATCGGACTCTGTGGTCATCCACCTCAATCACTTCCAGGGGAACAATCTGAACGATGGCGTCTTCACCTACGACACCGCACAAGCCTACGATGAATGGGGCTCCCTGTCCTGGAGCCTCGGAGGATCCGGCAACCATTGGTCGGATTGGACCGCCCCCGACGCCGACGGGGACGGGATCGTGGACCAGCCCTACCCCTCCGAATTCGGCTATCTGGATACGTATCCACTGGCGCACCCCTTCGGCCCCCCAACGGGCCTGGGCTGCGTGGTGGGACCGGACTTCGTCAACATCAGCTGGGGAGAGGCGCTCTACGACTTCAGCGGAGGCGTGCTAGGCTACCGCATCCACCGCGGGACCTCCCCGGACGCCCTGACCCTGCTGGATTCCAGCGCGGTCCGCTGGTACAACGACACCTCGGTGACCCTGGGAACCACCTACTACTACCGCGTTTCCGCGCTCCTCGGCCTGGAGGAGGGGGTCATGAGCGAGCTGGCCTCGGCCACGCCCTGCGACGTGCCGGGGGCGCCGACCGCCCTCACCGTTGAGGGTGCGCTGAGGTCCCTCGATCTGTCCTGGACCGCCCCCGGGGACGATGGGGGAGCCCCCGTTCTCGGCTATGTCATCTGGAGAGGGGCCTCGCCGAGCGAGCTCGCCCATTTTGATGTGGTGGGCGACGTTACCTCCTACACCGACCTCCTGGTGAGTGACGATGAAACCTGGTATTACGCGGTGACCGCCTTCAACCAGGCCGGGAACGGAACCGCCTCGGCCTCGGTCGGCAACGCCACCTTCGGCCTGGCCTCCGCGCCGCTCAGCATCACCACGGCGTTCGGGGACGGGAACGTGACCGTGACCTGGGAGGCGCCGGCGGACGACGGCAGGACGCCGATCACCAGCTACGTCATAGAATACGTTCACGCCCTGATCGGGCAGTTCGCCCATCCCGGTCCTGACGACCGGTCCTGGCGCATCACCGGCCTTACCAACGGCTGGGAGTACTCCTTCCGCGTGCGGGCCGTCAACGCCGTGGGGGAGGGGGAATGGTCCTCCCTGGCGTATGACGTTCCGGCCACGGTGCCCGGAGCCCCCCGCAATCTCACTGCCGCGGGCAGCGCCGGCTCGATATCGCTGGCGTGGATGGCCCCCGGGGACGACGGCGGGAACGCCTCGTCGCTCTACAACATCTATCGCATGGAGATCGGTGGCGATTATTCCTGGATCGGGGACAGCGCCTCACTGGCCTATCAGGACCTGAGCGCCGTGGACGGCGTGGTCTACTTCTACCGGGTCAGCGCGGTGAACAAGGCCGGCGAGGGAGAGCCCGGCATTCCGGCCAGGGCCGTGTCCGGGCTGCCCTCGGCGCCGCGAGACCTCCTGGCCGTGGACTCCGGAGGCCTGGTGCAGCTGAACTGGACCGTCCCGGCCGACAACGGAGGTTCTGAACTGGTCGGTTTCAAGGTCTACCGCGACGGCGGTTCGGGGATGCTGTATCTGGCCCTGGCAGGACCCGATGCCCTGGGATACCTGGATGCGACCGCATCGCCTGGAACTGAATACCGTTACCGGGTCAGCGCGGTGACCTCCAGCGGAGAGGGCCCCTGGTCCGATGAGGCAGCGATAACGCTGCCATTGACCTCCCCGGAGGCCCCGGTCATCTGCTCGGCCGTTCAGCTCGACGACGGCGTCCTGCTAGCCTGGCGCATGCCGGAGGGGTCCACCGCGGCCGAGGAGTTCCTGCTGTACCGCGGCCCCGAAACGGACAGCATGGCTTTGATCGCCATCCTGGACGGCGATGCAGCCGAGTACCTGGACATCCCTGGAACGGCGGGAATGTTCTACGCCCTTCGGGCCAGCAACCAGTACGGCGTGGGGGATTTGAGCCAGCCCTTCCAGGCCACGCTGGGCATCATCCTGCCGCCGCAGGCGCCGGAGGGACTGCATGCCATCCCAGCCGATTCATCGGTGACCCTGGAATGGGGCGCCTCCGAAGGCGCGACCGGCTACCATGTGCACCGGGACGACGGGAGCGGTTACGTATTCCTGGCCGCCACCGCTTCCCCTGGATACGTTGACGGGTCCGCGGTGAACGGGGTGACGTACGGCTACCGGGTCAGCGCCTTCAACGACGGCGGGGAGAGCGATAACTCCTCTGCCGTGATGGCGGCACCTGGAAGGGCCCCGGGAGCCGTGGGGAACTTCATCTTGAAGGCCCTCAGCGCCTCCATGGTCCTCTCCTGGACCGCCCCGGACGACGATGGCGGCTCCGCTGTGCTCGGCTACCGCGTCCACCGCAACCTCAACGGGACGACCGTCCTTCTGGCCACCGTGGCCTCCCCGGGATTCGCGGACCACTCCGCGGTGGCCGGGATGCCGCACACCTATTGGGTGGTGGCGGTCAACGCCTGGGGTGCCGGAACGGAATCATCAAGGCTGAACGCCACCCTGCCCGATGCGGACGTGCAGGGCCTCCCGGCCCCGGCCTACCTGCTGGCCTCAGTGGGCGACGGCTTGGTCGCCCTGACCTGGGACCCCATGGAGGGCCTGGACGTGGACGGCTTCCTCGTCCTGCGCGCCGACGGCGGTGACTTCGTACTTCTGGGCAACGTTTCCGGAGGCATCTTCGTCGACCGCAACGTCAGCAACGGCGTGGAATACCACTACCAGGTGCGCTGCTTCCTCGGCGGTTCCGAGGGGCTGAACCGCAGCGTCTCGGCCACCCCGGGCACCGTGCCCGGATCGCCCGAGCTGACGGTGCAGGGCAAGCTCGACCGCATTGAGCTGAGCTGGAGCGCCCCCGCTGACGGCGGATCGGCCATACTGGGATACCGCATCTACCGCTCGCCGGGAGCGGCGGGCAAGGTGCTGATCGCCACCGTGGCCGACCGGACGTACAGCGACAACAGCGTCCTTTCCGGGACCAACTACACCTACACCGTCACCGCGGTGAACGCCTTCGGAGAGGGGCTGGCCTCCAACGCCGCCACGGCCATGGCCTCCTGGGAACCCTCCGTTCAGACCGAGGCCCCCGGAGCCCCCACCATCGTCTCGGCGGAGGGCGGGAACGCCAGCATCGTGCTGGCCTGGAGCGCTCCGGCCGATGAGGGGGACGCGCCCCTGAGCGGATTCAGCCTCTACCGCGGGACCACCCCCCTGGCCCGGCAGCTGCTGGTCACGCTGCCCGCAGGCACAACGGCATACACGGACAGCGACGTGTCCATGGGCAGCACCTACTACTATTGGCTGACGGCGCTGAACCGCTGGGGAGAGAGCGAGGCGTCCATGGTGCGCAGCGCCTCCCTGGTGCAGATGGAGGCCCCGGGAGCGGTGGTCGTGGAGGCCGAGAACGGCCAGGGCCGGGTGTCCCTTTCCTGGAGCGCCCCGCAGGAGCAGGGCAGCTCCCCGGTCACCGGATACCTCGTCTACCGCAGCCAGGCCGGAGAACAGCCTCAGCTGCTGGCCTCCGTTCCCGCAGGCGCCAGCGCCTTCGTGGACGCCTCGGTAGAACCGGAAGTGGAGTACTCCTACTGGGTGGTGGCGGTGAACGAGGCCGGCGAGGGCGAGATGTCCGCCACGGCGGCCACCGGTGTCCCCCTGGCGCTCATCACCGGAGAGGCCCAGCCCGGATTGCTGTACGACCTCGGATTGGTCATGGGCATCCTGGGACTGGCCGGGGCGGCCGTGGCCATCGTGCTGGTGCTCCGCAAGAAGTAGGCCAAACCCCTTCCATTTTCCATTTATTCTCATTCAGCAAGACAGTAGCAGCCATTCCCGGGGGAGCATGGCCACTTTCGATTCGTCATCGAACCGCAGCGAACCTTTTCCGACCGCCAGCCCGTAGACCGCTCCGACCGCGCCTATGGTAGAAAGGACCTGTTTGGTGCCCTTTCTACCGAAACCGATCTCCATTGCCACGCGTGAACCGTCGCCCCTGGTGATCACGAAATCGGCACTGGACTCCTTCGGATCGAAGTCGAAGCGGCGCAGATGGCCGTTCAAGGAAGCCCTGCGGAGGACCAGTGTGCATGCGTCCTCGAGCAGCAGCCCATAGTCGGCGTCGTCCCGGCTCAGCCTACCAAGCTGAGACAGTATCGCCGCTCGCATGGCCGGGGAGGTGAAACGGTAGAGAGGGGTCCTCCTCAAACGGGTGGACTCCGGTCCGAAGGGCATCACCCGATGTATTACGTCCGCCCTCTCTAGACCGTTCAGTATGGTGGACAAGGTCACCCGATTGACGCCCAGATTGGTGGAGAGCGACTGTTGGCTGAGCCGGTCACCGAAGGCCAGGTAACTTAGGAGGTTGGATGCTTTGATCAAGGTCGGACGGTCCAGCTGGCGTACGGCCATCAGGTCCCGCTCCAGCACCCTGTCGATCGTGGACGATATCAAGGACATGGCCATGGTTTCGTCCTCTATCTCCATAACGTAGGGCAGCGAGCCCTTCCGCAGATACCTCTCCAGCGAATGAGGTCTGATATCGATCTCCACTGATGACAGGAGGGGTCTGATCTCGTTCAATCCACTTTTCAAAGAATCATAATCGGGCGACAAAAAAAGAATCTGACCCAGCCTGTGCGAGAGGTCCGTTCTCACATCCACGTCTCTCTCCAGCCTGATGAACTCCCGGAAGGACAGCGGTAGGACGTTGATCTTCAAGGCCCGGCGGGCGGTGTCGGCGTTCCCGCTGAGGGCCAGGGCGGAGGATCCGGTCACGATTATGAAAATGTTATCCGTCCGGTCGTAAAGGCTCTTCAAGGCCAGAGGCCAGGATGGATCGAAATGCGCCTCGTCTATGAGAACGAAAAGGTCCTTTCTAAAGGATTCGAAGGGCGTGCCGATGATTCTTTCGTAGGCCGACAGGGCATCGTCCAAGGAAGCCCCGAGCTTTAGCTGGAGATCGTCAAGGCTGATATAGAGCAGGTGTTCCCTGGGCACCCCCATTCCCCTCATCCGGTCATAGGTCTGGGCCAGCATCGTGGTCTTTCCAACACCTCTCAGTCCGGGCAGGACAAGCCACCTTATCTGCCTCTTTCCGGACCGGAAGTTGTCGATGATCGAGAAGATCTTGACCAGGTCGTCCCTTTGCTGCAGCTTATCCCCGGAGGGCTCGAGCACCTTCTGACCCAGCCGGTCCTCCGCTCGGCCCAAGGCCTCGTGGATATAGCCTGTGATCAACTCTTCCTTGGTCAACATCATTGTAAATTATGATTTACTAATTAATTGATTTTATGTACAATTTTACTTTACATATATTCATAGAAATGACAATATCATATCTGAAAGGTGGGTTGTGTTCCAAAGAAGGTCAGCGTGATGCGGAGATAGCTCCTGCAGTTAATGTGGATTTAAGAGATCACACTTCCCGACCTTCCGATCCTGGCCTCCGGTCCAGGGCGGTCAAGACGATCCCGATCAGCACCAGGGGCGCGGCCATTATGACCGTCCAGCTGGGAACCTCGGACAGAAGCACCAGAGCGAGCAGGCTGGCCAGTATCGGCTCCCCGAGAAGTGAGGTGCTGATCACCGGCGCCGTGAGATACTTCAGGGACCAGTTGTAGACGGTGTGCCCGAATATGGTGCAGACCACCGCCAGAGCGAGGAAGATCAGCAATTCCTCGGTGGGGTAAGGCCATAGCGATACCCCGTTGATCACCGCGGAGGCCAGGAGCACCGCCGCCGCGGTGAGGTATACGGAGAAGGCGTAGGTGAATATGCCGAGGGTTTTCCGAAGCATCCGGCCGGCCAGTATGTAGAGGGCGGCCATGACCCCGCCCAGCAGCGCCAGGGCGTTCCCGAAGGATTCCCCGGTGCCCAGGCCGGTGAGGGCGATGACCGCCACTCCCACGAAGCCGACGGCCACCCCTGCGATGGTCCTCCTCGATGATTCCTTGAGCACCAGGACCGAGGCGGCGCCGACGATCAGGGGATGGAAGTTCACCAGCAGGGTGCTGGAGGCCACGGACGTATAGCGAAGCGAGGAGATGAAGGCGAAGAAGTGCACCGCCAGGATGACCCCGGTGATGGCCACGGAGCCGACGGTCCGGCGGTCCAGGGGCGCGGAGGCCCTGCGTTCATGTAGGGCGAAGGGCGCCAGTATGATCGAGGCGAAGAGCATGCGGTACCCGGCGATGACCAGGGGATCGGCATCGCTCCAGCGCACGAATATGGAGGCGAAGGACACGGCGAGTATGGCCAGGAACAGCGCGGGGTACGCCAATCGGTGCTCGGGCATGGTATCAGTGTATGATCACGGAGCGGACGCCCTTGCAGGCGCGTATCTGGGGAAGGAGGTCGGAGGGAACGGCCCCGGCGGTGATGACGAAAAGCCGGGGGTCCGGGGAGAGGTCGGGATCGCTCACCACGGTCTGGCGCACGGAGATCCCCTCCCGGGCGATGAGCCCGGTGACCTCGGCCACGATGCCCGGGGTGGCCGCGTCCGTGGGGATGATCTCCAGGGCGGTCCAGCCCATGGCCGGGGCGACCTCCGTCAGCAGGGCGGTGGGCTGCAGTCGGGAATACACCGCCATCAGCTCCGGGCTTTCCTCGATGGTGTCGATGGCCGAGCGCACGATGCGGCGGTCGACCCCCGCGGCCCTCCCTATGGCCATGTCGGCGATCTCGATGTCCCCGCAGTAGACCCTGCCGTCCATCACCCGGAGGCCGTGGACCAGCAGGAGCTTGGCCACCTTGGCCTGCGAGGGGAACTTGCCGAAATGCTTGGACAGCGACTTCCACATCGATGCAGAGATGTGTTCCACCCTTATAATGATTGACAGAATCGCGTATTGATGTTCAGATATGCCCCGAAAAGATAACGCGACTTGGTCGAGATGTGTCAGATCTTCGGAAATAATTGCAATGTCAATGGTTAAATAATGGCAATTGAATTTGAATTATGTGAAAAATTCACAAAATTTAGATTGGAGAGTGTAACTTATGTTGTTAGAGTTCGAGGTGGAGAACTTCCGTTCATTCGCGGATCCGATGACCTTGAGCCTGATAGCCTCCTCGGACCGAAGCCATGGGGACCATCTGATCGGCATGGAGGGGTCCAGGGACCGCGTGGTGAGATCGGCGTCCGTATATGGAGCGAACGCGTCCGGCAAGTCCAATCTCATCATGGCCCTGGGGATCGTTCAGACCATCGTATTGCGATCCCACCTGGCGCAGCTGGGAGAACACCTGCCATTCTTTCCGTTCAAGTTCGCAGGACCGGGAGAGATGACCTCAACACGTTACCGACTGGTCTTCCTCGCGGAGGGCGTGGAATATGAGTACTCGCTGAGGCATAACGCCGAGATGGTCCTGGAGGAGTCCCTGTATCACTATCCCAAGAACCGCCGGGCCATAATATTCGAGAGGGTCTGCGGTCAGGAGTTGAGGGCACCGC
>JAXGRO010000019.1:0-29421 GCA_040765825.1 Methanomassiliicoccales archaeon
ACATCCCGGGTTAAGAAATAAATAGTTTATTCGTGTTCTACATCCATAAATTGAGTTGAAAATCAATTAATGAATAACAAGGTCAAAGAGGCAGCCCCTGATGCAACAAAATGGCCCCAGAACAAGAAAGCAGGCCACGGAGACGGCCCTGAAGGAGGGGCTTTCGCATTTCGAGTTCCGGCCGGAGGCCCGCAGGTTCTTCGTCACCAATTCCCTGAACATCATCCTGGGGATAGCCCTGGTCATCCTGGTGTGGTGGGTCGTGGCCGAGGCCATTATCCTCACCCGCGGGGCCCTGTTCCCGACCCCTCCGGAGACATTCTCCTCCCTTTGGAACGCCTTGGGAGGGGCTACGGTCAACGGGGAGACCATCTATTATCATACCTGGTCGTCCCTGCTCCGCTGGGCCAGCGGTTACGTCCTGGCGCTGCTCATCGGTATAGCGGTCGGCATATCCTTCGGAAGCCTGAGCAGGCTGTACGACACGGGGATGGTCTCGGTCTACGTGGTCCAGATGATCCCTGGCCTGGCTTGGGTCCCCATAGCCATGCTCATATTCGGGCTGGGGGAGTCAGCGACGGTTTTCATAATCCTGATGACGGCCATGCCGCCGATCATCATCAACACCGCGGGAGGCATCCGCCAGGTCCCCCCGGTCTACAGCAAGGTGGCCATGATGTCCGGGAAGGACCGGTCATCCCTGTTCACCAAGGTGCTGATACCCGCGGCGTCGCTGTCCATAATCGACGGGATGCGCATCGGACTGGCCAACGGCTGGAGGGTGCTGATAGCCGCGGAGATGGTGCTGGGGGCCATGGTGGGCCTGGGCGCGACCATCTACGATTCCAGGTACAGCCTGGATTTCGTGTCCGCGTTCGTCTGCATAATCGTGATCTGCTTCATCGGACTGGCCATCGAGAAGCTGCTGTTCGCCGGCCTGGAGAACGCGGTGAGGAACCGGCTGGGACTGGACAAGGAGGGTTGAAATGCTCGCCTCGCTGAATGGGGTATCCAAGGTCTTCGCCAACCCGCGCACCGGCAAGGGGCTGGTGGCCTTGAACGATGTTAGCGTGAACGTGGAGAAGGGAGACTTCCTCTGCCTGGTAGGTCCGAGCGGATGCGGCAAGAGCACCACGCTGAACCTGTTGGCCGGCTTTGAGCACCCCACCGAGGGCCAGGTCCTGTTCAAGGGGAGGCCGATCACCGGCCCCTCCCCCGAACGGGGAGTGGTCTTCCAGGAGTTCAGCCTCTACCCCTGGATGAGCGTCCTTTCGAACGTGGCCTTCTCGGTGAGGAAGGGGAGCCGGGCGGAAAGGGAGGAGGTGGCGAGAAGGCACCTGGAGATGGTGGGCCTTTCGGACTTCGCCCATTCCATGCCCAACGAGCTTTCGGGGGGCATGAAGCAGCGGGTGGCCATCGCCCGCACCCTGGCCATGGACCCCGACCTCCTGCTGATGGACGAGCCCTTCGGCTCCCTGGACGAGCAGACCCGCAGGAAGCTGGACAACGAGGTCCTGAGGCTGTGGAAGGCACAGGGGAAGACCGTGGTGTTCGTCACCCACAGCATAGAGGAGGCCCTGATGCTGGGCACCAGGGTGGTGCTGATGTCCGCCTCCCCTGGCAGGATCAACCGGGAATGGAGCATCGATGCGCCTTGGCCCCGCGATCCGCTCTCCCCGGAGATGACCGCCTTGAAGAAGGACATCGTGAGGAGCCTGCAGGTATGCTCTTGCGCCAACGGCGCTCCGGGCGGGGGATTCATCACCATAAATGGCTTGGTGGACTGAGAAGGGAGGTTGATGAAGATGGACAGGAAGATGATGGCGATCACCCTGGTGGTCGTGGTGGTCATCGCCGCCGCGGGGGCCGCGATGCTGCTGATGCCCTCGAACGAGGATAAGATGGGATTGACCGTGGCCTACTCGGAGAAGATGAACTACGAGACACTGATGGTGGCCAACGATAAGGGCTTCTTCGAGGACGCGGGATTGAACGTGACCGCGGCCATAGTCACCGGCGGAATTCAGGCCGCGGAGGCCATCGTGACCGGTTCTGCCGACGTGGCGGCCATGGGGGACGCGCCGGCCGTGCAGCTGATAACCAAAGGCATCGGAGCGAAGATCATTGGGCGCATAGCCGGAGCCGAGGGGATGCACCGCATCATATCCGATGTGAACATCACCGAGCCTGGGGACCTTGAAGGAAAGAGGGTGGGCATGCAGCAGAGCTCCAGCTCGCACGGGGCCTTCCTGCAGTGGTGCGATGCGAATGATGTCAACACAGACGATGTGACCTTCGTATACCTCAACCCCAGCTATCTGGCGGAGGCGATGTACTCCGGCGAGATCGACGCCATGGTGGGCAGCGAGCCCTGGGCCATCAACACCGAGAATTTGTGCGGCGACCGCGTGCACGAGCTGGGCAACTCCTCCGGCCTGGGAAGCTCGTTCCCCATAGTCCTGGTCGGCTCCCAGAAGGCCCTCGCGGAGAAGGAGGAGGCCCTCACCAGGCTGCTCGAGGCCCTGGACCGGGCGAACAAGTACATCAATGATGATTGGGAGGAAGCCATGGCCATCTGCGCCTCGCACACCGGCCTGAGCGTGGGTGACCAGTCCAGAGGCAGCGGCCTGCAGTTCTTCGAGCTGGGATTCAATTCCACGGACGTGCAGAGCATGACCATGACCGCCATGGGCCTGCTGGACTTCGGCAAGATAACCGCGGTGCCGGTGATAATGGACCATGTGGACCTGAGCTACCTGCCGGAGGAGTGAGGTTGGAAAGGAGCGGCCGCCATCTGTTCATCGGTTCCCTTGAAGGAGAGGTCCCCGAGGTCCCTCCGGTGTTCCTGCGGGACCTCACCCTGGGCTTGGATGTAACGGGGTACTCCACGCCCGAGGTCTGCGCCGGGGCCTATGACGGTGCCAGGTCGGCGAAATCCGTGTTGGCGTTGCACGAGCGCCTGGGCCAGGACGCGGTGGTGGGCTGCATCCATTACGTCGGCCTGGAGATCGAGGCCCTGGGAGGGGAGGTCAGGTACCCGGAGAAGGGGATACCAAGCGTGGTCCGCCACCCCTTCCAGGACACCGCCGATCCAGATCTCGCCTTGCTGGACATGCGGCGGGAACCCCCCTTCCCCAATGTGGCCAGAAGCTACAGCTTGGTGGGCGAGGGCCTCGGTGGGAGCGCAGCCCTGGTCTGCAACATCGAAGGGCCGGTGACCAAGGCCGCCCTGCTCCGGGGGATGGAGAACCTGGCCTTGGACATGTACTTCAACAGGGACCTGGCCTCCAGGTACGTGGACTTCGCCACGGACCTCTCCGTGGAGTTCCTAAGGACCATCGATTCGCAAGCAGACCTGGACTGCAGCTTCCTTGCATCGGCCTCGGATAACCCGGACATTTTCGGACAGGAGGCATTCCGGCATTACACGCTGCCCAACCTGCGCCGTCTGCGGGAGACGGCGTCAGAACTGGGATTGCCCACGGTCTTCCATCCGCACGGCGACCTGAGCGCCCCGGAGAACCTGCCGCTGTTGGAGGAGATAGTCGCCACCGGGGTGAAGGGATTCCAATTCGCGGAGAGGAACGACCATCTGGCGCTCAGGCGGGAGTTCGGTCAGAGGATTACCCTGATGGGCGGCATAGACGCCTTCTCCACCCTCCTCCTGGGGCCGCTGGAGAGGATCGTGCAGGAGACGGAGGGCTTCCTGAACGACTTCAGGCCGTGGGACCGCTACGTGTTCATGTGCTCTTGCTCGTTGCACCGGGGTATGCCCCTGGCGCACGTCGAGGCGATGATGAAATGCGCATCGGGCTTCGCTAAGAAAGACATATGAACCCATTGCTGACATATCAAGTAGCACATGGATTCCCTGGACGTTCCCACCAAACCGTCCTGGCTGAGGACCAAGGTCTCCTCCCCGGAACGCTCCGCGGAGATGAGGAGGACCCTCGCCAATTGCGATTCACGGACGGTGTGCGATTCCTCCCGCTGTCCCAACCTGGGGGACTGCTGGGGCAAGGGGCACGCCACCTTCATGATATTGGGTGAGAGGTGCACCCGGGCCTGCAGGTTCTGCGCGGTGCCCTCCGGGGAACCGTCGCCGCCGGACCCCGGCGAGCCGGAGCGGGTGGCCGAGTCGGTGCGGCGGATGGGATTGAGGCACGCGGTAATAACCTCGGTGACCAGGGACGACCTGGAGGATGGAGGGGCGGGGGTATTCGCCGAGGTCATCAGGCAGGTGCGCTGGATGAACCCCGGGACCTCCTTGGAGGTCCTCATTCCCGACCTGCAGGGTGACCGCGAGGCCCTGAGCGCCGTGGTGGCCGCTCGGCCGGACGTGCTCGGACACAACCTGGAGGTGGTCCGCTCCTTGCAATGGGTCCGCGATCCCGCGGCCTCCTACGAGAGGTCGCTGGAGGTCCTCGCCGGGGCCAAGAGGACGGAGCCGGGGATGCTCACCAAGAGCTCGCTGATGCTCGGGCTCGGCGAATCGGAGCGGGAGGTCCGGGAGGCCATGAAGGACCTGCTGGCGGTCGGAACGGACCTGCTTACCCTGGGGCAGTACCTGCCGCCTCAGGGGTCGTCGCTCCCCCTGCGGAGGTACGTCCCGCCCGTGGAGTTCGAGGAACTGAGACTGAAGGCCCTGGATATGGGCTTCAAAGGGGTGAAGGCCGGTCCGCTGGTGCGGTCCTCCTTCGACGCCCTGTCATTGATGCTAGAGGCTGGTGCGAACAGATGCTGACCGAAGAGTTCGATCCGTTGAGGGGAGAGATGCTGAAGATCATGGACGAGGAGGGCAACGTGGACCGCTCCCTCCTGCCCAGGATGTCCAAGGACCTGCTGCTGAGGGCCTACCGTACCATGCTGCTGACGCGATTGGCGGACGACAAGGCCGTGAAACTCCAGAGGCAGGGGAGGCTGGGCGCTTATCCCCCCAGCAAGGGGCAGGAGGCCAGCCAGCTGGGGCCGGCCATGGCCCTGAAGGACCAGGACTGGCTGGTGTGGGCCTTCCGGGAGATGGGCGCGCTGCTCTGGAAGGGTGTGCCGCTCAGCACCATGTACCTCTACTGGATGGGGAACGAGATGGGGAATGTATACCCCGAGGGGGTCAAGGCGACGCCGTCGGTGGTCCCGGTGGGTTCCCAGATACCGCACGCGGTGGGCATCGCCTACGCCGCCAGGCTGCGCAAGGAGAAGAGCGTCGCCCTGGCATACTTCGGCGACGGGGCCACCTCCGAGGGCGACTTCCACGAGGGGCTGAACTTCGCCGGTGTGCTCCGTACCGCCAACGTATTCGTCTGCCAGAACAACCAGTTCGCCATATCCACCAGGAGGGCCATGCAGACGGCCTCGCCCACCATCGCCCAGAAGGCCGTGGCCTACGGATTCCCAGGCATCCTGGTGGACGGGAACGACGTGCTGGCCATGTACGCCGCGGCCCGGGAGGCGGTGGACCGGGCCCGCAAGGGCCTGGGTCCTACGCTCATCGAATCATACACCTACCGCCTCAGCGACCACACCACCTCCGACGACTGGCGCAAGTACCGTTCCAAGGAGGAGGTGGCCGAATGGGAGCGGAAGGACCCCCTCAAGCGCTTCCGGGCCTATCTGCTGGACAAGGGCGTCCTGAAGGACGAGGAGGCCCTGCAGGCCGAAGTCATCGATATGGTGGAGAGGGCCGCCGCGGAGGCCGAGGCCGTTCCCGCGCCTTCACGCCGGGACGTCTTCGAGCACACCTACGCCGAGATGCCCCCCTACCTCCGGGGGCAGCTGGGAGGTGACGGGGCATGATTATGAACATGGTCCAGGCCATAAACGACGCCCTGGCCATCGAGATGGAGAGGGATCCATCGGTGGTCATACTGGGCGAGGACGTGGGCGTGGACGGAGGGGTCTTCAGGGTCACCGACGGGCTGTTGGACCGCTTCGGGGCCGAGAGGGTCATGGACACCCCCCTGGCCGAGGCGGGCATCGCCGGGGTGGCCATCGGCATGGCCTTCAACGGACTGCGCCCGGTGGCGGAGATGCAGTTCATGGGCTTCTCCTATCTCACCCTGAACCAGATGATCAACCACGCCGCGCGCATGCGCAACCGCACCAGGGGGCGCCTCACCGTGCCCATGGTCCTGCGTATGCCCTACGGAGCTGGGGTCAAGGCCCTGGAACACCACTCCGAGAGCACCGAGGCCCTGTACGCCCAGATACCCGGGATGAAGGTGGTGGTCCCGTCCACGCCGCTGGAGGCCAAGGGGCTGCTGGCCTCCTCCATCCGCGACCCGGACCCGGTGGTGTTCCTGGAGCCCACGCGCTCCTACCGCATGCTCAAGGAGGAGGTGCCGGAGGGCGAATACCTGGTGCCCCTGGGAAAGGCCCGGACGGTGCAGGAGGGCGATGACGCCACGGTCATCGCCTGGGGGGCCATGATACCCTTGGTCCAGAAGGCCCTGGCCGAGGTGAAGGCCTCCGTGGAGGTCATCGACCTGCGCACCATCTCCCCCATGGACACGGAGACGGTACTCGAATCGGTGAAACGGACCGGCCGGGCGATGGTGGTTCACGAGGCTCCGAGATCGTTCGGGCCGGGGGCGGAGATCGCTTCCCGGATCTACGAGGGTGCCATACTGAAGCTGGAGGCGCCGGTCGAGCGCGTCACCGCCCCGGACATAACCATCCCGCTGCCCAAGGGCGAGGACCATTACTACGTGAACGAGAGGATGATACAGGAGGGCCTGGAGAGGGTCCTGAGGTTCTAGGTGATTTCATGGCGACCGAATTCAGGTTCCCGGACCTCGGCGAAGGGATCGCCGAGGGCGAGGTGAAGAAGTGGCTGGTGAAGGTGGGGGACACGGTGGAAAAGGACCAATCCCTGGCCGAGGTGGAGACGGACAAGGCCGTGGTGGAGATACCCTCCCCCGTGGCCGGAAAGGTGCTCAGGCTGGACCACAAGGAGGGCGAGCTGGTGCAGGTCGGCGAGGTGCTGGCCGTGATCGGTGAAGAGGGCGAGGCCCCGGCGGCCAAGGCCGCCCCGGAGGCCCAGGAGGAAGAGCGCCCAGCCTCCGTATCGGTGGTCGGCGAGCTTCCCACCGAGGAGGTGCTGGTCTCCTCCGCCCCGGTGAAACGGGGGAAGGGCGAGGTGCTGGCCACGCCCGCGGTGCGCAAGCTGGCCCGGGAGAAGGGCGTGGACATCTCCGAGGCGAGGCCGTCCGGCCCCAGCGGGCAGGTGCTGGCCGATGACCTTGGGTCCAAGCAGAAGGCCAAGACCGTGCCCAAGTTCGATCTGTATGGCTACGTGGACCGGATCCCGGTCCGGGGCATCAGGCGCACCACCGCCAAGCGCATGCTGGAGTCGCAGGAGCGCACCGCGGCGGTGACCAGCATGGAGCAGGCCGACGTGACCCGCATGGTGCAGCTAAGGGAGGGCATCAAGGCCGAGGCCAGGGAACGCATGGGGGTGAACATAACCTACATACCCTTCATAATCAAGGCCCTGGTGCAGGCGCTGAAGGCCCATCCCCTGCTGAACTCCACCATCGACGACGAACGCGAGGAGATCGTGGTCAAGAAGTACTACAACATCGGGGTGGCCGTGGCCATCGACGACGGGCTCATGGTGCCGGTGGTCAAGGCCGCCGATCAGAAGAGCATCCGGGAGCTGGCGGAGGAGGTCGCCGCCCTGGCCAAGAGCGCCCAGGAGCGCAAGGTGGACCTGGCGGACCTGAAAGGGGGTACGTTCAGCATCACCAATTACGGGGTGTTCGGGGGCACCTACGGAACGCCGATCATCAACTACCCGGAGACGGCCATACTGGGCATAGGGCGCATAATGGACATGCCCCTGGTGGTGGACGGGGAGGTCAGGCCCAGGAAGGTGCTCCCGCTCTCCCTCACCTTCGACCACCGGGCCTACGACGGGGCGGTGGCCGCCAAGTTCCTGCGGGACCTGGTGCACCTGCTGGAGAATCCCGAGCTGCTGCTGGTGATGGACTAGCGCTCGAACGTCCACTCGTCGTTGGCGTAGCGCATCCTGGCGATGACCTCGGCCCGGGCCAGCTCGTCCTGGGTCAGGTCTCCGGCGTACCATTCCCGGTTCATGATGAAGGCGTTGGCCATGGCCGCGGCCACGTACTCCCAGGGCACCTTCTTCTGCTCGCGGACGCTGGTCACCCGTTCGGCCGCCCGGTCCAGGTCGTGCGCCTCCATCTTGTCCCTGGGCACCCTTAGCACCGAGAACATGCGCGCCCGGTCCAGGTCGTAGAGCAGGGTGCCGTGCTGCACGAATATGCCCTTGCGCCGGGACTGGGAACTGCCGCTGATCTTCTTGCCGTTCACCAGCACATCGTTGATCGGTTCGAAGGCCCCCTCGATGCCCAGGAACTTGAGGGCGTTGACGATCCAGCCGCCCACCTCCCGGTAGGCCTCGTTAATGTCCTTGGGCATCATGTCCTCCGGGCAGATGACGCTGTATGTGAGCTCCTTCCCCTGGTCGTGGAACACCGCCCCTCCGCCGGTGCTGCGTCGAACGACCTCCACGCCCAGCTTCCGGCACTGCTCCAGGTCCACCACCTCCTCGATGTCCTGGAAGCGGCCTATGCTGACCGCGGACGGCTCCCATCCGTAGAAGCGCATGGTCGGACCGGCCACCCGGTAGGCCACGGCCTCGGCGATGGCGTCGTCCAGGGCCATGTTCATGGCCGCGTCGTTCTGCTCGTACCTCAGTATCCTCCACCTCTTCCTCAGCATCTCAAACCCCTCAACAGATAGGCCAGGTCGGCCGGCCCGAAGCCTATTGGACGGAGGCCGCGCTCTTCTAAAAAGCGGACGATGGCCGCCTCGGCGTCCGGGGAGGCCCAAAGGCGCTCCCGGAGCATGAACTCCTCAAGCTGCTCCAGCCCCTCCTCGGGGTGGAAGAAGAAGTCCCCGCTCAGCCTCAGGCTCACCACCTGGTCGCCCTGGCATTCGTACTTGAGCGCCACCGTCTTCCCGCCGGGCACCCGGGCCCTCCTTTCCAGGGGATCACCCCCTGGCCCAGGTGAGCAGCCTCTCCATGTCTATGCGGCCGCAGATGGCCTTGCCGGTGTTCTCGTTGTAGAAGGCCGGGACCCCCAGGTCCCCACCGCAGGCCGGGGCGATGGCCTCGGCGAGCGAACGCATCAGGTTGGCGTTCTCCTCGCTGTGCCAGACCTCCAGCTTGGTGAGGGCTATCCCGGTCTCCGCCTCGAACTGGTCGACCAGCGGGGCTAGCTTTCGGCAATGCGGGCACTCCTTTCCATGGAACCAGATCAACCTCTTCTCGCTCATCGCTTCTCCCTCTTAACGAACAATCCGCACCAGCACTCCCCGTCCTCCTTGTAGGTGGGCTGCTTCAGGAAGTTGCAGGGGCATATCAGGTCAAGGTCCTTCTTTCTGTCGCCGGTGGTGATGCGGCAGGGACAGTAGCGCTGCCCCTTGTTGGCCAGGTTCTCCACCACCCCCTTGGACAGCAGCTCCACCTCGTCGGCCTTGTCGGTCAGGCGCACTGTGGGGCTCTGGTCCGAGAACTGCTTCCAGGCCGCGACCACGTTGCCCGGCTCACCTATGGCCGGGTGGTCCCTTCCTATGATCTCCATCGCCTCCCCCAGGTCCGAGAGCACGAAGGCGTGCTTGGCCCCGCAGGTGGGGCACACCTCCGGCGGCTTGTTCCCCAGGTGGATGTCGTTGCAGACATGGCATCTCCACAGCTTCTTCATGGGATCCCTTGGCGATAATGGTAGCAGCCGGTATATAGATTGAAGGTCACCAGCCGTCCCGGTGCACCCGCGAGTCGTCGTAGCGGTCCACTGGCCTCTTTAACTCGTCAGGATGGCCCAGGGGGACCAGGGCAAAGGGAACGATGTCCTGGGGGATGCCCAGCAGAAGGCGCAGTCCATGCACCCGCTCCTCGATGGGATGGATGCCGAGCCACACCGCGCCAAGTCCCAGCTGGGTGGCCATGATCAGCATGTTCTCGGTGGCAGCCGCGCAATCCTGCACCCAGAACCCCTTGTACTTCTCCAGGGAGGGATCGCCGCACACCAGCACCGCCACCGGGCTCTGTTCGAGCATCTGGGCGTAGGGGTGCACTTCCATCACTCCGTCCAGAAGCCTGCGTTCCCGCAGGACCACGAAATGCCAGGGGCGCTCGTTGCCGGCGGAGGGAGCGGCCATGGCCGCCTCCAGGACCTTTTTCACATCTTTCTCATCCACATCCTTGCCGGTGTACCGGCGGATGCTCCTCCTTTCCAGGACCGGGTCCTTTCTCATCGCTAGGAAGATGAGAGCGCGTGCAAGATATAATTATCGAGGTGGTGCGAAAAGTGGATATCGTTCCTCGGGCTAACTGAGGGCCATGCCCGGGTTCGATGAGCTGTTCTACGCCACCACGCTGCTGTTCTTCATCTTCGATCCCTTCGCCACCGTGCCCATGTTCATCACCCTCACCCGGGGGCAGACAGAGAAGGAGCAGATGGCCAGCGCCAACAAGGCCATCCTGGTGGCCGGAATCCTTTTCTTCATTTTCGCCCTGATCGGCTCGCAGCTGCTCTCGCTGTTCAGCATAACCACCGACGCCTTCCGCATCGCCGGCGGCATCGTGCTTCTTCTCATGGCCATGGAGATCATCTTCTCACTGCAGCTCAGCAAGAAGGAGGACACCAGCGTGGCCTGGGTCATCATCGCCACCCCATTGCTCAGCGGTCCGGGGGTCATCACCACGGCCATTCTGCTGGTGCATCTGTATGGGCACTTCACGGTCATCATCGCCGGGGTCATAAGCCTGGCCATCACCTGGGGGATCATGAGGAACTCCCTGGTCATATCCCAGAAGGTGGGGAACAATGCCATAGACGTGTTCTCCAAGATAATCGGCATGCTGCTGGCGGCCATAGCCGTGGAGTTCATCATGCGCGGGGCGGTGGACTACGTCATGCACAGCCTGGATCTGGCCCCCCTTCTCCTTCCCTTTTGATGCGAGAATGCAAAGTTTTTTATCTATCGTGCACAAACGTTAGCTCAGGTGTGACCATGGCCGACTGCAAGAAGTGCGACAACAGCCTGGAATCGTTCCAGATGGACGAGACCCCCAAGTTGCTGGTGAACGGCAGGGAGGTGGGCATACACGCCCTGGACGACATAATGAAGGACGTCCGTTCCCGTGGATTGCCCGAGGAAGAGCTGGGCAAGGCGCTCCTTGACGAGGTCAAGCGCCGGGACTATGTACCGCCATCGGTGGAGAAGCATTACCTGCCCGCCCTGCTCGGGGAATACAAGCGCCGTTACGGCTGAGGGCCATCCGGAATTACCGCATCATTGAAGTGATCATATGAGCAAGTGTACTATCTGCAACACCGAACAGGCACCTCCCAGGACCGGCCCGGTGCGCATGTCCGCCGTTTCCGGCTCCGAGGACCTGCGCTTGGAGATCAACGAGGCCCACCTGCGGGTCCTGGACATGTCCGTGCACCTGTTGGGGTATGTGAACGCCTTCCGCGCGCTCTCCGAGCTCCCCGACTACTTGGGAAGGAGGAGGACCCGCTACGCCATGGTCCTGGTCATGCTCGACGAGCTGGCTTCCCTCATGGAACTGATGAAGGAGTGCGAACGCGGGGTGACCGAGCATTCCTCCGAGGTGTTCATCGAGGGGTTCTTCTCCCGGCACCGCAAGCAGGCCGGGATGGAGAGGGTGCTGGACGAGATCGGAAAGTCCGAGGTCCTGTTCCTCAAGGTCAAGAAGAACCTGGGGCGGGAGCCCTCGGACATAGACTTCACCTTCTTCCGCGACCAGTTCCGGAGGGCGGAGGGAAGCATGTTCCCCATGGTGGAGAAGGTGCTTCGCTACGACTGGACCTGTGCCGAGCCGGACCTTCCCCCGGAGGAGCAGGTGGAGATGCTCTTCACGGCCATCGAACTGCACGTGCGCGGAGCCGCGGAGTTCAGCCACCAGTGGGCCAGGGCCAACGAGTACGGCATCGACTTCCGCCTGGAGACCCGCTACTGCAAGGACGGATGCGATAACCGCAAGGAAAAGGGTTATTGGGTCACCGCGCCCTTATGAGCCCGCGAGGATGGATATGGGAGAGATAAGGGACGTCAGCGACGAGCTGTTCCAGGACCTGCTGCGCAAGGAGAAGCGCTTCATCGTCCTGGAGTTCTGGTCGCCGGGATGCTCCGTCTGCAAGGAGGTGGAGCCGGAGGTGATCAAGGCCCAGAGGGAGCTGGGGTCGGAGGTCCTGTTCATGAGGGTCAACACCGACCACAACACCCAGCTGGCATCCAAGTATCAGATAACCGGCACCCCCACCTTCGTGTACTTCTGCAAGGGCGAGCGCATCGGCGGGGCCATCGGGTACATTAACGCCACGGTCCTGCGCAATACGGTCAAGGACCTCATACGCCATTCCGCGTCCTGTCCGGCAGGAAAGCGCATCAGCTATGAGATGGACGGCTACGGCTGAGTTTTTATCTAGTGCCGCATCAATCACCTCCTCATGTGGCAACCCTTCACCGTGGAGTCCTGGAAGGCCCGCGGGCGTTCGGACATGAGCAGTGTTTTCCCGACCGTCACCGACATCATCGAGCAGGTGCGGCATGAGGGCGACCAGGCCGTGCTCAGACTGACTGCCCGCTTCGACGGGACGGAGCTGCAGGACCTGAGGGTGGGAAGGGAGGAGATCGAGACCGCCTACCGTCAGGTGGACCAGGGGCTGCTGGAGGCCCTGAAGTTCGCCAAGGGGCGCATCGAGGCCTATCACCGCCGCCAGCGCCCCCAGGACATCACCCTGTTCAGGGAGGACGACAGCTCCCTGGGCTGGAAGTACTCCCCGCTGGCCTCGGTGGGCATATACATTCCCGGAGGAAAGGCCTCCTACCCCAGCACCGCCCTGATGTGCGCCGTCCCGGCCCGGGTGGCCGGGGTCAGGAGCATCGTGGCCTGCACCCCGCCCCCGGTGCACCCGCTGACCCTGGTGGCCCTTGACCTGGCCGGGGTGGATACCATATTCAAATGCGGAGGGGCCCAGGCCATAGCGGCCATGGGACTGGGCACGGCCACGGTCCCCAAGGTGCAGAAGATTGTAGGTCCGGGGAACTTGTACGTGACCGCGGCCAAGGTCCTGCTGCGCCAGGAGACGGAGATGGACTTTCCGGCCGGTCCGAGCGAGATAGCGGTGCTGGCCGATTCGTCCGCCATACCGGAGAACGTGGCCGCGGACGTGCTGGCGCAGGCCGAGCACGGTCCCGATTCCGCCTGCGTGCTGGTCACCGACGACCCTGAGCTGCCGGCCAAGGTCGGAAGGCTGCTGCAAGAGCTGGCCGCGGCCAGCCCTCGCCGGGAGAACATCGTGTCCTCCATGAGGAACAGCGGGTACATGGTGGTCGGGGACCTGACCGAAGGCGCGGAGGTGTGCAACAGCATCGCTCCAGAGCACATCTCGCTGCAGGTGCGCGATCCGCTGTCCCTGCTACCCCTGATCGACGGCGCGGGGGCCATTTTCCTGGGCCACGACTCACCGGTGGCCTGCGGGGACTACACCACCGGCACGGACCACGTGCTGCCCACCGCCGGGAACGCGGCCGTGCACTCAGGGCTGGACGTGCTCCACTTCATGAAGAGGTCCTCGGTCCAGATGCTGGGCAAGGGGACGCTTAAAATGCTGGCCCCGGCCACGGTATTGCTGGCTGAAACAGAAGGGTTGCACGCGCACGCCGATTCCGTGCGCGTGCGTTTAAAGGATTGAGGTCCGTTCAGACCATCTTGGAGCCGGCGCTGTACCCAGCGCTCTGGTTCCAGACCTCTTGAACGCCCAGGACCCAGACCCCGGCGGCCTTCAGCCCCATCTTTTCCAAGGCGGCGTTCATCTGGTCGAAGATCGGCCCGGAGGTCACGTAATCCTTGACCTTGGCCCGCACCTCGTAGGAGGTGGTCTTGGACCCGGCGAGGATGGAGACCAGCTCGCCCTTCTCCTTCATCGCCTCCAGGTTCTTCCCGGTGCGCTTCATGAGAATGGCGCCGACGATGATGGTGTCCGGGGCGGGAGCCTTCAAGCTTCCGACCTGGATGGCGTGCACATCGCCGCTCTTTGACTTCGTAGCTAGGACCCTGACCGACGCGTCGTCGTTCAGCACTTTGAGTACTTCTTCCGGTATCGCTACCATTGTGATCACCCGATTGGAAATGGGCATTGCATGTTATAAATGATTGCAACAGAAAAATAACCGTAAAACATCTGGCTAGTTGGGGATAGCCAGTTTTCCATCCTAGTTATATGACCATTTAGGTCATTTTACTGACTTTGAGGGAGCGGCGTAGCCCCTCGCCCGCAGGTCGCCTACGGCCCTGCGCAGGGCCTTCTCGGTCTTGACCTCCACCAGCAGGGACATCCCCCTTTCCCGGGCGAGGTCCAGGAAGCGGGGGCAGTCCACGGTCCCGGTGAAGGGAAGCTGATGGTCGCTCCTTCCGTCGTAATCGTGGAAGTGCATGTGCCAAACTCGCTCCAGGTTCCCCATCATGAAATCGCTCTCCGCCCATCCAGAACGGGCGTCGTGACCTATGTCCCAGCATAGCCCCACGGCATCCAGGTCCAGCAGCGAGCCCACCGCCCTGCGCATGAACGGCCGGGCGAGATGGCCGGTGTTCTCCACGCATATTTTCATACCCAGGCCTGAGGCCAGCGAGGACAGGCGGGAGAAGGAGTCGTTCAGGGCGCTGATGTACTCCTCCACGTAGCGGTCGTACACCCAGACCTTCCGGTCGGGCAGGGTGAAGTAAACCCCGGGGTTCAGGTGCAGGTTGAGCAGGAAGACGTTGTTCCGCGATCCCCAGCGCAAGGCCTCCTCGCACCGGGACAGGTGCCCCCTGCGCACCGCGGAGTGCAGGGAGCCCAGGTCCAGCTCGTCGTGCAGGTGCACGCTGAAGGCCATTCCCTCCCTGGCGGCGGACCTCAGCTCCCGGGGATCGATGTTCTCCGGGAAGGAGTAGGGCAGGTTCATGTTGAGCTCCACGAAGTCCAGTCCCAGCTCCCGGCCCAGCTCCAAATTCCGCCTGACGCTGTCGAACTCGATGAGGGCCGGCATACCGAAGATGTTCATCTCCACCTCAACCCCCGGAATGATAGATAAAGGGAACGCCCTCACCGCACCAGGAGTGCCCGCCGCTCCTGCCTTACCTCGGCGCGGCCGTGGTAGCGCTTGTCCACCCTTCTCTCCCATTCCCTCTCCAGGCGCAGGGACGGGAACAGTTCACGGAACTCCCCATCGATGAAATGATGGCAGATTATCCCGTTCCCCCGCTCAAAGGTCCGGGGCTCAGGTTCCGATCCCCTCCCGCAGCGCATGTCCTGCTCCCCGAACTCGTTGAGGTACAGAAGCCCGTTCGGCCGCAGCACTCTGACGATCTCCCTGGCGGCCATCTCCCGGCCGGCGGAGGTGAGATGCCCCAGCACGTGCGAGGCGGAGACCCCGCTGAAGGAGCGGTCCTTGAAGGGCAGCTGGCGTACGTCCGCCTGAACCAGGGGGATGGAGAAATGGCCTTGACAGGAGAGGAGGGCGGGACGGGAGATGTCCAGCCCCACCGGGGAGGCCGTACTGGCGAGAGCCGAGAGCCCCTTCCCGTTCCCCACACCCAGCTCCAGGACCGTGCCGGCCAGCGGAACGACCTCATCGGCCATCCCCTTCCAGGGGCGGCCCTGGTCGGCGTAGAGGCGGTCCCAGGCCTCCCGCCCGCTCACTCCCTCACCAGCTCCAGGTGGTAGTAGTTGGGGTCGTCGTGACCGCGCACCTTGCGGAACCCGGGGAACAGGGTGGGCGCGATCTCCATGGGCACCCGCTCGTGCATGGGCGGCCCCCTCCCGGTCTCCCTGGCCTGCCAGTCCACCAGGGAAACCCTTCCGTTGGGCCGCAGTACGCGGGAAATCTCCCGGACCAGGGCGGGCTTGTCATCCACCTCGTGGAAGACATTGACCATGAGCACCCGGTCCAGGGAGGCGTCCGGAAGGGGTATGGCGGGCAGCTCGGCCCGCACCAGCCGGATGCGTTCGGAGCCCCCGTCCCTCTCCCTGATGCCGTCCAGCATCTGCTGCTGGAGGTCCAGGGCCACCACGCGGGCCCCGGCGTCAGCCAGGGGTATGGAGAGGTAGCCGATCCCCGCGCCGAGGTCGGCGACCTCCTCGCCCGGGCGGAGCTCCATCCGCGAGATGATCAGCTCGAAGGGCTGCCGGCGCCGGCGGTCCTCGTCCACCAGGCGGTGCCTCTCCGCAGCTGGGAACTGCGAGGGGCTGGGGATGCCAGGGTCACCATCGTCGACCATTCACTCACCCTCCGGGGCCGGGGGCTTGCGCACCTTCTTGAGCTCCGTCCCTCCGACCTTCTTCAGCTTGCCGGTGTCCAGGGCCCAGCGGAAGTTCTCCAACTCCGTCTTGGCGATGGTCACCTTGTCCCCGGCCTTGTAGCTCACCCCGCTGACCCAGTCCTTGAACCCGGAAACGGCCTTGTACACCTCGGCCACCTCGATGCCCTGGGAGAACTTCTGCCGGCCCTTCATCTCTGAGTAGGTGCCGTTGAACACGTTGAGCTTGCCGGCCCGCAGCTCCCCCACCTTGGTGCATACCGCGTCCAGCAGGTAACGGTCGTGGGTGACCACGATGAGGCTGCCGGTGTATTCGCGCAGGGCCTCCTCCACCGCCTCCTTGCTGGGTATGTCCAGATAGTTGGAGGGCTCGTCCAGGATCAGCAGGTTCTTGTGCTGGGCCAGCAACATGGCCAGGGCCAGCCTGGCGCGCTCCCCTCCGGAAAGGGTGCTTATCGGGCGCTCCACGTCCTTCCCGGTGAGCAGCAGCCGGGCCAGGATGGCCCGGGCCTCCGTGGCCTGCTGCCCCAGGGTGCTCTTCATCTGCTGCTCCGCGGTGAGGGCGGGGTCCAACAGGTCGTGCTCCTGGGCGTAGTAGCCGATCTTGACCCCGGGGGACACGTTCAGCTCCCCCAGGTAAGGGAGCTTGGACTGCACCGCCTTCAGCAGGGTGGTCTTCCCGCTGCCGTTGGGGCCGAAAATCCCCAGCTTATCCCCCTTCTCCAGTTCCAGGTCCAGCTTGTCCAGGACCTTGCGCTTGCCCCTGGCCACCTCCAGCTCTTTGGCGGTGATCACGTTCTTGCCGGACTTCCCGAGGGCGTATATGCGCACCTGCAGGTCCTTCTCCTGCACCGGAGGGTCGGGGACCTCCACCCGCTCGGCCATCTTCTCCCTGGTCTTGTGATACGACTTGAACTTGTACTTGGTGTGCAGCTCGTCGGCGATGCGCTCCTGGCGCTCCTTCTCCCGCACCGCCTTCTCGTGGGCCTGCATGAGCCGCTCACGGTCCAGGGCCTTCTTCTCCATGAACACCGAGTAGTTGCCTGAGTAGTGGGTGAGGCGGCCGTTCTCCAGCTCGATGATGCGGGTGGCCACGTTGTCCAGGAAGTAGCGGTCGTGGGAGATGATGATCACCGCCCCCTTGAGCTTCAGGAGTTGGTCCTCCAGCCACTCCACCGTCTCGATGTCCAGATGACTGGTCGGCTCGTCAAGGAACACCAGGTCGGATTGCTCGGCCTGTGCCAGTACGCGGGAGAGCATGACCTTGGTGCGCTCGCCCCCGCTGAGCTCGCCCATCTTCCCCTGGGCCTTGTGCTCCATACCGAAACCCTCCAGGATGTCCATGGCCTTGCCCTTGGTCTGCTGGGGGGAGAGCCTGGCCAGCTCCTCCTGTATGGAGGCGTACTCGGAGGAGAGCGCGTTCCAGTCCGTGTCGGAATCCCCTCCCGAGGCCATCACCTCCTCGATCTCCGCGGCCCTCTTGCGCAGGAGGGACTCCTCCTCGCTGACGAAGCCCACCGTGGAATCCACGGAGGCGGAGTGGTCCACCTCCACGAACTGCGACAGGTGGCAGATCTTGCTGGTGCGTATGGTCAGGGTGCCCAGGTCCGGTTTGATCTGGCCCATGAGCAGCTTGATCAGGGTGGTCTTGCCGGCGCCATTGCGCCCGACCAGCCCTATGCGGTCCCCCAGCTCTATCTGGATGTCCACCTCCTTGAGGACCTCCTTGGGACCGAAGGCCTTGCCCACCCCTTCCGCTTTCAGGAGCATGCCAAGGCAATCGTGCCTCGGGCCTTATGTCTTTCCCTCATAGCTCCAGGACCATGTCGTCCTTGGAGATGGTAAGTTGGCCTGGATAGCGCTCGCCTACCTCCTCCCTATCCTCTATTTTGGGATACTTGTAGGCGTCGAAGTGCGTCAATACCAGGCGCTTGGCGCCCGCGGCCCGTTTGATCTCCAGGGCGTCCTCGGGGGTGAGGTGCGGCCACAGGTCGCTGCTCTCCCCGCTGCGGAAGGAGCTCTCGGTGATCAGAAGGTCAGCGTTGCGGGCCAGCTCCACGGTGTTCTTGCACGGCCCGGTGTCCGTGCAGAAGGCGATCACCTTCCCGTCGAGCTCCAGGCGGTAGCCCAGGCAGGGGGAGGAATGGAACAGCAGGCGGCTGTGGAAGCGGAACGGCCGCTCGTGCACGCCCTCCCTGACCTCCAGGACCTCTATGTTGTAGGGTAGCAGCCCCATGGGCACGGAGAAGGGATCGCGCAGCAGCTCATGCAGGATGTTGTGGGTGCCCATGATCCCCACCACGGTGACCCGGTCCTGGAAGCGGAAGCGCACCAGCTGATGGAAGCCGATCAGATGGTCCAGGTGATGGTGCGACAGCATGATGACGGTGGGCTTGGCGAGGTCGGCGTAGCGGTCGAGCTTGTGCAGCCCGCCGCCGGCGTCCAGCACCACGTTCATCTCCTTGGAGCGGACCAGTATGCTCAGGGTGTTCCCTGTCTCCGTATCGTACCAGCCGTTGGTTCCCATGAATACGACGTCCAAGCGACCACCGTTCATAGCATGACCCTAGGCAGCATAATAATGATTCGGCGAAGGGACTCGCAAACTATTTGGCGAATGCGAACTCTTCCAAGGACCGATGGAAGCCAAAGAGGAGATACTCCTGGAGAGGATGCTGGAGGAATTGAGGGTCCAGAGCGCGCTGCTCCGGGACCTGCAGAGGAGGGTGGAGGCCATGGAGGCGTCCATCGCCGGCGGGCTCTCCGGGGTCAGGGGCGCCATCGAGAAGGACCGGGGGATCTGATGGCTGGCGACCGCAGGCTGGCCATCGTGGGATGCCCGGTGCTGGAGGACGAGATAGTCTACCTGCTGAGCAGGGACCGCGGGCTGGCGGACATCTTCGTGGTGGAGGACGAGCACTCGGCCAGCCTGGTCCGCAAGATGCGGATGAAGGGGCTTTCCATTAGTTTGCTGAACGAATCGGACCTCGCCTCGCTGGAGGAGAGCGACGGCCGTTCCGTGCTCATCTGGATGAAATCCATGGGATTGCACGAGGAGCCCAAGGAGCTGGGGAAGGAGGTGGCCAGGACGGCCCGGGTCCTGGACGGGCATTGCGCGACCATTCTGCTCTTCTACGGCCTCTGCGGCAACGCCTTCAAGGACATGAACGTGCTGTTCGAGGGCGTCCAGACGCCCGTGGTCATCCTCACCGACGATCAGGGGCGGATCGTGGACGACTGCATAGCCGTGCCCCTGGGGGGCACCGACGGATACCTGAGGCTGCTCAGACGCTACGCGGGGGTGTTCTACCTGACCCCGGCCTGGGCGGACAACTGGAAGCTGCTGATAAACAAGATGGAGATGGCCCGCGGCACGGAGTACGGGGACCTGGAGATGCTCAGGATGCTCTTCGAGATGGCCGGGTACAACCGCATGCTGCTGATAGACACCGGCCTGGGATGCGACGAAGGGTGGAGGGACCGGGCCAGGGAGTTCGGGCAGGAGTTCAAGTTCCGAGAGCTGGAGCTTGAGCCGGAGTTTGTGAGCACCAAGGTGATCGAGGACGCCTACCGGAAGTGCCTGGACCTGGTGGAGAACGGAAAAAGGTGACGGGAAGGGGTTTGGGCCGCACTAGGGCTTCCTTCTGAGGGACACGAACAGCACCACCACGGCCATGATCACCGCGATCATGGCCAGGACCATCACCAAAAGCAGGTTGGTGGCCATGGAATCCAGCTTGTCGTCGGCCGCGGACAGGTCCTCCTGCAGCCCCTCGACCTGGTCCTGCAGGGCGTCGATGGCCCCCTGCTGGGAATCCATCCGCTCGCCGATCGAGGGCTGGTGGACCACGGAGAACTCCACGTCCGTCAGGTACATGTATCGGCTGCCCCAGTAGTTGTAGGGGTACACCTTGTAGAACTCGGCCACGTAATCCCCGCTGGGAAGGTCCTGCGGTATCGAAAGGCGGCAGTAGGCCGGAGAGCCTTCCGCGACATAGCCCCTCAGCATGTAATGCTCCACGAAAGCCCCGTCTGAGCTCTTCAGGCGGACGCTGATCTCCATCATTTCGTAGGGGGCGAAGGCCAGGTTGAGGTCCAGCTTGACCGTGAGCACCTCCCCGCTCCCGACCTCGTCTGCGGAGTCTACCTGCAGGTCCATCACCCTCAGCTTCTCCACCGAGGTGGTGGTGAAGTATCCAATCGAGGAATCATAGGTGTGCCCCCCCAGCACCACGATGTTGCCCTGGGAATCTGTCCCGGCCATGTGGTACTTGCGGCCCACGGACATCTCGGGCAGTTCCAGGAAGTCCCCGGTGGACAGGTCCAGGGCGTAGCAGCCGGTCACGCCCCCCCAGTTGGTGCCGTAGGCGCTGTCACCGCGCCCGCCGCCGGTGATGTAGACCATGAGGTCCTGGGCCACTATGGAGCTGGCCGAGGCGATCTTCTCCGGAAGCTCCATGGACTGGGTCCACCACCAGTCGTCCCCCTGATTGTAGACCAGGACGTGCTGATACGTGGTGATGAAATCGGGATTGGAACCGCCCAGATATAGGATGGAACCGCCGGTATCAATGGCGGAGCCAGCGTAGCAGGGGACCACCATGTCCGATCCCAAGGACCAGCTGTCGGCAGCCGGGTCGTATATCTGCACGTTCCCGGTCACTCCGCCGAAATTCGTCCCTCCGATAACGTAGATGAGGCCGTCCGACATGGACAATGCGTTCAACACGGTCGCCCCTTCGGGCATGGGGGCGCCCATCTCCCAGCTGTCAGTGGCCGGATCGTATATCTGCACCAGGTCCAGGTACACGGCGGGATCGGAGGCGTTCCGGCCGCCTATGACGAATATCCTGCCGTCATCGCCGATGGCCGCCCCGGCGCCGGAGACGCCCTGGGGCATGCTGGCCAAACGCACGTGCTGGCCAGTGTCCAGATCGTATCGGCTGGCATTGATCGTCTCGGGGCTGGTCAGGCTGGACCTCCCTCCGAAGATGTACATGTTGTTGTCCGCGTCCTGCACCCAGGCCGCCAGGTATATGGGATAGGCCAGGGGCGCTCCGGCCACCCATTCCGGTTCAGGCTCCGCCGCCCTAACCGTCCCTCCGGCCATGGCCGCGACGATGGTAAGAAGCATCGCGACCACGACCAATAATGCGATTTCTTTTTTCAAGACCATAATCTAACCTCCATTAACAGGCATGCTCCCCACCTGTTATGATTAATATTTTTCACTGGGTTATAATATGATTTCCAAGGGCAGGGCGGGCCGATGGAAAGCGATATTAGTCGCAATGGACCTCCTGGGACCCATGTGGCAGGGGGACGTCGAGTGGACCAGGCGGGCAACGGAGACGGCCGATGCTCTGACCGCGCGCCTCAAGGGAACGCCGGAGGTCGCGGCGGTCATCTACATCGGAGGTCTGGCCAGGGGAAGGATGGATCGCTTCTCCGATCTGGACATCATCGCCCTGCTATACGAGGAGAGCCGACAGGCCCGGGATGGGATCGCCTCGTTCGTGAAGGATTCCTCCGAGGGCCGCCTGGATATCGACCTGGAGGTCCACACGCTCGAACATTTCACCGCGCACGAGCGGAACGAGATATTCCGCTGGGACCTTTCGCACTGCCGCCTGGCCTACGACCGCGAGGGTCGTGCGGACGCGCTTATCCGGGACATAGTTCACATGTCCGAAACGGATTGGAAGGACCGGACGGTCCTGCAGGTCATGCTCCTCCAGTGGTACATCTTCCCTGGAGATGGGTACCTATCCCTTCCCGAGGTCTGGAGGGAGCGGGGGGATATGCGGGCAGCGCATCACTGTCTGGACTTCGGGATCGGGCTGGTGATGGACCTGCTGTTCGCCCTGAACCGGCAGTTCGTCCCTCCGGCCAAGTGGAAGCTGGAATATTTACAGGAGTTGGCGGAGCTGCCCGATGGTATCGATGCAGCCATCTCCGAGGCCATGATCACCAAGGCCTTCGACGAAAAGGAGCTCGAAAGGAGGCTGGCCGTCCTGCGCTCCCTGTGGGAACCGCTGATGGAAATGGCTGAAAGGAAGGTCGGCATGGACCAGGAACAGATGACCCAGCACTACGTCAGCAAGTTGATGTGAAAAACCGGTTAAGGAAAAAGGAAGTGGTTTGTTGGTTTTAATTCAGGTTTAGAACCTGTCCTTCGGCTTGTGCTTCTGGAAGCAGTCCCTGCAGTAAACAGGCCTGCCCTCAGTCGGTTTGAAAGGAACCTGGGTTTTTGCTCCGCAGTCGGAACAAACTACATCGTGCATCTCGCGGGGCCCGTCGTTTCTAGGGCGGTTGTATCCGCCCGACCTCTGTCTTCCGTACATTACTAATCTACCTATTTGTGTAAACAAAGATCAGCTGACCCTTGCCACGGAATTAGCAAAGTAGTTACTACTATTTATATTAAGCACCCTGCATCGGCGTTTTGGGTACAGGAATGGCGAAGATGAGGGGGGATGCGTTCCTCCTGGTTCGAGCTCAGCAATCAATATCTACCCGCATGAACATTATCAACATGGTTAAGAAGCTCGCCCTAAACGGACGCTGACCGAGAACTGGAAAGCCTGTTGATGACGAACGAGAACCGTGACAGCCGGTCGGAACGGTCCCACGCTAATTCAGGATGTGCACCATCGAAAGTTACCGGCGAGATACCTGAAGGGTGGTCCAAAGGAGCGGACTTCGAGGTAACCGCGGACGTGACCAAGTACACCAAGGCCAAGTTCCTTAACAAGTAAAGCGGGCAAGAGGACCGATGTTCGCACGCTTCACCGCAGAGGGAGAAGGGTTCTGCGGATTCGGAAAGGGATCCCAGGGGGTTCGCGGTAAAGTTCTACACCGAGGACGGCAACTATGACATGGTCGGGAACAACACTCCGGTGTTCTTCATCGACGCCATCAAGTTCCCCGACTTCATACACCCAGAAGCGCAACCCGGCCACCAACCCTCAAGGACCCAACAGGCGTTTGGGGTCGCCGACCCCGAGTCCATCCATGCATCAGGTCACCATATACCACCTCCAACCGCACCCCCGGCCACCTACCGGAACATGAACGGGTATACCAGCCATACCTACAAGTGGTACAATGAGAAGGGGCAACACTAATGGACCAAGCTGCATTTCAAGACCGAGCAGGGCATCAAGAACCTCACCTCGCCGCGGAGGCGGAGGAAAAGCAGATGGAGGGATCCTCATCACGCCACCGAAGAAGAAGAAGGGAGGGCGGCGCGATTTGTCCCGGAAGGTGGAGGTGCGATCATGACCCCGGAGCAGGCGGAGAAGTTCTCGCTTCGACCTGTTCGATATAACCAAGGTGTGGCTGCACGGGGATCGTTCCGCCGATGACCCTCGGAAGGATGGTCCTGAACCGCAACCCGGATAACTACTTCGCGGAGGTGGAGCAGTCGGCCTTCTCGCCGGCCAACTTCGTGCCGGGCATAGCCGCTTCCCCGGACAAGCTGCTCCAGGGCCGGCTGTTCTCCTATCACGACACCCACCGCCACCGCCTGGGGGCGAACTATCACCTCATTCCGGTGAACCAAGCGAAGGGGACCGCCGCCAACAACTATCAGAGGGACGGCCCCATGAACACCGGGGAGAACGGGGGAGGCGGTCCGAACTACTACCCCAACACCTTCAATGGTCCAACTCCGGACCTCTGGGCCGCGGAACCCCCGTTCGAGCTCAAGGGGAAGGCCGCACGGCAGCGCCATGACCACCCCAATTCTGACTTCGTGCAGGCCGGAACCCTGTACTCGAAGGTCATGAGCGACGAGGACCGCAAGCATCTGATCAGCAACATCGTGGGGCATCTCGGTGGCGCGGAGGAGCGCATACAGTACCGGCAGGCCGCCCTGTTCTTCCTGGCGGACCAGGACTACGGAAAGCGGGTTGCCAAGGGCCTCAAGCTGGAACTGAAGAGGGTGAAGGAACTTGCGGCCATGACCCAGGAGCAGCGGGTGAAGGCCACCTCCTGAGCAATTTCAAACCTTTTTTATTTCATATTTTATTATATTTACTATATTTTCTGTATTTGTATTTTGCAGAAGTAATTAGGGTCATTGCCAACACGTTCATTAATGCCATATAATACTTTTATTTACTATATTTTAATATTTGATTATCATGCTAATCACATGGGAAAATTATATTTATGATGGGCTTTTTTAAGACAATTGCGATTACTAAATTTCGGATATATTTTTATCCGTAGTATATAATTGGTGTTTGATTTGAGCGTATCATCTGTGTTTAAGGAAAAGGAGGCGGACCTGCCGAAGCGCTCCATGAAGGGGCGGATCGGTGTTGTGAAAAGAGGAGTGGGCCGGGTCGAGGACAAACTTGACCAGGGGTTGCACGTCCTCACCTCCCCGGTGAGGAACTCCCTGCAGGAGTTCTTCATAAGCCTCAACCGCAAGGACCCTGAGGACATCCCTCAGGCCGGGACGGCCGAGGAAGGGGAAGAGAAGATCGTGGTGAAGGGTTTGTCCAAGGTGTTCAACTCCCACAGCCCGGAAAGGGTGCTGAGATCGATGGCGTCCGGTTCGACCAAGGATGAGATCCTGAAGGCCACCGGGGCCACCGTCGGCCTGTACGACATCAACTTCAGCGTCAAGCAGGGGGAGCTGTTCGTGCTCATGGGGCTCTCCGGAAGCGGAAAGTCGACCCTGGAGCGCTGCCTGAACCGCCTGGTGGAACCGACCGCCGGGGAGGTCATCATTGACGGCAAGGACGTCCTGAAGATGGACCGCAACCAGCTCAGGGAGTTCCGTAAGCACCGCATCGGCATGGTGTTCCAGAACTTCGCCCTGCTGCCTCACCGTTCGGTGCTCGACAACGTGGCCTTCGGCCTCGAGGTGCAGGGGGTGGACCATGAGAAGCGGGTCGCCGCGGCCATGAGGGCCATCGAGAACGTGGGCTTGAAGGGCTATGAGGGCATGTTCCCCTCCCAGCTGAGCGGCGGCATGAAGCAGCGGGTGGGGCTGGCCAGGGCCTTGGCCACCGACGCGGACATACTGCTCATGGACGAGGCCTTCAGCGCGCTGGACCCCCTGATCAGGAAGGACATGCAGGACGAGCTCCTGGAGCTCCAGCAGAGGATGCGCAAGACCATAATCTTCGTCACCCACGACCTGGAGGAGGCCCTGAGGTTGGGCGACCGCATCGCCCTGATGAACGATGGGCGGATAGTGCAGATCGGCACGGCCGAGGAGATCCTGACCGACCCCGCTGACGACTTCGTCTCCCGCTTCGTGGACGGCGTGGACCGGGACAAGGTGCTGACCTGTCAGAACATCATGATGAAGCCGGAGCAGACCGTGACCATCGGGCAGGGACTGAGGACCGCCCTGGTCATCATGAGGGACTCCAACCTGCCCAACGTTCCGGTGATAGACCGGGACCGCCGCTTCATGGGCCTGCTCTACGCGGATGACGCCCTGAAGGCGGTCAAGGATGGAAAGACCAAGATAATGGAGGCGGCCCAGACGGAGATACGCACCGTTAACCCGGAGACATCCCTGGACGAACTGGTGTCCGTGCTAATCGTGACCGATTATCCGATCCCGGTGATCAATGAGGAGGGGAAGCTGAAGGGCATGATCGTCCCGGGGAACGTGCTTCCATACCTGCACCATCACGGAGGTGGTAACTGATGGTCGATAAGATCCCCTGGGGAGAGTATGCCGAGGGCTTCGTCGATGTGGTCAAGGACAACCTGGAACCCCTCCTGGACTTCATCTACAGCCTCCTGAACGGCCTGATGAACGCCACCCAGGACCTTCTGACCAGCCTTCCGGACCTGGCCATGATCCTGGCCATATGCATCTTCTCCCTCCTGGTCACCAGGAAGATCGTGCTATCGGGATTGATCGGAGTGGCCCTCCTGGTGATCTGGAACATGGGCCTGTGGGAGCTGTCCATGATGACCCTGACCCTGGTGGTCGTAGCGGCCGTCATTTCACTGGTCACCGGCATCCCGCTCGGGATACTGAGCGCCAAGAACGATTGGATCAACAAGGGCATGAAGGTCATCCTGGACTTCATGCAGACCATGCCCTCCTTCGTCTACCTGATCCCGGTGGTCATACTGTTCCGCCTGGGCAACGTTCCGGGCATTATCGCCACGGTGATATTCGCCCTGCCCCCGGTGGTGCGCTTCACCGACCTGGGGATAAGGGAGGTGCCCAAGGAGCTGAAGGAGGTATCGGACTCCTTCGGGACCACCTGGCTGCAGAAGCTGACCAAGGTGGAGATGCCCATGGCCCGGCCGACCATCATGGCCGGGATCAACCAGTGCATCATGCTCTCGCTGTCCATGGTGGTCATCGCCTCCATGATCGGTGCGGCGGGCCTCGGAAGGAACGTGCTGATAGCGATCCAGAGGGTGGACGTGGCCCTGGGCTTCGAGGCCGGATTGGCCGTGGTTCTCCTGGCCATAATACTGGATAGGATAACCCAGAGCCTGGGAAGCAAGAAATTAGGATAACTGAGAACGAAAGGGCCGGCGACCTGTCGTCGGCCCTGAGTGATAGAAGGTGATAAAGAATGGATAAGAAACAGAAGAAGATGATGATCGGCGCCATAGCCGTAGTCGCCATAATCGTAGTGGCCGCGGTAGCGGTACTTTGGATGGGCGGCGACGGAGAGGATGAGAGCGAACCGATCCAGTTCGGATACGTCCTTTGGGAGGGCGAGATCGCCGCGACCAACGTGATGACCCTGGTGCTCGAGGAGGCCGGTTTCGAAGTGGATATGGTTAACGTTGACGCCGGTATCATGTACGAATCCCTGGCCAGCGGCGACCTGGACATCAGCGTGTCCGCCTGGCTGCCCGCCACACAGGCCAACTACTGGGACGTCTATGGCGATAACATAGATGATGTGGGAGTCAACCTCGAGGGATGCGCCATCGGACTGGTGGTGCCCCAGTACCTGGAGGACGTGAACAGCATCTACGACCTGGCCAACTACTCTAGCGAGTTCCAGGACAGGATAGTGGGCATCGACCCCGGCGCGGGAATGATGACCAATACCCAGGACGCCATCGACCAGTACGACCTGGGGTTCGACCTTCTGGCCAGTAGCAGCGCGGGCATGCTCGCCGAGCTTACCGCGGCCTACGAGGACGATGAGTTCATCGTGGTCACCCTGTGGTCCCCCCACTGGGCCTTCGCCGAGTGGGACCTGAAGTACCTGGCCGACCCGCTGGGTGTCTTCGGTGAGGAGGAGTACGTGCACTCCCTGGCCCGCGAGGGTTTCCAGCAGGACAACCCTGAGGCCTACGCCATCCTGGAGCGGTTCAACTGGACCCAGGATGACATCCAGTCCATCATGGCCGACATAGCCGGCGGAATGGACGAGGTGGAAGCGGCCCAGAAGTGGATAGACGCCAACCGCGACCAGGTCGATCAGTGGCTGGGCCTCTGATCAGCTCCCTTCAAACCCCTTTCCTCAAACAATTTTTTTGTTTTCTGGACCAAGAGCGATAGGGTTATAACGGAAGAGATGGCTTTCGTGTAACAACGGAAGAGGATGAATCATGGAAGCAGACAAGCCCCGCATGACACTGGATGGATACTATCACTGGATCAGCGTGAACGGCGAGAGGTACGAGATGGACGTGATAATTCACAGGGACGGCAGTGTGACCGAGCGCTTCGAGGAGCTCTCCATCCCCTACAAGTACGGTTTCCACATTCCCCTCTCCGAGGCGGAGCTGGATTTCCTGAAACAGGAGAAGCCCAAGAAGGTGATCATAGGGTGCGGTTACAAGGGGATGATGGACCTGACCCTCGGAGCGAAGGAGTTTATGAAGTCCTTCGATTATGTGGCCAAGACCACCCAGGATGCGATCCAGATCATCAATGAGGGCAAGGAACAGGATTTCGTGGCCATAATGCATGTCAAGTGCTGATGTGACCACGGAACCTTACAGGTCCTTTTCTTTGGTAATGTCCGGACTACGACGGCGCACAGTTACATTTAACATCCCTTAAGACCTAGTCATCACGGACCTAAGGGAGGGTCCTGCGATGAAAGGCATTGTTTGTTACGATAGCGTGTATGGTTGCACTAAGCAGGTGGCCGAGGCCCTCGCGGAGCAGTTGAGGGCCGAGGGGAACGAGGTCACCCTCATGAACATCAAGGAGAACGGGCGGCCGGCCCTGGAGGGGGACATCCTGTTCCTGGGATCCCCGACCAGGTGGTTCAAGATGACCTCGCCGGCCAGGGATTTCGCCAAGAACCTCAAGGCCATGGGCTGGAAGGACCAGCCCATAGTGATGTTCGACACCATGATGGGCGTACCGGAGGATATGGCCGTACGGAGCAGGGAACTGTCCGCCAAGGGGGCCGCGGCCAAGCTGCGGGACCTGGCCAAGGCCGAGGGACTGAACGTCCGGGAAGAGGTGCTGCATATCGGGGTGGCCGGGATGAAGGGGCCCCTTACCCCCAAGGGCCAGGACGAGGCCAAGGAGTACGTCAAGACGCTGCTCCCGTCCCTGAAGTGACCCGCGGAAAATCGATATAGCCATCATCGCCGTCCCGGGACAAGGTGGAATATGGCAAGGGACGACCGGATCAAGCTGGACAAGGAAGAGATCGGGGATATGAAGAGAGCGATCCAGCACTTCTTCCGTCAGCAGAGGGAGGAGGAGATAGGAGAGCTGGCCAGCGGCTTTCTGCTGGACATGATCGTGAAAGAGATCGCTCCGACGTTCTACAATCGGGGAGTGGAGGACGCCTGCGCCTACCTGGGCGAGCGCCTTGAGGACGCCCGCTCGCTGATGATTTGAGACTGTGGGCCGGTATGACCGTCCGTGGGCTCATTTAGGTCCACATCAAGGCCCGGCTTTTCGGCGATGATCATGATTTGGGCGAGTGTGCCTGTGCCCCCTGCCTGCGGAAGCGCGGCCGCCGAGGGTCCGTTGAGCGGATTAACCTTCATTTCCTGGCCCAGACCACCGCGCCCATGTGGTCCTTCCAGACCACGTCCACCTTGGAGAAGCCCGCCTCGGACAGCCATCCCAGCTGATCGCTGAA